>NZ_JBEORY010000018.1:0-140092 GCF_040302665.1 Kitasatospora sp. NPDC097691 | reverse complement strand
CCGTTCAGGTTGTCGTTGCTCATCCCGATCGGGCGCTGGTGCTTCACGCTGACGATGGTGCTCCAGCTGTTGCCGCCGCAGGACGCGGGGCGGCTCGGGCTCTGCGGCGGCGCCGCGGTGGAGCCGCCGCCGGAGGTCTGGGCCGGGGGCTGCGGGTTCTGGTTGGCGGGCGGGGCGGGCGGGTTGCCACCGGCGGCGCCGCCGGGCTGGTTCGCCTGCCCGCCCGCGGCCCCTGCCCCTGCCCCGGACCCGGACCCGCCGGTGGACGCGCCGCCGGCGGCCTGGCCCGGCGCCGGGACGGGGGCCTGCTGGTTGGGGGCGCCGGGGGCCGGCTGGTCCGGGTTCGGGACGGCCGTCGGGATGTCGGTCGGCGGCGGGGTGGCGGGCGCGGTGCCGGTCGCGGCGGCCGGGGTGCCGGCGGCCGGATTCGCGGGGACGGTGACCACGACGGTCGGCTGGGCGGCGGGCGGCGCGGTGGCGTCGGAGCCGCCGGGACTGCGGTCGATCAGCAGGGCGGTGGCGGTGCCCGCCGAGATGATGACGGGGATGATCACGGGCACCAGCAGGGTTCGACGGGACCGGCGCCGGCCGGGCTCGGTCTGCGCCTGGGGCTGCAGTTGCGGCTGCGGCTGCGGCTGCGGCTGCGGCTGCACATTCGCGACCTCGGCAGGCGCGGGGGCCTCCACGGCGGCGGGAGAGAGCACAGCCCCGGCCATGGCCCTGCCTTGCTCGGGTCCGCCTTGCTCGGGTCCGTCTTCCTCGGGTCCGTCTTCCGCGGGTCCGCCTTGCTTGGATCCCGTTGCCCCGGCCTCATCCTTCGCCGCCGACCCCGCGCCGGGCCGGAGGGCGATCGTCCGGCTGTCGACCGCCGCGGACCTGTCCTCGTTCGCTCCGCCCGCCGCCCCTCCCGCCCCACCCTCGCCGCCCTCGCCGCGCCCGGCACTGACGCCGACGCCGCCGAGTGCCGCACGCACAGCCGCCGCCATCTCGGCGGCGTCCGCGAACCGCTCCTCGGGCTTCTTGGCCAGTGCCCTGGCGACCAGCGCCCGGACCGCCGCCGGGAAGGCCTCCGGCAGCTCCGGCACCGGCTGGTTGACGTGCTTGAGCGCGATCTGCAGCGGCCCGTCCCCGGAGTACGGCGGCTCACCGACCAGCAGTTCGTAGCAGACCACACCGATCGAGTAGAGGTCGGTGGCCGGTCCCAGGGACGATCCCTCGGCCTGCTCCGGGGACATGTAGAGCGCGGTGCCGATGATCGCGAACGGGGCCGTGAGCTTGGTGCTGGCGATCGCCCGGGCGATGCCGAAGTCGGTGATGGCGACCCGGCCGTCGGTGCGCAGCATGAGGTTGGACGGCTTGATGTCCCGGTGCACGATGTCCCGCCGGTGCGCGGCGTGCAGTGCGTCCAGGGCGCCGGCCACCAGGTCGAGCGCGCGCTCGACGGTCATCGGGCCGGCGTCGGCCAGCACCCGGTCCAGCGGAAGGCCGTCGATCAGCTCCATCACGATGTAGGCGCAGCGTTCGTCGCCGTCCGCGCCGCTCTCGCCGTAGTCGTGGACGTCGACGACGCCGGGGTGGTCGATCGCGGCGACCAACTGGGCCTCCCGGCGGAAGCGCTGGGTGGCGGTGCCGTCCTCGAACAGCTCCGAGCGCAGGATCTTGACCGCCACCTGTCGTGCCAGCACGGTGTCCTCGGCCCGCCAGACCGAGCCCATCGCGCCGCCGCCGATCCGCTCGACCAGCCTGTACCGCCCGCCGAGCACGGTGCCCGCCCCGCTCATGCCCTTGTCCCCCAGTGTGTCGTGACCCGCCCCGCCGGGTCGTCGGCACACAGTGTGCCAGAGCGTGTCGTGTCCTCAGCAGACCGGATAGGGGCAGGAATTGAGCACGACCGTCGCCCGTCCGTCAGACCTTCCGGATGTATCGGGCGTGGTCGGAAACCTCCAGCGCGGCAGCGATGACCGCCCTGGGCTGGTCGGCGTGAACGGCGTGGCCGGAGCCGCGCACCACGATGTGCGTTCCCCTGGTGGCGCGGGACGCGATCTGCGACTGCATGGCGGTCCACCGGGAGCGCATCCTCCCCGGCAGCCCCTCGGTCGCGCTCAACACGGCCACCGGCACCTCGGGCAGCCGCGCGGTGGCGCGGCGCCGCCGCACCTCGGGGACGACGACGGTGGTCAGCCGGTTCTCGGCGAGGACGGTCCACCGCTGGTGGTGGTGCGCGACCACGGCCGCCTCGGCCCGCGCGAGCGGATCCGCCGGTCCGTGCGAGGAGGCCGCCAGTGCCGCACGGAGCATCCCCAGCCGGTTGAGCGCGGCTTCGGCGACGCGGATGGCCGGCGGCTGGAACTCCTCGTGCGCCGGATCCACCAGGACCAGCCCGGCCACCAGCTCCGGCTGCTGCCAGGCCAGGAGTTGGGCCAGCTGGCCGCCCCAGCTGTGGCCTACCAGGACGACGGGACCGGCGTCCAGATGGCGCACCAGAGCGGCGAGGTCGGCGAGTTGACCGTCCAGCGTCGGTGTCACGACCCCGGCCCGGCCGCTGCCGCGACAGGGGTCGCTGGCTCCGAGCCCGGCCCGGTCGTACGCCACCACCCTTCCGTGTCGCGCGAGTTCGGGCAGGACCGGCGTCCAGGTGAGTGACGGGGTGCCGCAGCCCGCGATCAGGACCACCGGCACGCCGGTGCCCTGACCGGCCTCCACCCAGCGCAACGCCCTTCCTTCGCGGTCGAGTTCACCCGGCCGCACCTCGCCGGGCGTGCATTCGGCGAATGCCTGCGCGATGGCGTCCTGGACGCTGCGCAGGCCCGGCCCCCCGGTCCGTGTCCCCCGCTTGTCTTGCATGGTGTGCACGTACGGCCCCCTGGATCCGTCGCTCGGCCCCGTTCCCCCGATGACCGCGCCCGCCCCCCGACACCCGCGGCGACACGGCCCGACTCATCGTCAGGCATCCGACGTTGTCCGGCCGGTGACTCCGATGCCCGAACTCCGTTCGTCCGGACCATGAACCGCGAACCAACAGATCGGGCGCGGACCGCACCGTCGGACCGCTGCGCCGGGCTGCACGGCCGGACCCGTGCCCACGGGGCGAAGCCACCGGACAGGCGGTCCGACGGCCCGGCGGTCCGGCGGTCCGGCGGTCCGGCAGTCAACGGCCCGGCGGTCCGACCTCAGGCCTCAGGCCTCAGGCCTCAGGCCTCAGGCCGGCAGGACGCGCTTCAGCAGGCCGAGCAGTTCCTCCCAGTGCCGCCCGTCGGCGACCGCGTCGTAGCGGGTGGTGTCGGCCTGGGTGTAGCCGTGCGGGGCGCCGGTGTAGACCTCGGCCCGGTACCGGACACCGGCCGCGGTGAGGGCCTCGGCGAGCCGGTCGATCTGCTCGGGCGGCAGCGACTCGTCCTGGTCCGCGTGGCCGAAGTACAGCTCGGCGGTGATCCGGTCGGCGCCCAGGTGCGGGCTGTCGGGGCGCTCGGTGGCGAGGTTGCCGCCGTGGAAGCCGGCCGCCACGGCGATCCGGTCGGGGTGGCTGGCGGCGGTGCGCAGGGCGAGGAGGGCGCCTCGGCAGTAGCCGGTGAGGCCGACCGGCCCGTCCTGGACCAGCGGTGACTCTCCGAGCCAGCGCAGGTAGGCGTCCGCGTCGCGCTCGGTCGCGTCGGGGGTGAGGGTGGCGAGCAACGGGCCGAGCTGGTCGAAGATCGCGTCGTCGCTCTCCGGGTCGATCAGCTCCGGCAGTTCGACGACCGGCGCGCGGCCGTTCCGGTAGAAGGCGTTGGGGACGAGCACCGCGTACCCGGCCGCGGCGAGGCGGTCGGCCATGCGCTTCAGGTGCGGCCGGAGCCCGAAGGCGTCCATGTAGAGGATGACGCCCGGGTGGGCCCGGCCGTCGTCGGGATGGGCGAGGTAGGCGTCGGCGGTGCCGTCCGCCGTCCGGATGTCCACGAGGGTTCCGCGCACGGTCATGGTGAGGGCGCTCCTTCCGTTGGTGTGGCAGCGTATCCGGCGAACGTGGCTCCCGGCTCGAACGGGTGCCCGGGGAACGCCTCCGCCCCGGTCCGGCGTTGAGCGGGCATGGGGTTGATCGTGGGTGTGGTGGCGACGGTGGCGGCGTTACTGGGGCTGGCCGCGCTGGCGGTGTACCAGATCCGGGACGAGGCGTCGCCGCGCCCGCGGCAGCGGGGGCCCGGGGTCGCGGGGTTGGGCGCCGGCGGGCTGGACGAGCTGCACGCGCTGTTCAGCCCCGGCAAGCGGATCCAGGTCGAGCAGAAGAGGGAGCAGCTGGCGCTGCGGGACGACGCGCAGGCCGGATCGCCGCCGCACTTCGGTGTGGACCTGGACCGGGGCGTGGCGGTACTGCGCGGTGGGGCCGGGGAACCCCTGCTCGGCTCGGCGCCGCGCGGCGGGGCCGGGGAGTCCGCGCCCGGTCCGGCGCCGCGCGACGGGAGCGGAACGGGCCCGGCCGGTCAGGCCCCCCAGGTGCGGGAGCAGAGCACCAGCCGGTAGCCGTCCGGGTCTGCCACCGTCACGCCGAACTCGTCCCAGTACGGGTTGTGGGCCTCGACCCGGGTGCCGCCGGCCGCTTCCAGCCGGGCGGCCAGGGCCTCGTCCACCGGCGCACCGAGGTAGACGACGAACAGGTCGTCCACCGTCGGGGTGGGTTCCAGCGGCTGCTCCGGGTCGTTGGTCAGCTCGAAGTGCCAGGCACCACCGGGCGGGCCGACCATCAGCAGGTCGTGCTCGCCGGAGACCCGCTCGGTCGTGCGCCACAGCACGTCGAGGCCGAGGCCGCCGACGTAGAAGCGCTCGGCCGCAGCGAGGTCTCGCGAGGGACGGGCGATCCGGACCCGCATGGTGGAATCGATCATGCCGGTGACCATAGCCGACGTCACCGACAACAAACCACGGTGCCCGGTACGGCTGTGGACGGCCCGTCAGCGACCCAGCAGCCCGGCGCGCCGCCGTTGCTCGCGGTCAGAGCCGCCGCAGCCGTTCCTCGTCGGAGGTGCGCGGGCAGGTCAGGCAGGCGACGGCCTCGGGCTCGACCGCGTAGTAAAGACAGCAGCCGAGCCGGGTGCGGGTGTGGTGGGTGCGCCCGTCGGGGGTGCGCAGACGGCGGAAGTCGGCGGCGCCCGGGAGCGGCTGCGTGCCGCCGGGCAGAACGGCCCCGGTGGCGGTGACGGCGGTGTCCTCGTCGCCGAGCATCCGGCCGAGGTACCAGACGGCGGAGGCGAGGTCGTCCGTCACCATGCCCCAGAGCGCCCGGTCGTGGCGCCGGGTGGGCCCGGCGAACGCCGCGAGCAGCGGCTCGACGTGCGCGACCACGGCGGCCCGCAGTTCGGCGCGGAGCTCGTCGTCACCGGGGAGGGTCACGTGGCCGCGCGGGCGCAGGGCGAGCGCGCCGGTGGGAGCGTGCAGCCAGAGGTCGGTGGGGTCGACGACGGGCACCCTCCGGGCGAGGTGCCACGGCCCGGCGACGATCAGGCAGGCCGACCAGACGTAGTGGTGCAGCAGCCGGGAGGCCGTGACGTGCGGCCGCGGGGCGCGGCCGTGCCGGGCCGCGATCCGGGACTCCTCGCCGGCCAGGACGGCGGCCAACGCCCGTTCGTCGGTGGCGATCCGGGCTCCGGAGTACCAGCCGTCGGCGGCGCGCGGGGCGGGTTCGGCGGCGTCGAGCAGCCGCAGCTCCAGCACCGGGCACAGCTCCAGCAGCCGCCGGTAGTCACCGACGAGCGCGCCGGGCACGGTGGACGCGGCGGACGGGACGAGCGCGCCGGACACGACGAGCGCGGCGGATGCGCCGGACCCGTCGGACGGGACGAGCGCGGCGGACGCGCCGGACACGGTGGACACGGCGGGTTGCAGGGCGCCGCGAGGCGCGACGGACAGGGGTGTTCCGGGAACCATCGACACTCCCGAGATCGATTCCGCATGATCGATTAAGGTGAGGCTCACCTTACAATGCCTCATACCGCGGGGCGACCGGGGTCGATCCCGGGCGATCAGTCCGTCCCGGCAGTCCGATCGACACATCGGACCAATCGAGGACGAAATCGCCCCGACCTTGACGAACTTAGGTAAACCTAACCTAAGATATTGCCTCGTGCTGAGAACCGACCCGCCCGCCCCCGCGGCCCCGGCGACGCCCCGCCCCTCGGCGGCCCGGCAGCCCCTGCTGCTGGGCGCCGGCGTGTGTGCGCTCGTGCTGTGCGCTGCCCTGAGCCTTGCGCTGGGCTCCCGATCCATTCCGCTGTCGACCGTCGTCGATGCCCTCACCGGCGCCGCACACGGCGGTGACGCCGATGTGGTGACGGGCCTTCGGGTCCCGCGCACGCTCATCGGACTGGCCGTCGGGGCCGCGCTCGGCGTCGCCGGGGCGGTCGCCCAGGGCGTCACCCGCAACCCGCTGGCCTCCCCGGTCACCCTCGGCATCAACGCGGGCGCGAGCCTCGCCGTGGTCGCCGCGATCTACACGCTGGGCCTCTCCCGCCCGGTCGAGTACGTCTGGTTCGCCTTCGCCGGAGCAGCCGTCGCCGCCGTCGCCGCGTACGCGATGTCCCGGCGCGGCGGGGACCTCGACCCGATCCGGCTCGCGCTCGGCGGCACCGTGCTCACGGTGGTGCTCACCTCCTGGACCTCGGCGCTGATGCTGGCCAGTCACCGCACGCTGGACGAGGCCCGGTTCTGGCTGGCCGGCTCGATCGCCGGGCGGCACCTGGACACCCTCACCCCCGTCCTGCCCTTCCTCGCGCTCGGCCTGATCGGCGCCCTCGCCATCTCCCCCGCGCTCAACGCGCTGGCCCTCGGCGACGAGACCGCGCAGTCGCTGGGCGTGCCGGTGGCCCGGATCCGGGTGGCCGGCGGGCTCGCCGTCGTCCTGCTCGCGGGCAGCGCGGTGGCCGTCGCCGGACCGGTGGCGTTCATCGGACTGGCCGCGCCGCACCTGGTCCGTCCGCTGCTCGGCAACGACCACCGCTGGCTGCTGCCGGGCTGCCTGATCGCCGGTCCGCTGCTGCTGCTCACCGCCGACGTGCTCGGTCGGCTGGTGGTCCGCCCGTCCGAGATCGAGGTCGGCATCGTGACCGCGTTCCTCGGCGCGCCGCTGCTCGCGGTGCTGGCCCGGAAGGTGGCCCGGTGACCGCGCTCGCCCTCCCCGCCCGGGCCCTCGCCCGCCGCCGGACCCGTACCGCCGTCTGGTCGCTGGTCGCCGCCGCGCTGCTGGTGCTGCTGACCGGGATCGCGCTCGGCACCGGGCAGGTCGACATCCCCGTCTGGGACGCCCTGCGCGCGCTCGTCGGCCAGGGCGAGCCCGGCAACGTCCTGGTGGTGCAGCAGTTCCGCGCACCCCGCGTCGTCTCCGCCCTGATCGCGGGCGCCGGGCTGGCGATGGCCGGCTCGATGCTGCAGCGGCTGTTCCGCAACCCGCTGGCCGCCCCCGACACCATCGGCATCACCGGCGGCGCCTCCTTCGGCGCGGTGCTGATGCTGGCCACCGGCGCCTCCCAGCAGCTGATCCCGCTGGCCGCGGTCGGCGGCGGGCTGCTCGCGGCGCTGCTGCTCGGCGGCTTCGCCTGGCGCTCGAAGATGGCCGTCACCCGCCTGGTGCTGGTCGGCCTGGCGGTGCAGCAGGGCCTGGCCGCCGCCGTGAACCTGATGATCGTACGGTTCCCGGCCGAGCTGGCCTCCTCGGCACTGCAGTGGACCACCGGCTCGCTCTACGGCCGCAACTGGACCGAGGTATGGATCGGCGGCTCCGCCATCGCGCTGACCGCGGTCGGCGTCCTGCTCTGCCAACGGCGGGTCGCCGTGCTCGACCTCGGCGACGACTCGGCCGGCGGCCTCGGCCTGAACCCGGCCCGCGACCGGCTCCTGCTGCTGCTGCTCACCATCACCCTCGCCTCGCTGGCCGCCGCCCTCACCGGGCCGGTCGCCTTCGTCGCGCTCGCCGTCCCGCACCTGGTCCGGCTGCTCGCCGGGCCGCCCACCCTCGGCACCCTCGGTCTCACCGCGCTCACCGGCGCCGTGCTGCTGCTCTCCGCCGACCTCCTGGTGCTCCACGTGATCCCCGTCCACGGCCTGCCGGTCGGTGCCGTCACCGCCACCCTCGGCGCGCCCTGGCTCCTGGTGCTGATGATCCGCCAGAGCCGGCTTCCCCAGAGGAGCAGCTGATGACCTCCGCCGAGACCTCCACCGCCGCTGCCACCGCGCCCGCTGTCACCGCAGCTGCCACCGCGACCGCTGCCGACACCCCCGCCGCGGCTGCCGGCCGGACCCCTCCGGCAGCCTCCGCCACGACCGCGAACCGGCTCGCCGCCCGGGGCCTCGGCCTGCGCTACGGCGACCGGACCATCGTCGAGGGCCTCGACCTCGAACTGCCCGGCAACGCCGTCACCGCCATCGTCGGACCGAACGCCTGCGGCAAGTCGACGCTGCTGCGCGGGCTCGTCCGGCTGCTCGACCCGGCCGCCGGCACCGTCACCCTGGACGGCGCCGACATCCACCGGATGCCCGCCCGGGCGCTCGCCAAGCGGATGGGCCTGCTTCCGCAGCAGCCGGTCACCCCGGAGGCGGTCACGGTCGAGGCACTGGTCCGGCTCGGGCGGTACCCGCACCAGCGGATGCTCAGCCCCTGGTCCAAGGCCGACCAGGCCGCCGTCGAGGAGGCGCTGGAGCGTACCGGCACCGCCGAGCTGCGCGACCGGCAGGTCGACCGGCTCTCCGGCGGGCAGCGCCAGCGGGTCTGGATCGCGCTCGCGCTCGCCCAGGAGACCGACCTGCTGCTGCTCGACGAGCCGACCACCTTCCTGGACCTGCGCCACCAGCTCGACGTGCTCGACCTGGTCGCCGACCTGCACGCCGAGGCCGGACGCACCGTCGTCATGGTGCTGCACGACCTCGGGCAGGCCGCCCGGTACGCCGATCACCTGGTGGTGCTCAAGGACGGACGGCTCGCGGCCGCCGGTCCGCCGTCGGAGGTGCTGACGGCCGAGCTGGTGGAGGCCGTCTTCCAGGTGCCGTGCCGGGTCGTGCCCGATCCGGAGACCGGCACGCCGCTGGTCGTGCCGCGGGCGCGGGTGCGGGTGCGCGGCTCCGGTGCCGCCGCTGCCGGTGCTGCGGCCGCCGGTGCCAGTGCCGGTGCTGCGGCCGCCGGTGCCGCTGCCCGTGCTGCTACCACTGCCGCCGCGTCCGACCCGGCTTCCGCCGCCGTCTGAACTCCCCTCCCCCGTCCCCCTGTTCGACCCGATCCAAGGAACCCTGATGAACCGCCGACTCCCCGTCGCCGTCCTCGCCGTCGCCCTCTCGACCACCCTGCTCGCCGCCTGCGGCAGCAGCGGGGACGGTGCCAAGTCGGGCGGCGACTCCGCGTCCTCCGCCTCGGCCGACACCGCCGCAGGCTTCCCGCGCAGCGTCAAGCACGCCGCGGGCACGGCCGAGCTCAAGAGCCGACCCAAGCGCGTCGTCGTCCTCGACAGCGGCGAGCTGGACGACGTCACGCTGCTCGGCATCACGCCGGTCGGCGCGGTGTCCCCGCACATGAAGACCGAGGGCGGGTTCCCGAACTACCTCAAGGACAAGATCAAGGACACCAAGGACGTCGGCCCGATGAACGAGCCGAACCTTGAGCTGATCGCCTCCCTCAAGCCCGACCTGATCCTCTCCTCCAAGGTCCGGCACGCCAAGGTGTACTCCCAGCTGAACGCGATCGCCCCGACCGTGCTGGCCGAGACCACCGGGTTCCCGTGGAAGGAGAACCTGGCGCTGTACGCCCAGGCGCTCGGCAAGGAGGACGAGGCGAAGAAGGCCCTCGCGGACTACGAGGCACGCGCGAAGAAGCTCGGCGAGGAGATCAGGACCAAGTTCAACGGGACCATGCCGACCGCTTCGGTGGTCCGCTTCGTGACCGGCCCGACCCGCCTGTACGCCAAGTCCTCCTACAGCGGCGTGGTGCTCAAGGACGTCGGCCTGACCCGCCCGGCCTCCCAGGACGTGGACCAGAACATCATCGAGGTCAGCGCCGAGCAGATCAACCAGGCCGACGCCGACCTGGTGTTCGTCACCACCGCCGACGACCCCACCAAGACCAAGGAGAGCGAGGTCCAGCAGACCCCGGTCTGGCAGGGCCTGAACGCCGTCAAGAACAACAAGGTGTTCAACGTCCCGGACGAGACCTGGATGTCCGGCATCGGTGTCCAGGCCGCCGACGCGATGCTCGTCGACATCGCCAAGGCCGCGGGCGTGGACGCGCCCAAGTAGTCGTCCCGCGGACGCGCCGAACGGATGCAGGCGAGCGCCGAGCGCCGACCGCCGACACGCGATAGATGACACCCGATAGATGACAGATGACAGCTGACAGATTTCGAAAGTTGTCAGCTGTCATCCGTTCGCCCACTCTCCCCCGCCATCCCTCCGAGGACCCCCATGCGGCTCTACCTGCTCGCCCTGAACCCCACCGACTCGGTCACCACCGGCTTCCTGCCCGCCGCCGCCCGGCTCGGGCTCGACGTCACCGTCCTCACCGACTGCGCCGAACCCCACCGCCAGGCCTACGCCACGCTCCCCTTCGCCGCGCCCGAGGTCCTGGAGTGCGACGTGCGCGACTTCCGCGCCGTGGTCAGCCTGATCTCCCGCCTCGCCCTGGCCTCCCCAGGCCACGCACCCGACGCGGTGTTCAGCAACAGCGACCACCTGCAGACCCAGACCGCCCTGGCCGCCGAGTACTTCGGCCTCCCCGCCAAGGACTGGAAGGCCGCGCTGCGCGCCAAGGACAAGGGCCAGCTGCGCCGCCACCTCACGCTGACCGGCCAGGACACCGTCTGGTCCGCCGAGTTGGCCCCCGGGCAGGACCCGGCCGAGCTGGACCCGCCGTTCCCCTGCGTGGTCAAGCCCCGCGAGGGTGTGGCCAGCGAGGACGTCACCCTGGTCACCGACGCCGCCGAACTCGCCGCCCGCTGCAAGGAGATCCAGCACCGCAGGGCCGACGCCACCCTGGTGGTCGAGGAGTTCCTGGACGGACAGCTGTACACCCTGGAGACCCTCGGCGACGGCCACCGCCGGCACGTCCTCGGCGGCTTCCGCACCCGGCTCTCCCCGCCGCCGGACTTCATCGAGGAGCTGCTCACCTTCGTCCCGGCGCACCCGCGGCCCGTGGTCGACCAGGTGCTCACTCAACTCGACGCGCTCGGCGTCGGGTTCGGCGTCTGCCACACGGAGTTCGTGCTCCAGCCGGACGGCCGCGCCCGCATCATCGAGGTCAACTACCGTGCCATCGGCGACCAGTGCGACCTGATGCTCGCCGAGATCCTCGACATCCCGCTGTTCGAGCTCGTCCTCGGCGTGCACCTGGGCCGCGAGCTGCCCGCCGACCTGACGGAGAGGTGCGCCGCCACACCCCGCCGGGCCCGCAACGAGCTGGTCTGCGCCGAGCGCGCCGGTGTCCTCACCGCCGCCCCCGGCCCGTACGACGAGGAACGCGACGGCGTCCGGCTCGCCTACCGACCGCTGCGCGCGCTCGGCGAACGTCACGAGCTCTACCGCACCAACCGCGACTACCTGGGCGTCATCTGGGCAGTCGGCACCGATCAGGGCGCGGTGGACGCCGCCGTCGCCCGCTTCCTCGCCGCCAACCGCTGGGAGATCACCCCGTGACCGCCGGAGACCCGCCCGCGGCCGAGGCCCACCCAGCCGCCACCGCCGACGCCGACGCCACGGCCACGGCCACCGCCACCGCCACCGCCACCGCCACCGCCACCGCGCAGCTCACCCTGCGGGTGCTCTCCGCCCTGCTGCGCGAGGACGTCCTCGGCCTGCGCAGCCGAGGCACCGTCGAGAACCGTCCGGACGGCCCCTGGCTGACCGTCCCCGAGGCGCGGCTCGCCCTGCCGGTGGCCCCGGAGGGCTTCCAGTGCGAGTATGCCGCCCGGCTGCCGCTGCTGGAGCTCGACGGGCATCGGATCACCGGCCCGGACACCGTCGTGACAGCCCTCGCCGAACTGGCCGACGCCGAGGACCGGCCCGGCTGGGCGGCCTTCGCCGAGGAGTGCCGCCAGACCCTCGCCACCATGGAGCTGCACGAGCGGGTCCGCGTAGAAGTGCACGACCGGCTGACCGACCTGTACGGCGCCGATCCGGCCGACTGGACCGGCCCCGCCGCCGCCCTCGGCCACGACACCCTGGCCGCCCACATCGACCACCCGGTCTACCCGACTGCGCGCGGCCGCTCCGGGCTCACCGAGACCCAACTCCGCGCCTACGCACCCGAGTTCCACCCGGCCTTCGAGCTGCGTTGGCTGGCCGTGCCGACCGGTGCGCTGACCGTCCACGGCGAACGGCCGCTGCCCAGCTGGTGGCCCACCCCGGCCTGGCTCGGCCTCGCCGACCGGTGCCCCGGCGACGGCTGGGCCACCCTGCCGGTCCACCCGCTCACCGTCGGCGCGCCGCTGGACGAGGCGCTGGCCGCCACCGGCCTGGCCGACCGCGCGGTGCTCGCCGAACGGCCGTACCTGACCGTCGTCCCGACCCTGTCCATGCGCACCGTCGCCGTCGCCGACGACCCCGAGTGCCACCTCAAGCTCCCGCTCGCCACCGCCACCCTGGGCCGCCTCAACCGCCGCACCATCAAGCCCGGCACGCTGCTCGACGGCGCGGCCGGCCAGCGGCTGATCGAGGCCGTGCTGGAGCGCGAGCCGCGGTTCGCCGGCCGGATCCTGCATGCCGACGAGCAGACTTGGGCGCACGCCGGGCACGAGCTGCTGGCCGTCCTGCTGCGCCGCTACCCGGCGGGGCTGGAGCGGGCGTCGACCGTCCCGCTGGCCGCCCTGCTGGCCCCCGCGCCCGACGGCCGCCTGGTCATCGACCACCTCGCCGACCGCTACCACGGTGGCTCCGTCCTGGCCTGCTACGACGCCCTGCTGGAGCTGCTGCTGGACTGGCAGACCACGCTGTTCGGCTACGGCATCGCCCTGGAGTCGCACCAGCAGAACACCTCGCTGGTACTCGACGAGGACGGTCTGCGGCTGCTCTACAAGGACGACGACGGCCCGCGCGTGAACACCGCCCGGATGACCGCCGCCCTCGGCGAACTCGCCCCTTCCGTAGACGAGTTCGACGATGCGCGGATCTTCGGCGAGGACGACCGGGCACTGGTCGACCTCTTCGCCACCATCACCGGCCACCTGTGCACCGGCTCGGTCGCCTTCGGCCTCGCCGCCCACGGCCGGGCCGAACTCCCGGACGCCCTCACCCTGTTGCGCAAGCGCACGGCGGAGGCCGTGGAGCGGCTGGGGCCGGTGGGCGAGCCGCTGCGAACGGCCCTGCTGGACGCCGAGCGGCTGCCGGTCAAGGCCATGGTCACCGCCGGGACGCTGCTCACCAAGCAACGCTCGGGCGCCGCCGACATCAACAAGCACTACACCACCGGCCCGAACTACCTGCGCGACGCCGCACGCAGCTCCGCGCACGGCGACGGGTCCGCCCGATGACGGTGGAGACCCTGCCGCAGCACTCGCAGCCCGCGACCGCGCACTCCGAAGGGCTCGGCCGACGCCAGGTGCACGCCGTCGCGGCCTGCTACTTCGTCGCCTCCTTCGCCGCACTCGGTCTCCCGCCGTACCTGACCGCGATCCTGCCCGGTCTCGGCGACCCGCAGGCCCGCTGGGCCGGCATCCTGTACATCGTGCCGACGGTGTTCAGCGGGCTCGGCGCGCCGCTGTGGGGCCGGCTGGCCGACCGTTTCGGCCGCAAACGGCTGCTGCTGCGCGCCCAACTCGGGCTCACCGTCTCCTTCCTGCTCGCCGGCGCCGCCGACAGCCTGCCCGCCTTCACCCTCGCGCTGGTCCTCCAGGGCTTCCTCGGCGGCACCTTCGCTGCCACCAACGGCTACCTGGCCGCCGCGCTCGACGGCAGCCGGCTCTCCCGCGCGCTCACCCTGATGCAGGGCAGCGCACGGGCGGCCCTGGTGGCCGCGCCGATCCTGGTCGGGGCGCTCTCCCCGTGGATCGACCCGCACCGCCAGTACCTGGTGATGGCCGTACTCCCGCTCGCCGCAGCGGTGCTCCTCTCGCTGCTGCCCGAACCGGCGTGCCCCGAGGCCCCGGAGGCCACCGCGGGCCGGGCGTCCGGGAAGGCCGCCTCGGCGCCGCTCCTGACGCTCTACGCCTTCGAGTTCGTCTTCGTCTTCGCGACGGTCATCTCCTTCCCCTACCTCATCGCCCTTGCCGAGCAGCGCCTGCCCGGCGTGGACGGCACCACCACCGGCGTGCTGTTCGCCCTGCCGCACCTGTGCTACCTGGTGTTCGCCGCCCGCACCCACCGGCTGTTCGACTCCCGCCCGCACACCGGCATCGCGATCGGCTTCGGCTTCGTCGCGCTCGGCCTGGCCGGGCACGCGGTCGCGTACTCGCTGCCCGTGTTCATCGCCGTCCGACTGCTGCTCGGGGGCGGGCTCACGCTGGGCCTCGTCTGCCTCGCGGTGCTCGCCGCCGGGGCCGCCAAGGGGCGCCCGCCCGGCCGGATGTTCGGCACCCTCGAACTCGTCTCCAAAGGTGGTGCCGTCGCCGCCGGCGCCGTCGCCGCGCTGGCCAACGGGCGATTCGGTGCCGCCGCCCCCGTGGTGGCCGGAACCGCCGCCGCCCTGCTGGCCGCCGTCGCAGCCACCGCCCTCACCCTCCCGTCCCTCCGCCAGCGCTGGAGTCGCCGATGACCGCCGAGCAGATGACCACCGCGCAGATGACCGCAGAACAGACCGCGGAACAGGCCGCCGAACAGGCTGCCGAACGCACGACTGCCGAGCAGACGGTCACCGCGCAGACGACCGCCGAACAGGCTGCCGAGCAGACGACCCGCGAGCCGAACCCCGGCGAGCCCATGAACGACGAACTGCCCACCTCCGACGAGGTGGTGGCCCACACCCTGCTGAACTGCCTGCTGCGCGAGGTCTCCGGCCCCGAGCACCAGACCGCCGCCGACGACGGACGCCTGCTGCTGCGACTGCCCCGCCGAGGCGCGCTGCTGCGGGTCGCCCTGCGCCGCACCTCGCTGCTCGGCGCGCATCGCTTCACCGGCCCGGTCGAAGTCGAACATGACGGCGACTGGGCCGAGTTGGGCTGGCCGGAGCTGGCCGGGTACGTCCAGGACGAACTGGAGCTGCGCACCGGCACGGTCAACGAGGAGTTCCTCGCCCAGGTGGCCTCCAGCCACGACGGCGTCCGCCAGGGTCTGGACCGCCGCCCGGCCGCCGGGGCCGACCGCTACCTGGAGTCCGAGCAGGCCCTGCTGTTCGGCCACCGTTTCCACCCGGCCCCCAAGTCCCGCTCCGCCGCCCGCGGCGACTGGCGCCACTACGCCCCGGAGTCCCGCGCGGACTTCCGGCTGCGCCACTTCGCCGTCCGCTCCGAACTGCTGGCCGAGGAGTCGCTGGACGGGCGCGCCACCGCCCTGCTGGACGGCCTCGGCGCCGTGCCGGACGGCTACCGACTGCTGCCCGCCCACCCCTGGCAGTACCAACTCATCGGCGACCGACCGCTGTTGCGCGATGCCATGACCCGGGGTGACGTCCTCGACCTCGGCCCGCGCGGCGAGCGGTTCACCGCCACCGCCTCGGTGCGCACCCTGTACGGCGCCGGCGCCTTCCTGAAGTTCAGCCTCAACGTGCGCATCACCAACTGCCTGCGCAAGAACGCCGCTTACGAACTCACCGGCGCCGTGGCACTCACCCGGCTGCTCGCCCCGGCGCTCGCCGACCTCGCCCGGCGCTTCCCCGGCGCGGCGATGCTCCGCGAGCCGGCCTTCCGCACCCTCGCCCTGCCCGGCATCGACGGCCGCCCCGACCGGGCGCTGTACGAGGGCTTCGGCCTGATCGTCCGCGAGGGCTTCGACAGCGTGCTGCGCCCCGGCGTCACGCCGCTGCTCGCGGCCGCCGTCGCCGACGAACACCCGACCAGCTCGGCGCACATCTCCCGTCTGCTGGACGGCGGTTCAGGTGGACACGCGGACGGCGCGAGGGCGCTCGACTGGTGGCGCGCCTACCTGCGGCTGCTCGTCCCGCCGGTCCTGGCCGCCTACTTCGACCACGGCGTGGTACTGGAGCCGCACCTGCAGAACGTGCTCATCGGCGTGGACGCCACCGGGCACCCCGTCCAGGTGCTCTTCCGCGACCTGGAGGGCACCAAGCTCGTCCCCGAGCACAACGCCGACATCCTCGCCGCCCTCCCGCCCGAGGTGGCCGGCCCGATGACGTACGACGCCGAACGCGGCTGGGACCGCGTGGTCTACTGCCTGCTGGTCAACCACGTCTCCGAGCTGCTCGCCGCCCTCGCGGACCGCCACCCCGAGCTGGAGTGCGCGCTCTGGCAGGCCGTCCGGGACACCCTGGAGGAGTACGCCGCCGCCCACGGCTGCCCGCCCCGGCTGCGCGCCCTGCTCGCCGGCGTCCCGCTGCCCGCCAAGGCCAACCTGCTGACCCGCTGGGAGCGCAAGGCCGACCGCGAGGCCGGCTACGTCCGGCTGCCCTCCCCACTGGCCGGCTCCGTCCTCGCCGAAGCCGCCCGCATGCCCGTCCGCCTTCCCGCCGGGAGCACCGCCCGATGACCGAGACCGTCCGCAGCCACGTCGCCGCCCTCGCGTCCGACGAACTGCCCGCCTACGTCTACGACCTGGCCGCGCTGCGCGAGCACGCCGCCGCCGTCCGGGCCGCGCTGCCCGAGCGGGTCGAGCTGTACTACGCCGCCAAGGCCAACCCGGAGGCGCCGCTGCTCACCGCGCTGCGCGACGCGGTCGACGGCTACGAGGTCTCCAGCGGTGGCGAGTTGGCGCACGTACGAGCCGCCGTGCCGGACGCACCGCTGGCCTTCGGCGGGCCGGGCAAGACCCCGGCCGAGATCGCCGCCGCGGTGGCGGCCGGGGTGCACCGCTGGCACGTCGAGAGCGAGCAGGAGCTGCACCGGCTCGCCGCCGTGCTCGCGGAGCGGCCGGGGGCGGTCGTGGACGTGCTGCTCCGGGTCAACCTGGCGGTCACCACGGACGTGCTCGACGCGGTGCCGCTCGCGATGGGCGGACGGCCCACACCGTTCGGTCTGGACCCGGAGCAGGCCGAGGAGTGCGTCCGGCTGCTCACCGATGGCGGCCCACTGGGGCGCCGGCTGCGCCTGCGCGGCGTGCACGCCCACCTGGCGAGCGGCCTCGACGCGGCGGAGCAGCTGTCGGTCGCCTCGCAGATCGTCGCCTGGTCCGCCTCGCTCGCCGAACGGCACGGCTTCCCGCTCGACGAGGTCAACATCGGCGGCGGGATGGCCGTGGACTACGAGGACCCGGCCGCGCGCTTCGACTGGAAGGCCTTCGGCGAGGGGCTGGCCGAGCTGCTCGGCGCCCACCCTGCGCTCACCCTGCGGATCGAGCCGGGCCGGGCGCTGACCGCCCACTGCGGCTGGTACGCGACCGAGGTCCTGGACGTGAAGCGGAGCCACGGCGAGGACTTCGCGGTGGTCCGTGGCGGCACCCACCACCTGCGCACCCCGGTGACCCGTGGGCACTCCCAGCCCTTCGCGGTGCTCCCGGTGGACCTCTGGCCGCACCCGTGGCCGCGCCCCGCCGTGACCGCCGGCCGCGCCACCCTGGCCGGCCAGCTCTGCACCCCGAAGGACGTCCTCGCCCGCGCGGCCGAGGACGCGGCGGGGCTGCGGGCGGCGGACCGCGTGCTGTTCGCCATGGCGGGCGCATACGCGTGGAACATCTCGCACCACGAGTTCCTGATGCACCCTCGCCCGGGCTTCCACTATCTGGGCGGGTGACGAATGACAACAGACAGATGACAGCTGACAGATTTCGAAATCTGTCAGCTGTCATCTGTCATCCGTCGGCTGTCATCTGTCAGCGGTCGGCTGTCAGTCGTGCGCGACCCCCGGTCCGCCGCAGCCCCCTTCCCGCTCTCGTGGGAGAGTGGTACACAGCGAAGGGAGCGCGAACGTGCTGATGGACAAGGTGGCGGAGATACTCGCCGAGGCATCGGCCGAGGCGGTGGAGCCACGCTTCCGGGCGCTGGCCGCCGGCGAGGTGATGGAGAAGGGGCCCGGCGAGGTCGTGACGATCGCCGACCGCGAGGCCGAGGCCATCATCGCCCGCCGCCTGCACGAGCTGCTGCCGGTCCCCGTGGTCGGCGAGGAGGCCGTCGCCGCCGACCCCTCACTCGCCCGGGCGCTCCACGACGAACCCGCCGCCTGGCTGGTCGACCCGGTCGACGGCACCGCCAACTTCGTCGCCGGCCGCCCCGAGTACGCCGTGATGTGCTCCCTCGTCCGCAGCGGCCGCACCGTGGCCTCCTGGATCTGGCAGCCCGCCACCGCCACCGCCTACCGCGCCGAGCTGGGCTCCGGCGCCTGGCGCGACGGCGAGCGCCTCACCCGCCCGCCGGCACCACAGGACGCCGCCGAGCTGCGCGGCTCGGTGAAGAGCCGCTACCTCGAACCCGAGCACCGCCGCCGCCTGCTGGCCAACGCCACGGCCTTCGCCGAGGTCTCCCCCGGCCGGCACGCCGCCGGGATCGAGTACCCCGACGTGATCGAGGGCCGCTTCGACTTCCTCCTCTACTGGCGCACCCTCCCCTGGGACCACGCCCCCGGTTCCCTCCTCGTCACCGAGGCCGGCGGCGTCTCCGCCCGCCTGGACGGCACCCCCTACCGCCCCGAGGCCCCCGGCTGCGAGGACGGCCTCCTGGTCGCCGCCGACCCCCACACCTGGGAACTCACCCACAAGATCCTCCTGGGCGTCTGACGCGGCCCGACCGCGACCACGACCACCGAATCTGCCCCGGCACCGCGTCACCGGGGCACCGCGTCCCCGAGCCACCGCCTCACCGAGGCACCTGGGCAACGCGTCACCACACCACCGGCAGCCGCTCCGGCATGCGCTTGATGAAGCCCGGCCGCCAGGCCAACTGCTCGACGGGCAGCGCGAGCCGGAGCGCCGGCAACCGCTCGACCAGGGCGGTGACGGCGATCTCGGCATGCGTGCGGCCGAGCGCCGAGGCCGGGCAGAAGTGCCGGCCGGCCCCGAACGCCAGGTGGGGGTTCTCCGTCCGGTCGAAGTCGATCCGCTCCGGGTGCGGGAAGACCTCCGGGTCGTAGTTGGCGCCCTCGACCAGGACGAGCACCAACTCCCCCTCCCGTACCAGGACATCGCCCACCTGGACGTCCGCGAGCGCCAGCCGGGGCAGCGCGTCGCCGATCGACAGGTTGACCCGCAGCAGCTCGTCCACCGCGCGCCCGATCAGCGCGGGCTCCCGCCGCAGCCGCTCGGCGAGCTCTGGCTGCTCGCACAGGTAGACGACGGCGTTCAGCAGGAAGGCCGAGGTGGACACCGCGCCCGCGCCGAACAGCGACAGGGCGACGGTGGCGAGCAGTTCGTCACTGACCCGGTCCGACACGTCCGGGGAGCGACGCAGGGCGGCGAACCGTCCGAGCAGCCCGTCCACCGGTTCCGGATCGGCGTTGAGCTTCCCCAGCATGTAGCCGAGGTCCTTGTACCAGTTGGGCGTTGATCCCTCGAAGGGCACCGGGCTGGTGAGGAAGGCCACGTCGATGCCGGACATCAGCCGCCGCCAGTCGTCGGCCGGGATGCCGAGCAGCCGGCAGTGCAACGCGGCCGAGTAGGGCTCGGTGAAGCCGTCGCGCAGCTCACCGGGCGCGCCCTGCGCCTCCAACGCGTCGATCAGACGGTGGGCTTCGGCCTGCAGCCAGCCGTCGAGTTCCTTGTCTGCACGCGGGGCGAGCGTCTTCATGACGGCGTTGCGCAGCCCGGCGCTGTTGATGTTGCCCATGTTGTCGACCACCTCCGGCGGGATGGTCAGCGCGTACTGGCGCGGCACGCCCGGGTTGGCGGTGTCCTTGAGGCTGAACCGCTCGTCCTCCAGCACCTGCTTGGCGAGCCGGTAGCTGCTGACCAGCCACGCGGTGTTTCCGGTCATGGTGCGGACCCGGGCGACCGGCTGCTGCTCGCGCAGCCGGTCGGCCTCCTCGGGGAGCACGTCGCCCCGTCTGGAGAGCGGGAAGGTCAGGTCGGTCGTGAGCAGTTCCGTCACGTGTGGCTCCTTGCGTGAAGTTGCGGGGAATCGCGCGGATGGGAAGGGAAGTCGGTTAGGCGGCCCGGACGGGACCGGCCCCGACCGGCTCGGCCGCCCCCGCCTCGGACCTGATCGCCACCGCCTCGGACCCGACCGCCGCCGGCACCGGCGACAGGTTGTCCGGCACCGAGGGCACGCCGGCCGGACGGACCACCGCGTAGGCCTGGCCCGCCGCTGCCCGGGTCCCCTCCTCCCGCCCGAACAGGACGGGGGTGAGCGGCAGTTGCAGGTGGTAGCAGCTCACCGAGGAGGTCACGCCGAGCAGCGCCGGGGTGTCCAGGAAGAACGGCAGCTCAGCCGTGATGTAGCGCAGTCCGGCGGCGAGTTGGGGCTCGTTCGGTGCCAGGCCCTCGCCCATCCGGGCGGCCAGGAAGCCGCGCGCCATGCCCTCGGCGGCGGCCCGGTACACCGGGTCGGTCCGTAGGCCGTCGACGGCCTGGCGGTGCAGCCGCCGGTAGTTGTCGTCGGCGGCGAAGTCGGACAGGGCGTGCATCCCGACGGCGGTCCGGCGACCGGATTCCTCCACTCCCCGCTCGATCCGGCGGGCGGTGGCCTTGACCTCCTTGTCGGCCCGCCGCTGCGCGTGCTCGGGGGTGTAGCCGAAGGTCTCGAACTGGGTCGCGACGTGGAGGTCGGCGTACACGATGTCGATGCGCCCGAAGAACTCCAGCCCCCACCCGACGAGTTCGGAGATCCGGCGGTGACTGAAATAGCTGTTCCCCGGGCTGACGCCGATCAGCAGGTGCTCGCCCCGCTGCCATATCTCCCGGCACCTGCGGGAGTACGGGAGGGCCTCGTACGGGCCCGTCGGGGTGGTTATCGGCTCGTCGTCCGGGACGGTTTCGCGCATGCCTTGCCTCCGCTTCGCAGCAATGGTCACAGGACGGTGTTCGCGTGGATTTACCGGAATTCACAGAAGTGCACGGCGGGTAGGCGAAGTTCACCCGGATGTCAGGGAGTGATCGCCGCGCCCGGGCGACATGTGCCTGATCAGGTGGCCTACCCGGGGGTGCCGTGTGCGCATGGTGGGGCTGCGGCCACATGAAGTTACCGCCGCGCTTCGGGATCTCCGCAACCCCTGCCCGGGGGTTGGCGAAATGTGATCACCGGGCGGCCGGAAACGGCCTGTACACCCTCACGACGCTATGTCCACGGAGGTTATCGAGGCGCGGTCCGATATCCCCCGGACAGCCTCCCACGCCAGTGTGGATTCCTCCAACACCCTCACGGGAAATGCCTTCTGATTTGGAAGCGGAAAATAGGGCCCGACGCTCACCGAACGGGCAGAACGGGCCGAAGAACCCGAAGAACCCGAAGAACCCGAAGGAGCAGAGCGGGCCGAAGGAACCAAGGAACCGAAGGAACCCCGCGAGGCCCGGAGCGAGCGGCCGCTACCCCGCCCGCTCCCCTGCCACCTTGCGGCCCGCGCCCACCACCTCGCGCAGCAGCGACCCGACCTCCCCCACCGTCGTGTGCGGGTTCAGCAGCGTCAGCTTCAACCGCACCCGCCCCGGCCCGTCCCCCGGCAGCTCGGTACGCCCGACCACCGCCCGCCCGCTGCGCAGCAGCAACCGCCGCAGCCGGCCGTTCGTCTCGTCCAGCGCCGCCCCGTCCGTCACACCCGGCGGTCGGTAGCGGAAGAGGACGGTGGTGAGGACCGGGTCGGCGTGCAGTTCCAGGGAGGGGTCGGCACGGACGCCGTCGGCGGCGGCGTGGGCGAGGTCGTGGCAGGCGTCGACGAGCCGGCCGAGGCCGTCACGGCCGAGGGTGCGCAGGGTGACGACGAGTTTGAAGGCGTCGGCGCGGCGGGTGGTGCGCAGGGAGCGGCCGAGCAGGCTGGGGTAGCCGGCCTGCTCGTCGTCGACCGGGTTGAGGTACTCGGCGCGGCGGGCGAGCGAGACGTACGTCTCGGCGCGACGGACCAGGAAGACCCCGGCGGCGGCCGGCTGCCAGCCGAGCTTGTGCCAGTCGAGGGAGACCGAGTCGGCGCGGGCGATGCCGTCGAGCAGCGGGGCGAGCCGGTCGGAGAGCAGTGCCCCACCGCCGTACGCGGCGTCGACGTGCAGCCAGGCACCGTAGCGGCGGGCGAGATCGGCGGCGGCGGTCAGCGGGTCGACGGCTCCGGTGTCGGTGGTGCCGGCGGTGGCGACGACCGCGATCGGGGTCCGGCCGGCCCAGCTGGCTTCCGCCAGGGTCCGCTCCAACTCCTCCTCCCGCATCCGGAGTTGACGGTCGACGGGGACGGACAGGACGGCCCGCTCGCCGAGCCCGAGGAGTGCGGCGGCGCGTTGGACGGAGAAGTGCGCGGCCTCGGAGGCGAGGATGCACGGCCGGACGCCCGCCGGGATCCCGTCCAACTCCACGATGCCGTCGAGCTTCTGGTCGCGCGCCAGCATGAGCCCCATCAGGTTGGACTCGGTGCCGCCGGAGGTGAGGACCCCGGCGGAGCGCTGCGGGTCGTAGCCGACCAGCTCGGCGAGTTCGGCGAGCAGCGCGGTCTCCAGCGCCGTGGCGGCGGGGGCCTGGTCCCAGGAGTCCTGCGACGGGTTGAGGGCGCTCACGGCGAGGTCGGCGGCGGCGGCGACGGCGAGCGGCGGGCAGTGCAGGTGGGCGGCGCAGGCCGGGTCGGCGGGGTCGGCGGCTCCGTAGGCGAGGAGTTCGGTGAGCCGGGCGAGCGAGCCGCGGCCGCCGGTCGTGGTCAGGGCGTCGCCGACCAGCGCGGCGATCTCGGCGGGGCTGCCGGCCGGCAGCGGTCCGGAGCGCATGGCGATGCCCGTGTCGAGGGCGTCGAGGACGGTGGCCAGCAGTGGCCCGAGCGCGCCGGGCCCGGCTGCGCCGCCGGACAGGGCGTCCGACGCGACCTCGTCCCCCGGCATGCCGATCGGTCCGGACCCGGGCCCGCTCACCGCTCCGCCCGTCCCGCACCACCCGCTGCCGACGCCGACGGCGACGCCGCCGTCGCCGACGACGCGGCCGACGGCGCGGCGGCAGCCGCGGACCCGATCGCGTCGGCGAGCCGCTCGAGCACGGCCGCCACCTGCTCGTCCGTGATGGTGAGCGGCGGGAGCAGCCGCAGGACCGCGTCGTGGCGCCCGCCGAGTTCGACGATCAGACCGCGCGCCAGGCACGCCTCCCGCACCCGTACGGCGAGCGCCGGATCGGCCGGCCGGGCCCCGCAGGCGTCGGGCTCGGCCGTCGGGTCGACCAGTTCGACGCCGAGCATCAGCCCCCGGCCGCGCACGTCGCCGATCACCGGCAGTTCGCCCGCGAGTTCGCGCAGCCGGGCGGCCATCCGGTCGCCGACGACGGCCGCCCGCTCGGCCAGCCCGTGCGCGGCGACGTATCGGAGGGTCGCCGCCCCGGCGGCCATGGCGAGGGTGTTGCCGCGGAAGGTGCCGGTGTGGGCTCCGGGGCGCCAGCCGTCGTAGTCCTCGCGGTAGACGACGACGGCGAGCGGCAGACTGCCGCCGATGGCCTTGGAGAGCACCATCGCGTCGGGGACGATGCCGCTGTGCTCGACCGCCCACATGGCGCCGGTGCGGCCGACGCCGGTCTGCACCTCGTCCACGATCAGCGGGATGCCGCGTTCGGCGGTGATCCGGCGCATCGCGCGCAGCCAGCCGTCGGGCGCGGGGACGACGCCGCCCTCGCCCTGGACGGCCTCCAGGACCATCGCGGCGGGCGGCACCACGCCGCCCGACGGGTCGTCCAGCAGTCGCTCGACGTAGGTGGCGGCGAGGTCGGCCCCCGCGTCGCCGCCGACCCCGAACGGGCAGCGGTAGCCGTACGGGTAGGGCAGTCGGACGACCTCGCCGCCGCTCGGCAGCGGCTCCTTGACGGCGACGTTGCCGGTGAGCGCGAGGGCGCCGGCGGTCATGCCGTGGTACGCGCCGGTGAAGGCGAGCGCGCCGGTGCGGCCGGTCGCGGTCTGCGTCAGTTTGAGCGCGGCCTCGATGGCGTCCGTCCCGGCCGGACCGCAGAAGTGCACCCGGGCGCGGCTCGCGAACCCGGCGGGCAGGCTGTCGAACAGCGCGCTGGTGAAGTCGTCCTTCTCCGCGGTGGCGAGGTCGAGCAGGTGCAGCGGGGCGCCGCTGTCGAGGGTGCGGCGGATCGCCTCCAGCACCACCGGGTGGTTGTGGCCGAGGGCGAGCGTGCCGGCGCCGGAGAGGCAGTCCAGGTAGCGCCGCCCGTCGGCGCCCTCGACGGTCATGCCGTTGGCGCGGACCGGGACGATCGGGAAGGAGCGGGCGTACGTTCTGGCGGCGGACTCGCGGACACGCTGGCGACGCAGGATGGCCTCACCGGCGGCCGGGGCCGGGGTTCCGGAAGTGGCCTGGGCAGGTACGGCAGCGAGTGACACGACAACCCCCAGGAGAAGTTAGGTAAGCCTAACTTTATCGCTCCTGACCTGGCGGAACGCCCGCGGGGCACCGAGAACCACCCGAGCGAGTGAACTTCCCCCGATTCCTTCAACGACCGTCGCGCCGAAAGGTCACGCCCTCCACGCCCTTGACGCCCCCTCGACGCCCACCACGCCCGGAACCGCCGTCACGCCCTCCACGCCCTCCACGCCCGGAACCGCCGTCACGGCCTCGCCTTCCAGCGGTAGCACAGCTCCGGCCGCCCGACGTTGCCGTACTGCGGCTCCCGCACCGCCCGCCCGGTGTCCACCAGGTGCTCCAGGTACCGCCGCGCGGTGATCCGCGAGACCCCGGCGGCGGTTCCGGCAGCCGCCGCCGACAGCCCGGTCGCGGCGTCCCTGAGCACCGAGGCGACGGTGTCCAGGGTGGGCGCGCTCAGCCCCTTCGGCAGGGTGCTGCGCTCGGGGGTCCGCAGCAGGGCGAGCGCCTGGTCGACCTCGTCCTGGCCGGTGGCCTCGCCGGTGCGCCCGAGGCTGTCGCGGTAGCGGGCGTAGCGCTCCAGCCGGTCGTGCAGGGCGGCGGCGCTGAACGGCTTCAGCAGGTACTGCACGACCCCGGCCGAGACCGCCTGCCGGACCATTGCGAGGTCGCGCGCCGAGGTCACCGCGATGACGTCGGTGCCGTGGCCGGCGGCGCGCAGCGTGCGGCACAGCTGCAGCCCGTGGCCGTCCGGCAGGTAGAGGTCGAGGAGGGTGAGGTCGACGGGGGTCCCGGCGGCGCGGGCCCGGTCCAGGAAACGCAGTGCGTCGGCGCAGCTGTGGACGGTGCCGGCGGCACGGAAGCCCGGTTCACGCTCGACGTACAGGGTGTGTGCGGCTGCCGCCACCGGGTCGTCCTCGACGATCAGGACGGAGATCGCCGCCGGGTCGGCTTCACGGTGCGAGGTCATGCCAGGACCTCCTCCGGCTCGCGCCCTCCCGGCTCCCGCCGCTCCCCGCGCTCATCCGGCTCCCGCTGCTCCCCCGGCCGACCCGCCAACGGCAGCCGGACCGTCAGCACCGCGCCGCGCTCGCGCCCGACCTCGACGGTGCCGCCGTTGCGCCGGGCGGCCTGGGCGACCAGCGCCAGGCCGAGGCCGTGCCCGCGGCCGTCCT
Source organism: Kitasatospora sp. NPDC097691 (assembly GCF_040302665.1). Taxonomy (NCBI): domain Bacteria; kingdom Bacillati; phylum Actinomycetota; class Actinomycetes; order Kitasatosporales; family Streptomycetaceae; genus Kitasatospora; species Kitasatospora sp. NPDC097691. Next base: position 114,476 of record NZ_JBEORY010000018.1, on the reverse strand, counting down.
GCTTGGTGCTCCAGCCGCGCCGGAACACGTCCTCGACGGCCGAGGGGTCGATGCCCGCGCCGGTGTCGGCGACCCGCAGCAGCAGGCAGTCGCCGTCCGCGCCCGCGCCGGCGAGCACGCCCGTACCGGCACCGGCACCGGCACCTGTCCCGGCCCTCGGGGCGCCGCCGCCCTCGATCCGCGCCGTGACCGTCACCTCCGGCGGGACTGTGCTCTGCGCGGACCCGGCGATGGCGGCGTCCACGGCGTTGTCGACGAGGTTGCCGAGCACGGTGATCAGGTCCCGGGCAGAGAGGCCGGGCGGGAGCACCCCGTCGTCGATCCGGCTGTCCTCGGTGAGGGTCAACTCCACGCCCCGCTCGGCGGCTTGGGCGGCCTTGCCGAGCAGCAGCGCGGCGAGCACCGGCTCGCTCACCGCCGCGACCACCCGGTCGGTGAGCTGCTGGGCGAGTTCCAGTTCGGCGGTGGCGAACTCCACTGCCTGTTCGTGACGGCCGAGTTCGATCAGCGAGACGACCGCGTGCAGCCGGTTGGCGGCCTCGTGCGCCTGGGCGCCGAGCGCCTCGGTGAAGCCCCGAACCGAGTCCAACTCGCCGCTGAGCGCCTGCAGTTCGGTGTGATCCCGGAGGGTGACCACCCGGCCGAGGCCGGTGCCGATGATGGAGGTGTTGAGCACCACGACCCGCTCGGCGGTCAGGTGCACCTCGTCCCGGGCCGGCTCCTCGCCCAGGACGGCCGCCACCAGCGCCTCCGGCAGGTCCAGCTCCGCCACCGGCCGTCCGTCCAAGTCGCCTGTCAGGCCCAGCAGTTCGCGGGCGGCGTCGTTGCACAGCACGACCCGGTGCGAGCGGTCGAGCAGGACCAGGCCCTCGCGCACCGAGTGCAGCGTCGCCTGGTGGTACTCGTACAGGTGACTGAGCTCGTCCGGCCCCATGCCGTGCGTGTGCCGCCGCAGCCTGGAGTTGGCGAGGTAGGTGCCGGCGCCGCCGAGCGCGAGCGCGGCGACCGCCACTCCGACCAGGGCCATCAGCGGACCGCTGAGCTGCGCGGAGATCGACTCGACGGTGCGGCCCGCACTGACCAGCGCGACCACCCGGTGCCGGTCGTCCCACACCGGTGTGACCACCCGGACCGACGGACCGAGCGTGCCGGTGTAGGTCTCGCTGCGGGTCTGCCCGGCGAGCGCCCAGTCGATGTGCCCGAGGTAGCGCTTGCCGATCTGCTCGGGCAGCGGATGGGTCCAGCGCACGCCGCCGGTGTCCATGACGGTGATGAAGGAGACTCCGGTGTCCGTCCGCACCTGCTCGACGTACGGCTGGAGCACCGCGGTGGGGTCCGGGCCGGTGACGGCGGAGCGGACGGACGGCGAGTCGGCGACGGCGTGGGCGACCGCGGTCACCTCGCGGCGGGCCGCGTCCTCGTTCCGGTCGGCGGTGAAGAGGTACGCGAGCACCGCGCCGCCCGCGACCACGGCGGCGACGATCACCACCTGGACGACGAACAGCTGCCCGGCCAGACTGCGGACCAGCCGGCGCGGCAGGCGCCACGGCAGGCGGCGCGGCAACCCCCGGGGCGGGCGGCGGTACGGCCGGCGGTACGGGCGGCGGGCGAGGCCGGACGGCCGGAGCGGACCGAGCGCGGAGAACCGGGGGAGCCGACGGCGCGGGGTGGTGGGGGCGGTGCGCTCGGACATGCCAGCCAGTGTGCACCACGGGCGGCGCGAGCGACCCGGGCGCGGAGACCGTGAACTCTATGAACGCAAACGTGACCTCCGTCACGCCGCGGCCCATAGTTCGGAGCGGCCCACCACCCGGGGCCGCCAGGACTGCAGGGCGAAGGAGCCGCAGATGTCGATCGCTGGAGCCGCAACGGCGGGGGGACCCAGACGCAAGGACCGGACCCACTACCTCTACCTCGCCGTGATCGCCGCGGTGGTGGCGGGTGTGGTGGTCGGGCTGGCCGCCCCGGGCTTCGCCGTGGAGCTCAAGCCGGTCGGCACCGGCTTCGTCAACCTGATCAAGATGATGATCAGCCCGGTGATCTTCTGCACCATCGTGCTGGGCATCGGCTCGGTGACCAAGGCGGCGAAGGTCGGCAAGGTCGGCGGCCTGGCCCTCGGCTACTTCCTCGTCATGTCGACCGTCGCGCTGGCCATCGGCCTGGTCGTCGGCAACCTGCTGGAGCCCGGCGGCGGCCTGCACCTGACCGCCGCGCTGGCCAAGTCCGGCCACGCCCAGGCGGCGGCCGGCGGCGCCCAGTCGACCACCGACTTCCTGCTCGGGATGATCCCCGACACCATGTTCTCCGCCCTCACCCAGGGCAAGGTGCTGCAGACCCTGCTGGTCGCCCTGCTCGCCGGCTTCGCCCTGCAGGCGATGGGAGCGGCCGGCGCCCCGGTGCTGCGCGGGATCGAGCACGTGCAGCGGCTGGTCTTCCGGGTCATGGCGATGATCATGTGGGTCGCGCCGATCGGCGCCTTCGGGGCGATGGCGGCCGTGGTGGGGGCCACCGGCACCGCCGCGCTGAAGAGCCTCGCGGTCATCATGATCGGCTTCTACCTGACCTGCGCGCTGTTCGTCGTCGTGGTGCTGGGCACGCTGCTGCGCCTGGTCGCCGGGGTCAACGTGTTCGCGCTGCTGAAGTACCTCGGCCGCGAGTTCCTGCTCATCCTCTCGACCTCCTCCTCCGAGAGCGCACTGCCCCGCCTGATCGCCAAGATGGAGCACCTGGGCGTCAGCCGCCCGGTCGTCGGCATCACCGTGCCGACCGGCTACAGCTTCAACCTCGACGGCACCGCGATCTACCTGACCATGGCCTCGATCTTCATCTCCGAGGCGATGGACAAGCCGATGTCGATCGGCGAGCAGCTCTCGCTGCTGGTGTTCATGGTGATCGCGAGCAAGGGCGCGGCCGGCGTCACCGGTGCGGGACTGGCCACCCTCGCGGGCGGGCTGCAGTCGCACAAGCCCGCACTGGTGGACGGGGTCGGCCTGATCGTCGGCATCGACCGCTTCATGTCCGAGGCCCGCGCGCTCACCAACTTCGCGGGCAACGCCGTCGCGACCGTGCTCATCGGGCACTGGACCGGTGAGCTCGACACCGAGCGCGCCCGCCGGGTACTGGCCGGCGAGGTGCCGTTCGACGAACTGACCCTGGTCGACGGCCACGGCTCCGGGAGCCCGGCGACGGCGGGCGAACCCGCGCACGCCCCCGAGGCCGTCCCCACCCAGGGCGCCGCACCCGCCGCCGTCTGAGCGGCCGCGCGGTCCCCCGCACTCCCCCGGTCCGGCGCCACCCACCAACCCCCGGAAACGGCGCCGGGCCGGGGGCCTTCCGCTCCGTGCGGCTCGGCCCCGACGTGGCCGGAACGCGGCGCACGGCCGGCCCGACCGCCCCTCACAGCTCCTGCGAGCCGCTGACCCCCCAGGCCACCCCGCTGGCCGGATCCTCCAGCGCGACGTGCAGGTGGTGCAGCCCGGCCGTCGGCTCCTGCCAGGTGAAACAGCGCATCCGGGCCACCAGCGCGTTCACCTCACCCGGCTCCGGCCCGTCCGTCCCGGCCATCGCGGCCAGCGCCCGCCACAGCCCCAGCCGACCGTGCGCGCAGCCCTGCGTCCGGCCGACGGCGGCGGCCCGCACCAGCGCCGGGTAGACCAGCGCGAACGGCAGGTACCCGCCGACCACCCGCCGGCCCCGGGCCAGCTGGGCCGCCGCCAGCGGGGCCTGGCCACGGACGCAGACCACCTCCGCCCACGGCGCCAGCGCGCCCAGCTCGGCCAGCGCCCGGGTGACCCGCTGACCGGGGGGCCGGCCGCCCGTCCGCGTCACCGCCGCCGGAAGCTCCACCGCCCCGAGACCCTCCCGACTGGGCGGCAGGGTCAGCAGCGCGCTTCGCGCACCTCCGCCGGGCAGGTACTCCCGCACCCGCGCCGACTCCTCCCAACCCGCCGCCTCCCACGGCTCCAGCCGCAGCGGCACGCCCTCCGGATCAGGCTCGGCACCGCACGAGAGGTCCTCGCCGAGCAGCACCCGGGTGTGCGCGACCAGTCGGCGCACCGGGGCCGGGCCGAGGAGCGGGGCCAGCCGCAGCCAGGAGTGCCGGGTCGCCAGCACCTCCCACAGCGGACCGGCGTCGTGGTCGGCCACCCCGGCGACCGTCCCCTCTCCGCCGTCCCGGTCGAACAGCCGGACGGCCAGCTCGGGCGGCGCCGCGTAGGCGATCAGGTGGCCGAGCGGCGCCGTCAGGGCCGCCGCGGTCTCCTCCCCCGCTTCGACCACGGCGGCCGCCCGGCCCTGCCGGTAGGCGGCGAGCAGCTCGTGCCAGCGGCCGTCCTCGGCCAGGGCGCGCAGGCGGCGGTCCTCGTACGTGATCACGATTTGCAGCGTACGGGCCGGGGCGGCACATCAGCTGACTTGTCGTCAGCTCGGTGCGTCGGGCCGCGCGCCGCACGGGGCGACGGTGGCGGGCGACGGGTGGCGGGCAACGGGTGGGCGGTGGCGGGCGACGGGTGGCGGGCGACGGGTGGGCGGTGGCGGGCAACGGGTGAGGGATGGCAGACGGCGAAGGGGGAGCCGGGGGCGGAGGGCCGCTATCCGCACCCCCGCTCGCGCTCCCGTTCGACCACGGCGCGCAGCCGCCCGTGGGCACGGCGGCGGGTGACGGCCAGGGTGCTGCGGTGCAGCCCCAGCAGCTCTGCGGCCTCGTCGACGCTGTAGCCGTCGAGGTCGACCAGTGCCACCGCGCGGGCCTGCTTGGCGGTCAGGAAGCCCAGCAGCCGGACCACCTCCCAGCGCGCCTGCAACTCGGCCATGCCGCCCGCCCGGGGGCCGGACGCCGCACTGTCCCGCCCGGTCTCGGCACCCTGCTCCGGCACCTCGGGCATCGGGACCCTCCGCCGCTCCCGGCGCCACTGGTCGCGCAGGATGTTCACCATCGTGGTGAACGCGTAGGCGTACGGCTGAGGATGGCCGAGGAACCGCTCCGGCCGACGGGCGATCCGCAGGTACGCGTCGTGGACGACGTCCCCGGCGGCGAGCGGACTTCCGGTGAGCGAGGCGGCCGCCTGCTGGAGCCTGGGCAGCAGATCGGTGAACACCCGGTTGAACTCAGCCGATTGACCGCCGCTCCCGCACGGGCCGAAGCCCTTCTCCGGCCCGCCGCCGACCCGTCGACCGTTGCAATCCGCCATGCCGCCCTCCCCGGACATCGGCACCCCGAACGCCCGACCGGGCCTGGCCACAGCCCAATCGGACCGCTTGTGACACAGATCACATCATAGTTCGTCGTCTCACCGTTCGCAGTCATTCGTGTGCAACACGTCACCGGCCTTACGGGGAACGGGACTTCGTCTCCACCCGCACATCCCGGACGGCCGGGGCGCGCCCCGCCCGACGAGAACCGTTCAGCTAGGAGAACCACCGTGCGAGGTTGCATCGCCAGGAAGATCGCCGCGTTCGGGATGGCCGCCGCGGCCGCCCTCGGCACGCTCGGAATCACCGCCCTGCCGGCCGCGGCCGCGCCCGCCCCGAACCAGAGCATCACGCCCGGGTCCATCCCGGCGTCGAACACCATCGCCGCCGCGCCCTACCACTGCGTCATCACCGCGAACTACGGCTGGCGCTGGGAGGGCTACTGCCACGTCTACTCCGGCCAGCTGCGCACCATCACCTACTGCGCCAACGCCACGCACACCACCGGCCTGTGGATCGGCGCGCGACCGGAGGCGTGGGACGTCTGGGGCAACTGCCCGGGGTCCAGCTGGACGAAGATCGTCTTCCAGTGGCGCGGCTGATCGGCGCACCCCGGCGCGGGCAGCCGTCGGCGGTGTGAAGACAGAGGACGGAGGACGGGGACGGACGACGGACGACGAAGGGCCGCGGGTGACAGTGGGCAGCAGACAGATGACAGCTGACAACTTTCGAAATCTGTCAGCTGTCATCCGTCGGCTGTCGGCTGTCATCTGTCACCCGTCGTTCGCGCTCCGCCTCACCCGAACCCCACCGGCGCGGCGTCCGCGAGCAGCCGGGCGGCGCGCAGGCGGCCTGCGTGCTCGACCAGATTGATCAGCACCTCCTTTCCCGACGACCGGCGGCGCGCGTCGCAGAGCAGCACGGGCGTGCCGGCGTCCAGGTCCAGCGCGCGGGCGACCTCGGCCGGACCGAACTCCCGGGCTCCGGCGAAACGATTCACCGCCACCACGAACGGGATGCCCCGGTGCTCGAAGAAGTCGACGGCCGGAAAGCAGTCGGTCAGGCGGCGGGTGTCGGCGAGCACCACCGCACCCAGGGCCCCCTGGGCCAGCTCGTCCCAGAGGAACCAGAACCGGTCCTGCCCCGGGGTGCCGAAGAGGTAGACCGCCAGTCCCTCCCGGATGGTGATCCGCCCGAAGTCCATCGCCACCGTCGTGGTGCTCTTGCGCTCCACGCCGTCGAGGTCGTCCACCCCGCGCCCGACCTCGGTCAGCCGCTCCTCGGTGCGCAGCGGCCGGATCTCGCTGACCGCACCGACCAGTGTCGTCTTGCCGGCCCCGAAGCCGCCCGCCACCAGGATCTTGAGCGCGAGCACGGTGTCGTCGGGCTCCTCCGCCGCGAACGCCCCGGTGGGCCCGGACGGCCCGCTCGGCCGGTTCCGGCCGTCCGGCCGCGACCGTTCGGATCGGTGGTCAGAGTGCGCGGAGTCCATGGATGACCTCCTGGAGGATGCGCTCGTCGGGGAGCAGGGCGGGCGGGACGGGGCGCTTGACCCGGATGAGCCCGGCCGCGAGCAGGTCGCCGAGCAGTACCCGTACGACGCCCACCGGCAGGTCGAGGTCGGCGGCGAGTTCGGCCACGGACAGCGGGGTGCCCCGGCACAACGCGAGGATGCGCGCCTGTTCGGGGCCGACCGGCGGTTCGGGCGCGTCCGGGGCGAGCGCCGGATCGGGCAGGTCGCTGACGACCACGGCGATCAGGTCGAGCTGCTGCTGACCGGCCCCGGTACGGCCCCGGGTCATGGCGTACGGGCGGACCAGCGGGCCGGCCTCGTCGTCGTACCAGCGGGCCCGGTGGGCGGCGGCGAGCGGGTTGCGGGGGTGCGGACCGGGCTCGGCGCGCGGGTGTTCCGGATGTCGCCCGGCGGACGGCCCCTCGGAGGACGGTCGGGGCACCCGGCTCACCAGCCGTCCGCCGCACGCGGCGGGGTGCTCAGGTGCTCCCCGACCCGCCGGACGAGTCTGGCCATCTCGTAGGCGATCAGCCCGAGGTTGGCCCCGGCGGTGGTGAAGACGGCCAGACAGGTACCTTCTCCGGCCGCGGCGACCAGCAGGTAGCCGCCCTCCAACTCGACCATCGTCTGGCGGACTTCGCCCGCGTCGAAGTGCCGGCCGGCGCCCTTGGCCAGGCTGTGGAAGCCGGAGGCGACGGCAGCCAGGTGCTCGCCGTCCTCGCGCGGCAGGCCGGCCGAAGTGCCCATGGCCAGTCCGTCGGCGGAGAGCATCACGGCGAACCGGACCTCGGGCACTCGCCGGACCAGCTCGTCGAGGAGCCAGTTCAGTTCTCCTGCGCGGTGGGTGGTGCCGATCACGGTCGCTCTCCTTCGGGTCGGGATGGGGACAGGGGACCGCGCGGGTCCTGTGGTGCGGGGAGGTCGGCGGGCTGCGGGGCGGCGGGTCGGCCCGCGGATGGGTCGTGCCGTCCGCCGCCGGCGTGCAGGCCGCGCGCCCACCCGTTCTGGAAGGCCGCCATCGCCGCCCGCGCCGCCTCGGGACTACGGCCCTCGGAGCTACTGCCGTCGGGACTGCGACCTGCGGAACTGCGGTCTGTGGGACTGCGGTCTGCGGGGTCCGCACCGGGTGCCGAGGCAGGACCCAAGGTGGCGGTGGAGGCCGTCCGCCGGGTGCGCGGGCCCGATCCCGCCGGGGCCTCGCGCAACTGCGGCACGAGGTTCGCCTGGCGGGTCCGGCGCGGCAACTCCTCCGGCCCCGGGTCGAGTCGGCGATCACCGGGAGCCGGATCCGGAAGCGAAGCCTGAAGCGAAGTCTGATCCGGAACGGGAACCGGAACCGAAGCGGGATCCGGTTCCGGGCGGTACGGCTGCGGCGGCCCGGGCTGCGGACGGACGGCGGCACCCGGGCCCCAGTCCGCAGCCGGGCCGACCGCCCGGGCAGTCGATGCCCGGAAGGGGGTGCGGCGCACCGGCCCGGGGTCGCTGCCCCGGACGCCGAACGGCAGCAGCGCCCCACCCTCCGGCGGCGGCCCACCCGCCGCCGGAAGTCCTTCGATCCCCGCCTCCCGCGAGCAGTTCTCGCCCGTCGGCCCGAACTCCCCTGCGGTCTCGCCAGGTTGTGCCCACCCGAGCGGGTCCGACTCATCGGCATCGAGCGGCATGACGTCCAACTCCGGTACCGGATCGTACGGTTGAGGCGGCCCGTCCGCAGTCCCGTCGGCGAGCAGAACAGTTGGCAGCAGGACCACCGCGGTGGTGCCGCCGTACGCGGAGGTCACCAACGAGACCTTGACGTCCTGCCGCCGGGCGAGCCGGCTGACCACGAACAGCCCGAGCCGGTCGCTGTCGAAGAGGTCGGTCTGCTCGACCGCGGCGATCCGGCGGTTGGCGGCGGACAGGGCTTCCGAGCCCATGCCGAGGCCGCGGTCCTCGATCTCCAACGCGTATCCGGCGCCGACCCGTTCGCCCCGGATGTGCACGCGGGTGTGCGGCGGGGAGAAGCCGGTGGCGTTCTCGACCAGCTCGGCGACCAGGTGGGTGAGGTCCGCGACGGCGTGCCCGGCGACGGCGGCGCGCGGTAGCGGGTGCACCTCGACCCGGGCGTACTCCTCGACCTCCGAGACGGCCGCGCGCACCACGTCCACCAGCGGGACGGGCCTGCGCCAGGCCCGGCCGGGGACGGCACCGGAGAGGATGATCAGCCCCTCGGCGTGGCGGCGCATGCGGGTGGTGAGGTGGTCGAGCCGGAACAGGTCGGCCAGCTCGGACGGATCCTCGGTGCGGCGCTCCATCGCGTCCAGCAGGGTGAGTTGGCGATGCACCAGGACCTGACTGCGGCGCGCGAGGTTGACGAACACCCCGGAGACCCCGGACAGCACCTCGGCCCGCTCGACCGCCGCGGTGACGGCCGCCCGCTGGACGGTGCCTAGCGCCCGGTACACCTGGCCGATCTCGTCGTCCCGGCCCGCCGGTCGCGGTGCCTCGGCCTCGATGTCCACCTCTTCACCCGCCCGCAACTTCCGCATGGTGGCGGGGAGTTTGCGACCGGCCAGCTCAAGTGCCGAGTTGCGCAGGTCGATCAGCTCGGTCACCAGGCCGCGCCCGATCTGCACCGAGATCACCAGCGAGGCGACCGCGCCGACCAGACCGAGCAGCACTGCCATCCCGGCCGGGGTGGACAGGCCCACGGCGTAGGGGTTCCGGCGCTCCGCGGCGACCCGCCCGGCCCGGTCCTCGACCGCGCGCAGGCCGCTCGCGACGTTCCCGGCGACCATCTCCCACCGGTCCGCCGGCACCGCGGTGGCGGCCGCCCGGCCGTCTGCGGCGGCACGGACCTTCTCCTCGTACCCGACCAGCTCACGATGGTCCCGGCCACCGATGACGGCGAGCAGCGCGGCCCGGTCGGCGGGGCGCAGGTCGGCCGCGGCTCCCCGCTCGAACTCCCGCCGGGCGAACGCCGTGCCGGAGAACTCGCGCAGCCGGTCGTCGTCGAGCACGCCGGAGAGCTGCGCCGCACCCAGCAACGCGTGCTCGCGGGCCAGCAGTTCACGGGAGCGGGCGAGTTCCAGCAGCACCCGCGCATCGGAGTCGGACGGGTGGTCCTGCAGCGGTGCGACGGCACCCGCCACGGCGAGCGCCCGGTCCACCGCCTCACCGTACGCGGCGTACACCTCGGGCCAGCCCACGCTCCGGGCCAGGACGCGACCGCGCAGCTCGGGCAGGCCGGCGAGGGCGGTGCCGAGGTCGTCCAGGCGGGCGGTGGCGTCGGCGCCGAGGCCCTGGGCGTCGGCACGGTTGTAGCCCTGGTCGGGGTGCCGGGGATCGGGGAACAGCGGGGCGACCGCCAGGTCGGTGGCGGCCGAGGCATCGCGCAGGGCACTCTCCCGGGCGGCGGCAGGGACGGTCGCCGGAGCGGCCAACAGCTGACCGGCGGCGGCCCGTTCGGCCTGCAGCCCGACGACCGCCCCGGCGACGGGGGTGAGCACGGTGCGCTGGGCGTCGCGCTGCCGCAGCAGGTCCCAGACTCCCTGGGCGGCGGTGACGGTGGCGAACCCCCACAGGGCGATGATCGAGACGACCGGGACCATCAGCAGGGCGATGATCCGGGCGCGGACCGTCCGGGGGCGCAGCCCGCGCGACCGGGAGCCGAGGCGCGCCGGGCGGGCGGGCGGCCCGACGGGGGCACCCCGGCGGGCACCGGGGGCGGCGCCGCGGTCTTCTCGCATGTGGGAGGAGCCTTTCGGGCTGAGGCTGGGGCTTGGGCGGAGGCAAAGGCGAGGACGGGAACGGGGACGGGGGCGAGGCGGGTCGGGTCGGGTCGGGCCGGGCCGGTGCGCTCAGGCCGCGCGTTCGTGGTGGTCCGCGCCGTAGCGCTCGGCTGCCGGGCGGGCGGGGCCGCTCGGTTCGCGCCCGTCTCCGGGTTCGGGTTCAAGTTCGGGTTCGGGTTCGGGGCGGGCGGTCGCGGCAGGGAACTCCTCGATGGCCAGCTCGCCCGCCTCCCGGTAGCCGGCCCGCTCCTGGGCGGTCGGCGAGAGCGCGACGAAGGCCGAGGCGAGGAAGAGGAACGAGCCGAGTCCGACGGCCAGCGGGAAGACGAACTCCATCGGGCCGGCCCCGCCGAGGCCGGCCCGGGTCGGCTCCAGCCGGACGTGCACGGCGGCCATGCCGGTGTAGTGCATGCAGCTGACGGCGAGTCCCATGGCCAGCGCGGCGGCCCCGGCCGCGTAGACGTTGCGGATGGTCACAGCGGCCCAGAGCGCCGCGGTGGCGGCGCCGACCGCGACCAGGACGGACAGCGCGACCGTCCCGGCGTCGTAGCGCAGGGCGCCGTGCATCCGTACGGCGGCCATGCCCAGGTAGTGCATCGCGGCGACACCGAGACCGGTGGTGACGCCACCCGCCAACAGGGCGAGCCCGCGGTGCGCGCCGTAGCAGACGACGGTCAGGCCGAGACCGGTGACCAGGACCGCGACCAGGAGGCTGAGGACGGTCAGCGGGACGTCGTAACGCAGCTCGGTGCCGTCGACGGTGAACCCGAACATGGCGACGAAGTGCATGGTCCAGATGCCGGAGCCGATCGCGGCGGCCGCCGTGACCAGCCAGTTCCGCCGGGCGGCACCGCGCGCGGCCACACCGCGCAGCGTGCAGCGCAGTCCGAGGGCGGCGCCGGCGCAGGCCATCAGGTACGAGAGGGCGGGGGTCAGCCAGCCGGGACTGAGGGGGTTGAGGGTGCCCATGGGACCTCCGGTCGACCGGTCGGGCCCGGGGCGGTACGCGGTGCGCCCGGGCTCCCCGGGCCGGACGGATTCCATGCGAGCGGCGGCAGGGGGTCGTCAGGTCCGCGAGGGACCGTCCCGTCATATGCCAGCCGCATGTGCGCTTTCGGCCTGGGGTGCGTGGGACGCTATCGAGGGGCCGGAAACGGCCACCCGAAGATCTGAAAAACAGCCCGCAGGCGACGGGCGATGTGTTCGAATGAACCGGTCGTCTGCCCGGACGGCGGGGTGGCGGTGGCCGAGCGGCGAGTGGCAGCCGGGCGGCGGGCGCGCGACCGACAGCGGACGACAAACAGATGACGGATAACAGCTGACAGCTGACAGAGTTTGAAATCTGTCAGCCGCCAGCTGCCATCTGCCCCGCGTCAGACTCCGGCCGTCACCCGGATCCGCATCGGGCTCGCCGCCCGCAGCGTGATCCCCTGGGCGATCGCGACCCGCCGGTCGACGGCCTCCACGTCGAAGTCCCGCAGCAGCACCCCCAGGGTCAGCACCGCCTCAAGCATCGAGAAGTGCTGCCCGATGCACGCCCGCGGCCCGCCCCCGAACGGGAACCAGGCGTAGCGGTGCCGGGCCTTCTCCTCCTCCGGCAGGAAGCGGTCCGGGTCGAAGCGCTCCGGGTCCGCCCAGTGGTCGGGGTGCCGGTGGGTGACCAGCGGCGCGACGATGACCTGCGCCCCCGCCGGGATGGCGTACCCGTCGATGACGGTCGCGTCGACCGCCCTCCGGCCGACCAGCGCTGCCGCCGGATAGAGCCGCATCGCCTCCTTCAGTACCCGGGTGATGTACGGCAGCGCCTCCAGGTCCGCCGCCGTCGGCGCCCGCCCGGCCAGGACGGTCCGCGCCTCCTCGCGGGCGAGCTTCCGGTGCTCCGGGTGCTTGGCCAGCAGGTGCAGCGCGAAGGCCAGCGAGGTGGCCGTGGTCTCGTGCCCTGCGAGCAGGAACACCAGTACCTGGTCCCGGAGTTCGGCCGGATCCAGTCGCTCCCCGTCCTCGCCGCGCGCCCGCCCGAGCAGCGTGAGCAGGTCGTCCGCGTCCTCGTCGCCGCCCCCGCGCGCGGCGCGCTCGGCGATGATCCGGTCGCAGACCTCGTACAGCGCCCGCTGGGCCTCCTGGCCGCGCCGGTTCCCCGGGGTCCGCCAGCCGCGCGGGACGCGGACCGGGGCGAAGCCGCGCTCCTTGATGTACTCGCCGAGCAGGGGGAAGTTGCGGTTCACCACGGCCACCGCCTCCTCCACGTCCGCACCGAAGAGGATCCGCGCGACCGCCCGCAACGCGAACCGTGACATCTCCTCCGCCGCGTCCACCACCCCGTCAGGCGCCGCCCGCCAGCGGTCGGTGAGCGACTGCGCCTCCTGCGCGACCGCGTCCGCGTAGCCGTCCACCCGGCGACGGGTGAACAGCGGCTGGATCAGTCGGCGCTGGCGCTGGTAGTCGCCGTCCTGGCTGGTCAGCAGGCCGTTGCCGACACTGGTCCGCAGCTCGTCGTAGAAGGCGTTCTCCTTGCGGAAGTTGGCCGCCTCGCCGCCCAGCACCTGCTGGACCCCGTCCGGGGAGAACACGGCGTAGAAGTCGGCCCGCAGGCCCGGCGGACCGACCCGCAGCCGCACCACGTCGCCGTGGTCGCGGCGGGCCGCGAGATAGGTGCGCAGCGGGCGTCGGGTGAGGTCGAACAGCGATCCGACCAGCGGATTGCCGGCCGGGCCGGGTACGGCGGTTTCGGTGGCCATGGACGACTCCTTCTGCACGGGGATGCGCACCTTCGACTCTACTGACGGGTAGTCATTTCCGGAAGGTGCGCGTCCCCTGCCCAGGGGCCTACTCGTACTCGGTGCCGCCCTTGCGCGTCAGGTAGGCGTCGCTGACCACCTTGGCGATCGCCCGGCCGCCGAGCACCGGGCTCCAGCGCTCGGTCACCGGCCGCACCACGACGCCCTCGCGCAGGTGGAGTTCGCGCCCGGAGAAGGTCTCCTTGCCCTGGGCGAGACCCAGTACGGCCTCCGGGTCGAACGGCCCGCGCCACACCTCGGGCGCCAACGGCAGCTCACCGTCCAGCAGTTCGGGCGCGGACAGCCAGACCTGCTGCCCGTCCACCACGGCCGACACGTCGAACGCCGCGTACCCGGGCCGGTCGGTGCGCGCGGAGGCGCCGTAGCCGAGGTCCTGCACGCCTTCGCCGAAGACCTCGCCGAAGATGCCGACCCGCTCGGCGCCGAGCCGCTCCGCCAACCGGGCCGCCACCGCCGGGATGTCGTACGCCCGCACCGCCCGCCAGTAGAGGTTGCGCTCGTCCTCGACGAGCGCCAGCCCCTGCGCGCCGATCCCCTTGGACGACACCTGCACCGCGCCGGTCCCGGCGGTGTACGTGACCAGGCAGCAGCTGCCGTGCAGCTTCTCGGTCAGCACCACCGGCTCGCCGGGCTCGAAGATCCCGGGGTAGCGCTTGAGGTTCTCGATGTCCACCCAGGGCAGCAGGTCCGGGGCGCTGACCACCTCGCCGCTCATCGACGTGGGCACCGGCGGCTGCCACTTGACCACCCCGAGCAGGTCCGCGAAGTCCTCACCCTGGTCGGCCGCGGCGGCCAGGTCGGCCTCGGCGAGCGCAGCGGGCCGGCAGACGATGCCCTGGGACAGTTCGCCGCGCAGCCGTACCGCCTTCACCCGGTTCGCCCGGGAGCCGGCCAGCTTGCCGGTCAGCCCCAGCTCGGCGATCAACTCGTCGGGGAGGACGGACTGTTCGGGGATGTAGACGGCGTAGTCTCCGGTCCGGTACACACCCTTGGCGACCACCGCCCGGTAGAGGCCGACCTGTGCGAGCTCCAGGGCATCGGCGTTCGGGTGCTCCAGGATGGTCAGCTTCTCGACGGTGACGCGCAGCATGGACATGGACGGACTCCTCCCCTTGGCTCGACCGTGGCGGCGCACTCCGCGGCCCGGTCGCGTCCGCGGACTTACGGACGTACGGACGTACGGACGTCGACCACTCTGACCGCTCGGCCCACCCCGCGCGACGCATTTTCCGCAGCCCCCCGGCCCCCGCCCCGCCGCACCCCACCGCCCCCACCGCCGGTCGCCCCCAAGCGCACCCGACCGCCCCGGGCGTACCCCCCGAGCGCACTCCCGAGCGCACTCCCGGGCGCACCCGTTTGAGCCATCACACAGCGGATCCGAGACCCGCACCAGCCCCTGCCTGTGCAAAGCGACAGAGGATTTATCGCTCGCATTTGCGGCACTATGATCGCCGTAATGGCCGCAGCTGCGGTCAGTCCCTCGCGCCCCGTCCGGCGCGCACCCCGGAGGGGAAGCACCGATGAGCACCCGTACCACCGGCACCACCCGCAGACTCGCCGTCGCCGCCGCAGCGGCCCTCGTCCTCAGCCTCGGGGTCACCGCCTGCGGCAGCGACGGCGCCAAGTCCTCCGGCTCCACGGCCTCGAACACCACTGCCGCGTCCGGCTCCGCGGCCGCCGCCGGTGACAGCGCGCCGAAGGCGAGCGGCACCGTCACCGTCTTCGCCGCCGCCTCGCTCAAGGAGACCTTCACCGAGCTGGGCAAGAAGTTCGAGGCCGCCAACCCGGGCAGCAAGGTCACCTTCAACTTCGGCGGCAGCTCCAGCCTCGCCACCAGCATCAACTCCGGTGCCCCGGCCGACGTGTTCGCCGCCGCCAGCCCGGCCACCATGAAGACCGTGACCGACGCGGGCGGTGCGAGCGGCCAGCCGGCGGTCTTCGTCAAGAACACGCTCACCGTCGCCGTCCCCAAGGGCAACCCCAAGCACATCGCGGGCCTCAAGGACCTCACCGCCTCCGGCGTGAAGGTCGCGCTCTGCGCGAAGGAGGTGCCCTGCGGCGCCGCCGCGCAGACCGCGCTCAAGGCGGCCGGCGTCGACCTCACCCCGGTCACCCTGGAGCAGGACGTCAAGGGCGCGCTCACCAAGGTCGAACTCGGCGAGGTCGACGCCTCGCTGGTGTACAAGACCGATGTGCAGGCCGATGCTGCCAAGATCGACGGTGTGGACTTCCCCGAGGCCGACAAGGCCGTGAACGACTACCCGATCGCCGCACTCGCCAAGGCGCCGAACAAGGACGGCGCCGCCGCCTTCGTCGCGTACATCCAGTCGCCCGAGGCCAAGCAGGTGCTGACCGCGGCGGGCTTCCAGGCACCGTGAGCGACCGCACCACCGGTTCCGAGGAGCACCCGTCGGGTCAGCCCGGCCGGGACCGGACCGACGGCGGTGCGGCAGGACCGGGGAAGGCCCTGCCGCGCCGGCGCCGGTCGCGGACGCACCGCGTCCCGGTCGCCCTGCTGCTCCCGGCGCTGCTCGGGCTGGCGTTCCTGATCCTCCCGCTGGTCGGCCTGCTGGTCCGGGCGCCGTGGAGCGCCCTGTCCGACGAGCTCACCAGCCCCGCCGTCTGGGACGCGCTGCGCCTGTCGCTGATCAGCGCGACGGCGGCCACCGCCGTGTCGCTGGTCCTCGGCGTTCCGCTGGCCTGGCTGCTCGCCCGCACCGAGCTGCCGGGCCGGCGGGTGATCCGGGCGCTGGTCACCCTGCCGCTGGTGCTGCCGCCGGTGGTCGGCGGTGTGGCGCTGCTGCTGGTACTCGGCCGGCGCGGCATCGTCGGCACCTGGCTGGATTCGGCCTTCGGCCTCACGCTGCCCTTCACCACCACCGGGGTGGTGATCGCCGAGGCCTTCGTGGCGATGCCGTTCCTGGTGATCAGCGTGGAGGGCGCGCTACGGGCCGCCGACCCCCGTTACGAGGAGGCCGCCGCGACCCTCGGCGCCTCCCGGCTGACCGCGTTCCGGCGGGTCACCCTGCCGATGATCGCGCCGGGGATCGCCGCCGGTGCCGTCCTGGCCTGGGCCCGGGCGCTCGGCGAGTTCGGTGCGACGATCACCTTCGCGGGCAACTTCCCGGGCCGCACCCAGACCATGCCACTGGCCGTCTACCTGGCCATGGAGTCCGACCCGCAGGCCGCGATCGCGCTGTCGCTGGTGCTGCTGGCGGTCTCCGTCGCCGTCCTGGTCGGCTTGCGCGACCGCTGGTTGTCGACCCCGTGACGCCGCCCGCCCCAGTCCGCGCCACCGCCCCCGTCCGCGTCCCCGCCCGCGCCACCGCCCCCGTCTGCGTCCGCGTCGCCCCGGACGCCCGCTCGAACGCCTGGATGCCGCCCCGATGAGCACCGAACGCCTCCCGAGCACCGCTCTCGACGCCCGACTGCGGGTCGACCGTGCCGCGTTCACCCTCGACCTCGCCCTCACCGCCGCCCCCGGCGAGGTGATCGCGCTGCTCGGGCCCAACGGCGCCGGCAAGTCCACCGCACTGCGCGCCCTCGCCGGCCTGCTCCCGCTCACCGGCGGCCATCTGCGCCTGGACGGCCGCACCCTGGAGGATCCGGCCGAGCGCGTGCACACGCCGGCCGAGGAACGGCCGGTCGGCGTGGTGTTCCAGGACTACCTGCTCTTCCCGCACCTCAGCGCGCTCGACAACGTCGCCTTCGGGCCGCGCTGCCAGGGCCGCTCCAAGCGCGACGCCAGGACCGAGGCCGCCACCTGGCTGGAGCGGATGGGTCTGGCCGACCACGCTTCCGTCCGCCCCGGCAGGCTCTCCGGCGGCCAGGCGCAGCGGGTGGCGTTGGCCCGGGCCCTCGCCGTCCACCCCCGGCTGCTCCTGCTGGACGAGCCCCTGGCTGCCCTGGACGCCCGCACCCGCCTCGACGTGCGGTCCCAACTGCGGCGGCATCTGGCCGAGTTCGAGGCGGTGGCGGTGCTGGTGACGCACGACCCGCTGGACGCGATGGTGCTGGCCGACCGGCTGGTGGTGATCGAGCAGGGGTACGAGGTGCAGTCCGGCAGCCCGGCCGAGGTCGCCCGGCGGCCACGCACCGACTACATCGCCCGCCTGGTGGGGCTGAACCTGTACCAGGGCCGGTCCGAGGGCACGCACGTCACGCTCCCGGACGGCACCGTGCTGGCCACCGCCGAGGAGCTGAACGGCCCGGCGTTCGTCGCGTTCCCGCCGTCCGCGGTGACCCTCCACCGGGAGCGGCCGCAGTCCAGCGCGCGCAACCTGTGGCAGGCCGAGGTCACCGGCCTGGACCTGCACGGCGACCGGGTCCGGGCCGAGCTGGCGGGCCGCCTGCCGATGGCCGCCGACCTCACCCCGGCCGCCGTCGCGGAGCTGGAGCTGGCGCCGGGGGTCACGGTCTGGGCCTCGGTCAAGGCCATCCAGACCCACGCCTACCCGGCCTGAACCACCGTCTGGCCCGGAACTCCTGGCTGCCGGCTGCTGGCTCCTGACCTCTGCCCCCGGCCTCCTGCCCCCTGCTTCCTGCCCCCTGCCCCCTGCCTCCTGCCAGGGCCGCGGGGGCTACTCCGACGGCTCGACGAACCCCGACTCGTACGCGGCGATCACCGCCTGGGTGCGGTCGCGCGCGCCCAACTTCGCCAGCACGCTGCTGACATGCGTCTTCACCGTCTGCACGCCGAGGAACAGCTGCTCCGCGATCTCCCCGTTGCTGAGGCCCCGGGCGACCAGCCGCAGCACCTCCGCCTCGCGCTCGGTCAGCGCCGCCCGCTCCATGGCGGCGCGGGCGGTCGGGTTGCCGTGCCCGGCGGCCAGGCGGCGGATCGCGGCCGGGAACAGCAGCGACTCGCCCGCCGCGACCAGCCGTACCGCGTGGACGATCTCGGCCGGGCGGGAGCGCTTGAGCAGGAAACCGTCGGCGCCCGAGCGCAGCGCCTGGTAGACGTAGTCGTCGTTCTCGAAGGTGGTCACGACCAGGATCCGCGGCGGCCGCTCTCCCGGGGCCCCACGGCGCAGCAGCTCACGGGTGGCCGCCAATCCGTCCATCACCGGCATCCGGACGTCCATCAGCACGACGTGCGGGCGCAGTTCACGCGCCAGGGCGACCGCCTCCGCACCGTCGGTCGCCTCACCGATCACCCGCAGGTCGCCTTGCGCCTCCAGGACGGCCCGCATGCCGGCCCGCACCAGACCCTCGTCGTCGGCGAGCAGGATGTCCGTCACCCCGGCAACCCCCTTGGCCGGAGCGCCAGTCACCGAATCGTTCATCGCAGGACCGTTCGCCGCAGGACCGCCCGCCACAGGACCGTTCGTCGCAAGATCGTTCGTCGCAAGATCGTTCGTCGCAAGATCGTTCGTCACGAGCCCAAGCGTAGGGGCAGCCGGACGTGCAGCACCCACTCCCGGCTGCCGTCCTGCGACGCCCCCGCCGCCGCCTCCCCGCCGAGCAGCGTGGCGCGTTCCCGGATGCCGCGCAGCCCCTTGCCACCCTTGCGCGACCCACCGGCCGGGGAGCGCCCCTCGCCGCCGGGCAGCCGGTTGGCGCAGCGCAGCTCCAACTGCCCGTCCCGGAGGGTGATCCGGACTTCGACCGGCTCGCCGGGCGCGTACTTGAGCGCGTTGGTGACGCCCTCCTGGACGATCCGGTAGGACTCCCGGGAGAGCACCCCGGGCAACGCGCCGGCCGACACCTCGACCCGCGCCTCGACCGGGCTGCCGGCCGCGCGAGCGGTGTCGAACAGCGCGGGCAGCTGGTCGATGCCGGGCTGTTCGGTGGCCACGCCGTTCGCCCCGGGCGGGGTCTCGCGCAGCAGGACGAGGGTGCGTTCGAGGTCCTCCATGGCCTGGCGGCCGGTCTCCTCGATCACTTCGAGTGCCCTGGCGACGAACGCGTGGTCCCCGACCTCGCGCGCCGCGCCCGCCTGAAGCACCGTCACCGTCAGTGCGTGGCCGATGGAATCGTGCAACTCGCGAGCCAACCGGTTTCGCTCCAGCAGCCGTTCGGCCCGCAGCTCCGCCTCTGCCAGCCGCTCCGCCGGTGACGGGCCCAGCAGCCTGACTGCCAGGGCCAGTTGGAGTCGACCGGCGAACACCAGGCACCAGCCGACGCCGAACACCAGCAGCGGCACGAGCGGGAGGTACAGCAGCGCGTCCGGGCCGGTCAGCCGGTCGACGATCGCGGCGAGGCCGAGGACCAGCGCGAATCCGACCGCCGATCCGAGCGCGACCCGGCCGATCAACCAGCCCGCCGTGCGCCACCGGTCGGCCCAGGTGCGGGAGGGCTCGGTGGCGATGTCCTCCTCGCGGTCGGGCACCAGCAGCAGCCGCGCCTGCACCCCCTCGGCCCGCCGTGCCGCCGGCACGAGGGCGACCACCGCGAGCAGCACGCAGTCCACCGAGACGCTCGCCGTCAGGATCTCGCCGAGGCCCTTGCGGTACGTCCCCGGATAGACCATCAGCACGACGCCCACGAAGACGAAACCGACCAGCAGGTGCAGCAGCCGCGCGTACGTGGCACCCGCCAGCAGCGGCGCGACGAGCCGGGGCAGCGGCGTACCGGCCGCTGTGGCGCCGGGCAGCACGACGCTTCCGGGCACCCTGCCCCCGGACACCGCGCCCCCGGGAACCGCGCTCCCGGACGGGTTCCTGAGCGCCGCGTTCCTTGGCGCCGCCTTCCTGAGTACCGCGTCCTTGAGCGCTGCGATCTTGGGCATTGGGCCATCCTTCCAGGTCAACGGCGGCCCTGGGCTCCCGCGTCGGTCTCCCGCAGCCTCCCTCCCGGGAGGGAGGCCGGTCCCCGCCCCGGCGGGATCCGCCGGCCCCTCCCCCTCCGGTCGAATGGGACCACCGACGGGAACCCCGCGGGGAACCACCGGCGGACACCTTCGCCGGGAACCACCGAACGAGGAGGGAAGGCGACCGTGATCGAGATCCAGGGCCTGACCAAGGAGTACGACGGCCGCCGCGTCGTCGACGAGCTGTCCTTCGAGGTCCGACCCGGCGTGGTGACCGGCTTCCTCGGCCCGAACGGCGCCGGCAAGAGCACCACCATGCGCCTGGTCCTCGGCCTCGACCGTCCCACCGCCGGCCGCGCCCTGGTCGGCGGCCGCCCGTACCCCGAACTCGACGACCCGCTGCGCCGGGTCGGCGCGCTGCTGGACGCCCAGGCCCTGCACGGCGGGCGGACGGCACGGGGCCACCTGCGCTGGCTCGCCGCGAGCAACGGGCTCCCGGAGCGCCGGGTCGACGAGGTGCTCGCCCAGGTCGGTCTGGCCGACGCGGCCGGGAGGCGGATCCGGGGGTTCTCGCTCGGCATGCGCCAGCGACTCGGAGTGGCCGCCGCACTGCTCGGTGACCCGCCCGTCCTGATGCTGGACGAGCCGGTCAACGGCCTCGACCCGGAAGGCATCCGCTGGATCCGCACCCTGCTGCGGGACCTGGCCGCCGAGGGCCGGGCGGTGCTCGTCTCCTCCCACCTGATGACCGAAATGGCCCTCACCGCCGACCACCTGGTGGTGATCGGCCGGGGCCGACTGCTCGCCGACGCCGCCACCGCCGACTTCATCGACCGCCACGGCCGCACCCGGATCCGGGTGCGAGCCGTCGACCCGACCAAGCTCGCCGCCTTGCTCGGCGGTACCGGACACGACCTCGACGCGACCCAAGTCGACGGCGGCGCCTGGGAGGTGAGCGGCGCCGAACCCGAGCGGATCGCCGCGCTCGCCGCCGCCAACGGTGTGGTGCTGTACGAGATCGCGACCCAACAGGACTCGCTGGAGGAGGCGTTCATGCGGATGACCGCCGACAGCGTCGAGTACCGGACGGAGGCCGCCACGTGAGCGCCCACCCCGGCGCCACGACGGCGCTCCACGCCTTCCGCGCCGAGCGGATCAAACTCACCACCCTCCGCTCGCTCTGGCTCACCCCGCTGCTCGCCGTCCTGCTCACCGCCGGGGTCACCACGGCCGTCGGCGCGGCCCTCGGCGGCAAGGACCACAACATCACCGACGATCCGAGCGTCGGTGTCTTCTACGGGCTCAACTTCGGCCAGGTGGCCCTGACCTGCTTCGGCATCCTGCTGATCGGCCAGGAGCTCAACACCCGCATGATCGACGTCTCACTCACCGCCGTCCCGCGACGCGGCCGACTGTACGGCGCCAAGCTGGCGTTGGGCGCGCTGGTCGGCCTCGCCGTCGGCGCCATCGGCACGGCGGGCGCCTTCGCCGGGTACGCGGCCACCGTCCCCGGCGCGTGGGACGGACCGGCCCTCGTCCGCAGCGCCGTCGCCGGCGTGCTCTACCAGGCGCTGCTGGTGGTGTTCTGCCTCGGGGCGACCGCCCTGCTGGGCAACCTCACCGCCGCCATGGGCCTGCTGGTCCCGACCGTGTTCCTGCTCTCGCCGCTGCTCGGTGGCCTGCCCGGGATCCGCCGGGTGACCCGGTTCCTGCCCGACCGGGCCGGCCAGTACGCGATGCGCTACGTCGACGACCCGCAGGCCGGCTACGGCCACTGGACCGGGCTGCTGATCATGGCGCTCTGGACCGCCCTGGCTGTCTACGGCGGCCTGCTCGCCCTGCGCCGCCGCCCCGTCAAGTGACCCGGAACGCACCGGAGACCGGAGGATCAGTGAGTACGCTCGCGGGCGCCCTGCGCGCCGAACGGATCAAGTTCACCACCCTGCCCTCGCAGTGGGCGGCCCCGCTGGTGGCGCTGACGCTGACCGTCGGCATCACCACGGCGGTCAACGCCGCCTACGGGGCGAAGGACCACACCCCCGGCGAGGACCCGGCCGGCGGGATCTACTACGGGCTGCTGTTCGGCCACGTCGCCGTGGCCTGCTTCGGAATCCTGCTGATCGGGCAGGAGTTCAACACCCGCATGATCGGCGGCTCGCTCACCGCCGTCCCGCGACGCGGCCGGCTGTACGGCGCCAAGCTCGCGCTCGGCGCGGGGCTCGGCCTGCTGCTCGGGCTGCTCTCCACGGTCGGCTCGTTCCTGGCCGTCGGCGCCACCGTCGGCCTGGACTTCTCCACCCCGGGCCTGACCCGCAGCTTCCTGGCCGGGGTGCTCTACCACCCGATGATGGTGCTGATCTGCCTCGGACTGACCACGATGCTGGGCAACTTCAGTGCCGCACTCGGCCTGCTGACCCCGATGGTCTTCCTCGGCACCACCGGGCTGGCCGCCATCCCCGGCGTTCGCGAGGTCGGCCAGTTCCTGCCCGACCGGGCCGGCCTGTACGCGATGCGCACCCAGCCGGAGCCGGGCGTCCACTACGGGTACTGGACCGGGCTGCTGATCATGGCGCTCTGGACCGCCCTGGCTGTCTACGGCGGCCGGCGGGCACTGCGCCGGTACGAGGCCTCGGGCGGGTAGCAGCAACCGACGGCGGACGGATGACAGGTTTCAGATGACAGACGACAGATGACAGATTTCGAAATCTGTCATCTGTTCGCCGTTCGCTGTCGGATGCCGGATGTCGGATGCCGGGCGGCAGGCGGCAGGCGGCAGGCGGCAGGCGCCACCCCGACCGCCTGTCGCCGGCAGCCACCCGCGAGCCTCACCGCAGCGCCGGGTGCTCCGCGATCACCGTGCAGCTGCCCGGCGCGATCTCGGTGAAGCCCGCATCCCGAACCACCGGAAGCCCGCTGCGGACGAGCTCCTCCCACCGCTCCGGCCCGGCCGTTCGCACCGCCAGCGCGAAGCCGGACTCGGCCCACTCCTTGCGCTGCGCCTCGTCCAGCCGCCACCACGCGAGCTGCGCGGCGTGGCCGGTCTGCGCCATCGTCTTGCCCGCGCTCATCTCCAGCTCCGGGTTGAGCCACAGCACCGGCAGCCCCGACTCGGGCGCGCCGACCTCGGCCGTCTCCTCCAGATCCGTCCCGGAGACCTGCAGCTTGGCGAGTTCCTTGGGCCAGCCGTCCAAGGGGATCGGCGGGAACACCCGCACCTCCGCCTCACGCCCCCGTACGGTGACGCCCGGCAGCTCGCCCGCCCGACGCCACTCCCCACCCCGGGCCCGCCGGACCACCTTGCGGATCCGGGCGTCCTCCCAGGCCGCGACCCGCTCTGCCCACTCGCCGTCCGCCGCGGTCACCCGCGGGTCGGCCAGCAGGGTGAGCACCGCACGGGCCGAGGTCTCCAGCGCGTCCGTCCGCCCCGACGGCGTCGCCTTCTCCACTCGGACGACCAGCGGCAGCACGTACTGCGGGCGCGCGTCACGCTCCTCGGGGGCCCGGGAGTCGCCCGAGCCCGGGTCCGCGGGGGAAGGCGAGGCGGACGAGGAGGACGAGGGCACGGAAGCCGGGGCATCGAACGGAGAAGTCACCCGTCCAGCATGCCAGCCCTGCCCGGCCCGGCTCGGCCCACCCCGTCCGCTCCCGCCCGACCCGTCCACTCCCGCCCACCCCGTCCGACCCCGCCCGACCCGCTCGGCCCGTCCGACCCGCTCGGCCGTGTCGGACCCCTGGTCAGCGCAGCCGCTGCCGCAGCTCGTCCACGGCGGCCCGGATGCCCGCGCTGTAGGCGTCCTCGGGCAGCACGTCCAGGCTGAGCACCGCCCGCTCCAACTGCTCGCGCGCGAGGTCGGGCTCGCCGAGCTTCAGGTGGTCCGAGGCCAGGTTGAGGTGCAGTGAGGGATAGAAGGCGCGCACCTGGAGGGCCGGTTCGTAGGTTCGGGCGCGCTCGGCGGTCAACGAGTCGGCGGCGGCAAGCGCCCGCCGGTCCCACTCCAGCTCGGCCCGCGGATCGTCCTGCAGATCGGCCAGATAGTGCGCCAGCACGCAGCGGTGGAAGACGTCCTGCTCCCCCAGCGCGTCCCACAACACCTCGAAGCTGGCCCGCGCCTCGGCCGTCCGTCCGCGCTGCGCCGCCCGCACACCGTCCAGGCCGAGCGCGATCCGGTCCAGCGCCGACTCGTCCCCACCGGTCGGAGGTTCGTCCACGCGACCGGAACCCACCGAGGACGCATCACGCATACCAGACACATCGGACATGCCCGCAGCCTAGCCGCCCGTCCACCGAACCGCCCCGCCCGACCGAGACCCCAGACCGACGCCCCCGGCCCCCGGCCTCTGCCCCCGACCCCCGACCCCCGACTCCAGGCGCCCGACCCCAGACGCCCGACGCCCGGTCAGCGCCGGTAGCCGCGCTGCGGGTCCCGCTCCTCCGCGTCCTCGTACATCAGGAACCAGCCCTCCGGGTGGGTGGCCGCCAGCAGCACCTCGGTCCGCTGTTCCGCGCTGAGCTCCGGGTCGCCGTCGTCGGGCCCGTAGACGCCGAACAGTTCGTCGTTGCAGCCCTCCCAGTCGTAGTCGTAGAGGTCGGCCGGGAGGTCGCCCATCATGTCGGCCACCGATTCGGGCTGCGCGCCGAGCAGCGCCCGGGCGTCCACCAGCGCCATCCGCAGCGCGATCTCGTCGGCCAGGCAGCGCGGCAGCGGCCACTCGCCGAGCGCGAGATCGTCGGCCAGGTCGTCGAAGGCCCGGGCCATCGCGCGGCGCCAGCCCCGGTGCATCCGCCACGTGCGCTGGGGCAGCCTGGCGAAGACCGTCCAGTCGACGTCCTCGCCGTCGGCGACCGCCTCGTCCCCGTGCTCGTCGAGGTCGTCGTAGGCGGCGTCGGCCAGGCCGAGCAGCTGGGCGTGGAGCAGGCAGGCGGTGCGCGGGGTGAGCGTCCAGTCCGCGCCCGCGCCGCCGTCCTCGTCGTCGCCGCCGTCCAGCGGGAACAGCTCGGCGAAGTCCGGCGTGAAGTCCTCGGTCACGCTGATCTCCAGCGTGCCTCCCATCGCCTCGACCCCGGGGATCGCGGCCACCAGCCGGTCCGGGTGCAGCAGCGCGCCGAGCGCCGCGTTGGCGTCCTCGGCGACCTCGCGCAGCAGCTCACGGCGCTGCCCCGCCGGGTCGACGCCCTCGAAGTCCAGCTCCTCGACGGCCCTGATCGCGGCCGCGCGCAGCGCCGGCCAGTCGGTGATCCGCAGGCCCAGCACCACCGTCGCCTCGATCTCCTGCGCACCGGAGTCCTCCGCCGCGCCCGGCCCCTGTGGATGATCGCTTCGCTCGCCCATGGGGCTACGGTACGGCTTTTCGGCCGCCCGATCACCGGTCCGGACCAGCTTCCGGAAGCCTTCTCGGCCACCGACCGGCCCGGCCTCGGTCACTCGGACGCACGACATTGGCAGGATGCCTCCCATGGCTGACATCAATGAGTACGGCGGCGGGCAGGGCCCGAACGCCGACGTCCTGGTCGTGACCACCAATGACATCCCCGGATTCCGGGTCGATCATGTGATCGGCGAGGTCTTCGGGCTGACCGTGCGAAGCCGCCACGTCGGCAGCCAGATCGGTGCCGGTCTGAAGTCGCTGATCGGCGGTGAGCTGCGCGGTCTCACGAAGACCCTGGTCGAGAGCCGCAACGAGGCGATGCAGCGGCTGGTGGAGCAGACCAGGGCGCGCGGCGGCAACGCCGTCCTGATGATGCGCTTCGACGTGACGGAGGCTGCGGACGTCGGCACCGAGGTCTGCGCCTACGGCACCGCCGCCGTGATCTCCCCGATCAGCTGACACCTCGAGGCGCCGCCCACGAGGGCGGCGGAAGCCACGGAAACAACGGAAACAACGGAAGCAGCGGGAACAGCAGGAACAGCAGGAACAGCGGGAACGGCGGGAACAGTCGTCGAGCCCCCGATGTTTCACGGGCGTGACTGTTTACGGTGCAACGATCGCGGGTGCTACGGCCTCGGACGCGACGGCCGACGGCACGACGGCCGACGGCACGACGGCGGCCGACGCCGCGACGGCCGGCGCCGCGACGGCCGATACGCCGCAGCGCGTGGACGTCCTGGTGGTGGGTGCCGGGCAGGCGGGCCTGTCCGCCGCCTACCACCTGCGCCGCCGCGGCTTCGCCCCGTACCGGCCCGGGATCGACGGCGGTTTCGTCGTGCTCGATGCCAACCCCGAACCCGGCGGCGCCTGGGCACACCGCTCGCCGTCCCTGCGGATGGCCACCGTGCACGGTTTCCACGACCTCCCGGACGCCGAACTCCCGCCGGTCGACCCCGAGGCGCCCGCGCGTGCGGTCGTGCCGGGGTACTTCGCGGGGTACGAGGCGCGACACGCGCTCCCGGTCGTACGCCCGGTCGCAGTGCACGCCGTACGCGCCGAGTCCGAGCGCCCCGACTCCCGGCTACGGGTGGAGACCGACCGCGGCACCTGGTCCACCCGCGCGCTGATCAACGCCACCGGCACCTGGACCCGCCCCTTCCTCCCGCACTACCCGGGCCACTACGCCGGCCCGCAACTCCACTACGCCGACTACCGCGGGCCCGCGGCGTTCGCAGGCAAGCGCGTCCTGGTGGTGGGCGGCGGCGCCTCGGCGATCCAGGTGCTGTCCGAGGTGGCGGCGGTCGGCGAGACGGTCTGGGTCACCCGCTCCGAACCCGTCTACCACGACGGGCCGTTCACCCCCGAGTACGGGCGCGCGGTGGTCGCCAAGGTCGAGGAGCGGGTCCGGCAGGGCCTGCCGGTGCGCAGCGTGGTGAGCGTGACCGGGCTCGGCCCGTCCGTCGCCTACCGCCGCGCCGAGGAGCTGGGCGCGCTGCACCGGCGGCCGATGTTCGACCGCCTCACCGAGCACGGGGTCGCCTGGGGCGACGAGGAGCTGGCGGTGGACGCGATCGTCTGGGCCACGGGCTTCCGGCCCGAGGTCGGGCACCTCGCCCCGCTCGGCCTGCGCTCCCCGGGCGGCGGCATCGCACTCACCGGCACCCGCGCCACCGCCGATCCACGCGTGCACCTGGTCGGCTACGGCCCGTCCGCCAGCACCGTCGGTGCCAACCGGGCGGGGCGCGCGGCCGTCAACGACCTGGTCAAGCTGCTCGGCGACCCTGCGCGGCAGCCCGCCCCGGCGGCGGTCTGACGGTGCTCTGATCGCCCTCGAGCGCACTCGACCGCACTCGACCGCCGACGACGGCTCGCGACTGCACTCGACCACCTGCAACCGTTCGCGACCGCCGGGCGACGCGCCGGGCCGGGCGCCACCCGCCGGGGGGCGTGGCCCGGCAGCGCCGGCTCAGCGGTCGTAGTCGACCGTCACCCGGTCGGTGAGCGGGCGGGCCTGGCAGGTGAGGACGTAGCCGGCGGCCAGTTCCTTCTCCTCCAGGGCGAAGTTGCGGCGCATCTCCACCTCGCCCTCGGTGACCAGGGCGCGGCAGGTGCCGCAGACCCCGCCCTTGCAGGCGAACGGCAGGTCGGGGCGGGAGCGCTGGGCGCCGTCCAGGATCGAGCGGTCGCGCGGGAGGGAGAGGGTGCTGCCGCGGCCGTCGAGGACGACGGTGACCTCGCTGTGCACGCCACCGGGCTCGCCGTCGGACGAGGCGTCCGTCCGGTCCCAGTCCTCGTCGCGCTCCGGAAGCGGCTCGTCCTCCGCGTGGAACAGCTCCTGGTGCACCCGCTCGCCCGGGACGTCCAGCTCGGCGAGCAGTTCCTTCGCCCCGGTGACCATGCCGAACGGGCCGCACAGCCACCAGTGGCCGACACTGTCCACGTCCACCAGCGCCGCCAGCAGCGCCCGCACCCGCTCCGGGTCCAGGCGGCCGCTGAGCAGTTCGGCGTCCCTGGTCTCCCTGGAGAGCACGTGGACCAGCTGGAAGCGGCCGAGGTAGCGGTCCTTCAGGTCGGCCAGCTCGTCCGCGAACATCACGGTGTCGCTGCGCCGGTTGCCGTAGAGCAGGGTGACGGTGGAGCGGCGGTCGGCGGCCAGCACGGAGCCGGCGATCGACAGCATCGGGGTGATGCCGGAGCCCGCCGCGAGCAGCACGTGGTCGGCGGGGACGCCGAGTTCGGGCGTGAAGAGGCCCGACGGCGTCAGCACCTCCACCTCCTCACCGGGCTGCGCCTCGCGCACCAGCCAGCGCGAGAACAGCCCGCCCGGCACCTCCCGGACGGCGATCCGCAGCAGGCCGCCGACGGGGGCGCAGATCGAGTACGAGCGGCGCTCGTCCGCGCCGTCCACCAGCTTGCGCAGCGTCAGGGTCTGCCCGGGACGGAAGGCGAACTCCTCCGCCAGCGCGTCCGGCACCTCGAAGGTCACCGCCACGGCGTCCTCGCAGAGCCGCTCCACCCGGTCGATCCGCAGCCGGTGGAAGGTGGGGCGGCGGGCCGGGCGGATGCCGGTCGCCTGGGTGTCGGCGGAGGCGGACGGGACGGCGGCGGGCATTCAGATCTCCTTGACGCGTTCGAAGGGCTCCCGGCAGACGCGGCAGCGCCAGAGCGCCTTGCAGGCGGTGGAGCCGAAGCGGGACAGCTCCTCCGTCTCCGTTCCGCCGCACTGCGGGCACGGCACGGGGGACGCGGCAACGGCCGCTCCGGCGCCCGTACGGGTCGGGCCGAGGAGGAGCGGAACCGGTCCGGCCGCGTGGACGGCGGACGTCGGACGCGGCGGGGCGATGCCCGCCTCGGCGAGCTTGCGGCGGCCCTCGGCGGTGATCAGGTCGGTGGACCACGGCGGATCCAGCCGCAGCCGCACCCGGACGTCCGGGTACCCGGCCGCGCGCAGCCGGCGGTCCACGTCGGCGGCCATCTCGGCGACGGCGGGACAGCCCGAGTAGGTCGGGGTCAGCCAGGCCGTGACCGCACCGGTGGCGTCGTCCAACTCGACGTCGGCGAGGACGCCGAGGTCGGCCAGGGTGAGCATGGGCAGCTCCGGGTCCGGCACGGCCGCGGCGACCGCCCGGGCCAGGTCGCGGGCGGTGCCCACGGTCCCCGCGCCCGTCGTGCCCGTCACGCTCACGCCCGTCATTCCGGTCGCGCCTGGCACGCCCGTCACGCCGACGGCTCCCGTCACCACGTCGCCCCCGGGTGTGCGCGGGCCACCACCTGCAGCTCGGCGAGCAGCGGGCCGAGGACCTCGGTGTGCACACCGTCGCGGCCGGCCCGGCCGAGGACGGTGGCCAGCGGCGGCCCGTCCGGCACGGTCAGCCCGGCCTCGGCGAGGACGGCGGCGAGCGAACGCAGCACCGGTTCGCGCAGGATCGCCGGGTCGACACCCACCCGCAGCTCCACCGGGTGGGCCGTGAACAGCTCCTCCAGCAGCGGCCAGACGGCGTCCAGCCCGGCTTGCATACGCTCGGCGGAGTACGGCGTGCCGTCGCCCAGACGCAGCGTCCAGGCGGTGGCGTACTCACGGTGGTACGCCAGCTCCTTGACGCCCCGGGCGGCCACCGCCGCGAGCACCGGGTCGGGGTGCGCGCTCAGCGCCTCGTACAGGGCGCCGCGGGCGGTCGCGAAGAGCAGCAGCCGGGCGATCGAGTACGCGAAGTCGCCGTTCGGCATCTCCACCAGCCGGACGTTGCGGAACTCGTGCTCCTCGCGCCAGTACGCCAGGTCGTCCTCGGTGCGGCCGGTACCGTCCGCCTGGCCGGCCCGGGTCAGCAGCAGGCGGGACTGGCCGAGCAGGTCGAGGCCCAGGTTGGCGAGCGCCACCTCCTCCTCCAGCTCGGGCGCCCGGGTGCACCACTCGATCAGCCGCTGGGCGAGGACCAGGGCGTCATCGCCGAGCATCTGGCAGTAGGCGGCCAGGTCCGCGCCGTCCGTCCCGGCGGGCAGGGCGGTGTCCACGCCGAGCAGCGGGTCGGCGAAACCCGTCCCGTACGCCCAGCGGCCCTCGCCCTCGGGGCCGGGGGTGGCCTCGGTGAGGCTGAGGTAGACGTGGTCGTCGTGGCCGTCGTGGTCACCGTGGCTGTCGTGGCCGCTTGCGGTGCCGGTCGTGGTGGCGGTGCCGGTCGCGTGGCCCGGTGCGGCGGTGTGGTCCTGCATGGCGGTTCCCCCGTCAGATGTGCGGGACATCCTCGGGGATGTCGTAGAACGTCGGGTGGCGGTAGACCTTGTCGCCGCTGGGCTCGAAGAAGGGGTCGCGCTCGTCCGGGGTGGAGGCGGTGATCGCGTCCGAGCGGACCACCCAGAGGCTGACGCCCTCGTTGCGGCGGGTGTAGAGGTCGCGGGCGGCGAGCAGGGCCATCCGGTCGTCGGCCGCGTGCAGCGATCCCACGTGGACGTGGTTCAGGCCGCGCCGGGGACGCACGAACACCTCGTACAGCGGCCAGCCGGCCTTGGACTCGGCCTTGGGCTCGGCCGCAGACTCGACCGTGGAGTCGGCCTTGGGCTCGGTCACTTTCCGTTCTCCTGTTCGGTGGCGTGCCGTACGGCGACGAGCTGTTCGGCGACGTGCTGTTCGGCGACGTGCTGTTCGGCGGACTGCTCCGCGGCGCGCTTGGCGGCGTAGGCGACGGCGGCCTCGCGGACCCAGGCGCCCTCCTCGTGGGCGGCGCGGCGACGGTCGATCCGCTGGGCGTTGCAGGGGCCCTGGCCGCGGATGACCCGGTTCAGCTCGGACCAGTCCGGCTCGCCGAAGTCCCAGCCGCCGCGCTCCTCGTTCCAGCGCAGCTCCGGGTCGGGGAGCGTGACGCCCAGGTGCTCGGCCTGCGGGACGGTCATGTCGACGAAGCGCCGGCGCAGGTCGTCGTTGGTGTGGCGCTTGATCCGCCAGGCCATCGAGCGGGCGGTGTTCGGCGAGTCCGCGTCCGAGGGGCCGAACATCATCAGCGACGGCCACCACCAGCGGTCCACCGCGTCCTGGACCATCCGGCGCTGGGCCTCGGTGCCCCGCATCAGCGTCATCAGGAGCTCGTAGCCCTGGCGCTGGTGGAAGGACTCCTCCTTGCAGATCCGCACCATCGCCCGGGCGTACGGACCGTAGCTGCAGCGGCAGAGCGGGACCTGGTTGCAGATCGCCGCGCCGTCCACCAGCCAGCCGATCACGCCGACGTCGGCGAAGGTGAGGGTCGGGTAGTTGAAGATCGAGGAGTACTTCTGGCGACCGGAGATCAGCTTCTCGGTGAGCTCGGCACGGTCGACGCCGAGGGTCTCGGCGGCGGCGTAGAGGTAGAGGCCGTGGCCGGCCTCGTCCTGGGCCTTGGCGAGCAGGATGGCCTTGCGGCGCAGCGACGGGGCCCGGGTGAGCCAGTTGCCCTCGGGCTGCATGCCGATGATCTCGGAGTGGGCGTGCTGGGCGATCTGGCGGATCAGGGTGGCCCGGTAGGCGTCGGGCATCCAGTCCCTGGGCTCGATCCGCTGCTCGGCGGCGATGACCGCCTCGAACCGGTCCTCCGGCGCCTGCGCCGGGACCGCCTCGGCCACCTCTGCTGTCACCACGGTCCCCTCTCGTGTCCTGCACTGCCGGCTGCCCGGAGCTCGGGCACCAACCGACTGACCGTTCGGTCGGTACCATTCTGCGCGGCGGGGCCGAGGGATGGCAAGGCACGAAACAGATAACAGCTGACAGATTACGAAATCTGTCAGCTGTTATCTGTTACCCGCTACCTGTCACCTGCGCCTTCGGCCTGGCGCTTGTCACCTGCGACGCGTCCGTTCGCCGACGGCTACGCCCCGGCGCCCCGGCCGCGCTCCACCCTCCGTCCCCCGCTCACCCCTCCGCGCGATCGCGCAGTCGCGGCAGCGGTACGGCGAGCAACGCCGCCAGCAGGGCGATCCGCGGGGCGACCTGGTCCAGCCGGATGTACTCGTGCCGGGCGTGGGCTCCGGCACCCACCGCACCGAAGCCGTCCAGGGTCGGCAGTCCACGCGAACCCGGCAGATTGGTGTCACCGGCCCCGCCCGCCGGAGCGCCGTCCAGCTGCTGCCCGAGCACCGCGGCGAGCGAACGCACGTGCCGAAGCAGCGGGTTACCGGTCCGCTCGGGCCACGCCGGGCGGCTGGACAGCACCTCCGTCCGCACCCGGGCGCCCGGGCGCAGCGCGGTGAGCCGAGCGAGGTGGTCGAGCGTGCGGCGCTGCGCCTCGGCGGTGGAGAACCGCAGGCCGAGTTCGGCCTCGGCCCGGCCCGCGATCACGTTGGCACGCGAACCACCGCTGATCCGACCGGCGTTGAGTTCCGTACCGGGCTGGCCCGCGAGACCGCGGACGAGCACGAGCTGGTCCACCAGCTCGTCGACCGCCGACACCCCGTCATGGGCGTCGTTGCCCGCGTGCGCCTCGCGGCCGGTCACGGTGAGCCGGACCCGGGTGCTACCGCGCCGTGCGGTCTTCAGTCGGCCGTCCGGGTGCGGCGGTTCCAAGCCCAGCACCGCTGCGGCTCCGCGCAGTTGGCGTTCGACCAGGCGCCGCCCGTCCGGGCTGCCGACCTCCTCGTCGGAGACCACCACCAGGCGCACCGTCCGGTGCGGCCGCTCCCCCAGATCCGCGAGCAGCGCCAACGCGCCCTCCAGGATGGCGAGTCCGCCCTTCATGTCGACCACACCGGGACCGGTGAGCCGACCGTCCTGCTCGGCGACGGGCCAGTCCGCCAGGGTGCCGACCGGCCAGACGGTGTCGTGGTGGCCGACGATCAGCAGGTGCGGCAGGGACTCGTCCCGGCCCTCCCACTCCAGGACGAGGTGGTCACCGGCCGGACCGGGTTCGCGACGGGCAGTCGCACCAGTGGCGCGGAACCCGGCGGCCAACTCCTCGGCAAGGGCGTCGAGTCGGGGGGCGTCCCCACTGGGTGATTCGATCCGGGCCAGGTCCGCGCAGCGGCGTCGGACGGCGCCGGCGAGCGTACGGGCGCGGGTGCTGAGCGCCTGCGGCAGACCGGGCAGCGCCGCCGTGACCGGGGCGTTGGCGGCGGGGGTGGCAGCGGCGGGGGCGGCAGCGACAGCGGCAGCAGCCGGGTTCACGGTGGTCGACGCCGGGGTTGCGACGGCTGTGGCACTGGCGGCTGTGGCAGTGACTGCTGCTGCGACTGCGACTGTGGCTGCCGTGGCGGCGGCTGCGTCGAGAGGCTCGCCGTCGGCAGCCGGAACGGGGAGCTGGTTGCCGTCGGGTTCCGCGGCGGCCTCCGGCACGGCGGGCGACCCGACGATCTGGGGACTCAACGCTCGCCTCCGCGGCCGCCGCCGGTATTCAGCGGTCGGACCGGCCGACCGCCCCCACCCGGGTACCAGGCCCGACCGGAGCACACCGTTCTACCGGTATGGCCGGCGGCCCGCCGGAACGGCCCGTCTGGCCCAAGTGCGGTGGAACGGCTGGGCGGCGTGCTTGGCATGGCGTCCTCCTCGCTCGATCCGGTGGCCCCGGTCCACCCGGAGCCCCGTGGACGGCGGCCTCCTTACGGCGGCACGGTGGCCGGGCCGTCGCAGGGAAGCCGAGATGTGAGCCTAGAAGAACCGTTCGGTTTCCTGCGAGGTGGCCCTGCTCCCAGCGTGCCGGTTCCGGGCCCAGCCTCGGACACCCGTCGGGGAACGGCGGCGGGCGCACGGCGCGCGGGCCTGGATCGGCGCGCGGGCGCGGTCGCCGGATCGCGCCCATCTCCACCATGGACCCGCGGCCCGAGTTCGGCAGCGCAAACCGCCAAGGCACGGCATTTCCACGCCGGATGGGTGACAGCGGCTCAGCATGCGGTACGAACCGGGAGCACGCGACGGCTCAGGGAAGCCCGGCCGCCCTCCCGGCCCGACTCCACGGGAACGTCCGGGGAACACCCGCGTGAACACCGGCGGATGCGATGCCCCGACGAGCCCCGCTGTGCGCCGCCACCGAACGCCACAAACACAGCGAGTGCCCATGAACGCCCATGAACACCATGAATGCCATGAACGCCGCGAATACCATGAACGTCACGACGTCACCGAACACCCCATCGCCAGGGCGCCCGCAGGTGCGGACAGCGCGGCCGCCGCCCTCAGGCGCCGTCCCCGGCCAACTCCGCATCGCGTGCCAGCAGCGCGGCCTGGACCCGGTTGCCGACGCCGAGCCCGGTCAGGATCCGGCTGACGTGCGCCTTGACAGTGCTCTCGCGCATCCCCAGGACGCCCGCGATCTCGGCATTGGAGAGCCCATCGGCGAGTTCGCGCAGCACATCGGTCTCGCGCGGGGTGAGACCGGCGATCCGGCTGCGGGCGGCGACCGACCTGGGGGCGCCGACCCGGTGGTAGCGGTCGATCAGGCGTCGCGCGGCCGCCGGGTGCAGCATTCCCTGGCCGCCGGCGACGACGTGCACGGCCCGGGCGATCTCGGCGGGCGGAGTGTCCTTGAGCAGGAAGCCGTCGGCCCCGGCGGCGAGCGCTTGGTACACGTACTCGTCCAGGTCGAAGGTGGTGAGCGCGATGACCCGCGGGGCGTCGGGCAGTTCGCGCAGGCGACGGGTGGCGGCGATGCCGTCGAGCCGGGGCATCCGGATGTCCATCAGCGCCACGTCGATCCGTCGGGTCCCGGCGAGTTCGACGGCCTGGAGCCCGTCGGCGGCCTCGGCGACCACGGTCAGCGCCGGGTCCTGGGCGAGCAGGTCGACCAGGCCGAGGCGGACCAGCGCGTCGTCATCGACCACCATCGTTCGGATCATGCGGTCTCCTTCGGCTGCTGCGTCGGGTGCCGGACGTGTTCGCACTGCTCGCACTGTTCGGACTGTTCGGACTGTTCGGACTGCTCCGGCAACGGCGGCTGGTTCGGCTGGTTCGGTTCCGGGAGCGAACCGTCGGTACGGGCGGGAGCCGGTTCGGGAGCCGGTTCGGGCACCGCCGGCGGCAGCCGGCCCGGCGTGGGCGACCGGGCAGGCAGGCGGGCGGAGAGCCGGAAGCCGCCCGCACCGTCGGGGCCCGCGTCGAGGTGACCGCCGAGCGCTCCGACCCTTTCGCTCAGCCCCACCAGGCCGTACCCGCCCCCCGTGCCCGGACCGTCCGGTGGCGCCCCACCGGGACCGTTGCGGACCTCGACGACGGTGGCCGGCTCCCCGTAGCCGACCCGGACGGTGACCGACGCGGCGGGCGCGTACTTGCGGGCGTTGGTCAGCGCCTCCTGGACCAGGCGGTGCACGGCCAGCCGGTGGGTGGTCGGGACGGACTCCGGGTCTCCGGCGAGGGCCAGTTCGACCTGCTGCCCGGCCTGGGTCGCCTCGCCGACGAGTTCGGTGAGGTCACGCAGGGCGGGCCTCGGAACGGACCCGGACGCGGCCGGCGGGGCGGGCTCGCCCCGGGCGGCCGGTCGGGCCGGCGGGTCGGCGCGCAGCGCTCCCAGGACGTCGCGCAGGTCGTCGAGCGAGCGGGCGGCGGTGGTGCGCAGCAGTTCGAGCCGGTGGGCGAGCCGGTCCGGGTCGGCCGCGACGGTACCGGCCCTGGACTGGTCGCGCAGCACCCCGGCGTGCAGCACCAGCAGGCTGAGACGGTGGGCCAGCACGTCATGCATCTCCCGGGCGATCCTGGCGCGTTCGGCGGCCCGGGCCTGTTCGGCGCGCAGCTCGCG
Source organism: Kitasatospora sp. NPDC097691 (assembly GCF_040302665.1). Lineage (NCBI taxonomy): Bacteria > Bacillati > Actinomycetota > Actinomycetes > Kitasatosporales > Streptomycetaceae > Kitasatospora > Kitasatospora sp. NPDC097691. The sequence continues at coordinate 78,906 of NZ_JBEORY010000018.1, read as the reverse complement.
CTCGCGGCGCAGCGCGTCGACCTGCTCGTGCAGGGTACGGATCAGCACCCGTCTGCCGTGCAGCCACAGGCCGACCGCCAAGGTGGCCGCCTGGACGAGGAGTTGGGAGCCGAAGGTACCGGCCCAGCCGGCCAGTGAGTCCGCGTCGGACGCACTGGCCAGGGCGATGACCGCGCCCCCGGCCGACGCTGGTCCCGTCCGGCCGAGGTAGGCGAGGTGGAAGACGCTGAACAGGCCGGGGAAGGCCCGGTCGAACAGCCCGGCGGTGAGCACCGGCAGGGCGGCGGAGGCGACCGGGTGGCGCCGGGCGAAGAGGAGGGAGAGCGAGGCCAGCGCGGCCACGACCGTACGCGGTGCGCGCAGCGGGCCGTCCGCGTTCAGCCACTGGACCAGGGCCTCCTCGGTGGTCAGGGCGAGCAGGCCGAGCAGCAGCAACGTCTCGATCCAGGGCCGGTGGTCCGGGCCGTACCAGCCGAGCGCACTCCTGCGCATCGGGCGTCCTCCTTTCCTCGTTCCGAAGGCCAACCGTCCGCCCGCCGCTCGGACGTGAGCTCGGGCTCCTGCCCAGGCTCGGGCTCCGTCCAGGCTCGGGCCCGGACGTGAACTCGGACGTGAACGCGGGCTCGGGCTCGATGCTAGGCGTGCTCGGCTCCGGGCTGCCTCTGTCTTCCGGCCAACCGCACCCTCGACTTTCGTCGGGGGTGCGCGTCGCTGACCGGCCGATTCGCCGTACTCCCGCCGTTCCTAACGTCGAAGACATGACGAACGACCAGCTCCGGCTTCCCCCCGACTCGTCGCCCTCGACCCACGGTTCACCCTCCGAAGGGGACCGCCTGCTGTTCCTCTCCGAGGCCCTGCGCACGTTCCACGACACCGGCGCGCTGGCCCCGAGCGGCCTGGAGCTGGTGAACGCGCTCGTGGTACCGGTCACCAGCCGCCCGAACCACCCGATCTCGGTGCTCGAAGTCGGCGCCGGTACGGGGGTGGTGACGCGCCGTCTGGTCAGCGCACTGCGCCCGGGCGACCGGTTGCACGTCGTCGAGGCGAACCCGCGGTTCGCCGACCGGCTGCGGGAGGACCCGGTGCTGGCCGCCCGCCACCCTGGGATCGGACTGCGGCTCTCGGCCTGCCGGGTCGAGGAGCTACCGCGCCACCGCCCCTCGGTGCCGGCGGGGGCGTCGGCGGAGGCCGGACCGGAGGAGCAGGTGGAGCGGTACGACGCGATCGTGTCCGGGCTGCCGTTCACCAACTTCCACCCCGCTCAGGTCCGCGAGATCCTCGACCTCTACCTGCGGCTGCTGACGCCCGGCGGCGAGCTCACGTACTTCGGCTACCTCGGCACCACGACGGCGCGCACCCTCACCTCGGGACCCCGCCGGGGCGCCCGCCACCGGGCGGTTGTGCGGCTGCTGCGGCAGTTCGAGGCGGCCTACGGACTGGGCGAGCGCACGGTGTGGCGCAACCTGCCGCCCGCCCGCGCCCACCTCCTCCGCTCCCCGGGCGGGCGCGAAAACTGGGCGCTGCCTGGGGGATCGACGACCGGCCACTCGGTGGGCAGCGCGGGAACGGCCGGCTCGACGGCCTGGCACGCAACAGCCGGGCACGCAACGGCTGAGCACGCAACGGCCGCGGCCGGAACAGCCGGCGACACGACGGCCGAGCCGACGGGCGGGGCGGCTCCGGCCGCTCGATGATGGACCGGGGCCAGGCGCCCGGCTCCGAGTCTCCGGCGGTGAGGAGCCGCGATGACCCTCTCTCGGTCCGCGACGTGGAAGATCCAGAGCCGCTTCGAGGCCTGGACGGGCTGCCGCCTGATGGGCTTCGCTGCCGATGCCCAGGCCCTCGAAGGCGGCTCGCCCAACGGCGAGGGGTGGATGCTCAGGCACCCCGGGTACACCGACCTCGCGTACGAGAACCGCAGCCGGGTCGCCGACCGATGGCCGCCGAGCCGGACCACGACATGCGGGGGCATGCCCAATCCCTAACAGATGACAATCGACAGATTTCAACTTTCAGATAACAGACGACAGCGAACAGATTTTGAAATCTGTTCGCCGTCGTGCCATAGTGGCACCCGGGCCACCCTGCCCCCACCCCTCCGGGAGTACCGATGTCCTCCACGACCCGCCCCGCACAGCGCCCCCTCGGCACCGCCGGGCCTGTCACCTCGGCCCTCGGCCTCGGCTGCATGGGCATGTCCGACATGTACGGCCCGGCCGACGAGGCCGAGAGCATCGCCACCATCCACACCGCCCTCGACGCCGGGATCACCCTCCTGGACACCGGCGACTTCTACGGCATGGGCCACAACGAGCTGCTGATCCACGAGGCACTGCGCGGCCGCGACCGCGAGAGCGTGCAGATCAGTGTGAAGTTCGGCGCCCAGCGCAGCCCCGACGGCCAGTGGCTCGGCTACGACGCCAGCCCCGCCGCCACCAAGACCGCGCTGACCTACACCCTGCGCCGCCTGCGCACCGACCACGTCGACATCTACCGCCCGGCCCGCCTCGACCCGAAGGTCCCGATCGAGGAGACCGTCGGCGCCATCGCCGACCTGGTGAAGGGCGGCTACGTCCGCCACATCGGCCTCTCCGAGGTCGGCGCCGACACCCTGCGCCGCGCCGCCGCCGTCCACCCGATCAGCGACCTGCAGATCGAGTACTCGCTGCTCAGCCGCTCGGTCGAGGCCGCCGTCCTCCCCGCCGCCCGCGAGCTGGGCATCGGCGTCACCGCCTACGGCGTACTCTCCCGCGGCCTGCTCAGCGGCCACTGGAACCAGGACCGCGCCCTCACCGGCACCGACTTCCGCAGCCACAGCCCGCGCTTCCAGGGCGAGAACCTGGCCCACAACCTGGCGCTGGTCGAGGCGCTGCGCACGATCGCCGCCGCGAAGGGGGCGAGCGTGGCCCAGGTCGCCATCGCCTGGGTGGCCTCGCGCGGGCAGGACGTCGTCCCGCTGGTCGGCGCCCGCCGCCGGGAGCGCCTGACCGAGGCGCTCGGCTCCCTCGACGTCACCCTGACCGCGGCCGATCTCGGCGCCATCGAGGCGGCCGTCCCCGCCGGCTCCGCCGCAGGTGACCGGTACGCTGCCGCGCAGATGGCCCACCTGGACAGCGAGCACTGACCGGCCCGGGCCGCAACAGCCACAGCCACAGCCACAGCCACAGCCACAAAACGACAGCACCACAGCACCACAGCACCACAGCACCAGACGACCCTAAGGACGGACCTCCCCCGTGACCACGGACACCACACTCACCGCCGAGCAGATCCTGATCGCGGCGGAGGACGTCCTCCGGCGGTTCGGCCCGGCCAAGGCCACCGTCGTGGACGTCGCCCGCATCCTCGGCGTCAGCCACAGCAGCGTCTACCGCCACTTCCCGAGCAAGGCCGCACTGCGCGAGGCGGTCACCCAGCGCTGGCTCGACCAGGCGCACCACGAACTCGCGACCATCTCCACCGAGGGCGGCCCCGCCGCCGAGCGGCTGCACCGCTGGCTGACGACGCTGTTCGCGGCCAAGCGGAAGAAGGCGCTCGACGACCCGGAGCTGTTCGCCACGTACATGGTCCTGGTCGAGGAGAACAGCGGCACCGTCGACGCGCACATCGACACCCTGGTCAAGCAGATCTCGCAGATCGTCCAGGACGGCATCGACGGCAAGGAGTTCAAGCTGGCCCACATCCTGAACACCGCCCGCGCCGTCTTCGACGCGACCGCCCCGTTCCACGACCCGGCCTACGCGTCCACCTGGTCGGCGCCGGAGGCCGACGACCGCTTCGAGGCCGTCTGGAAGCTCGTCCTCGGCGGCCTCAAGGCCAAGTGACGCTCCGCCCCCGAATGATCGAGGCGCCGGCACCCGGAGGAAAATCCGGTCGCCGGCGTCTCGGCCGTCCGGCAGACTGCCCCGCACAGTTGATCTCACTCGGAGGATGACATGCGTGCGGCCGGCCCGGTCCTGGACAGCCTGCAGGGGCTCGCCCTCGGCGACGCCTTCGGCGACCGCTGGTTCTCGGTCCCGGCGGACGAGGCGCCCGCCGCGCTGGCCGCGCGGCTGACCCGCCCAGCCCCCTGGCACTGGACCGACGACACCGCGATGGCTCTCGTGCTGGTCCGTCACCTGGCCGCCCACGGCGAGGTCCGGCAGGACGCGCTGGCCGGGGAGTTCGCCGCCGAGTACGCGCGCGAGTACGACCGCAAGTACGGCCCGTCGATGCACCGGGTGCTGCGCGGGATCGGGGCGGGCGGGGACTGGCGCGCCATCACCGCGGGCCAGTTCGAGGGCCAGGGCTCGTACGGGAACGGTGCCGCGATGCGGGTCGCCCCGCTGGGCGCCTGGTTCGCGGACGACCTGGTCGCGGCGGCCCGGCAGGCCGAACTGCAGGCGCGCACCACGCACTTCCATCCGGAGGCGGTCGTCGGCGCGGTGGCGGTCGCCCTCGCGGCCGCGCTCGCCGTGCGGAGCCGGGGCGAAACCCCGCCCGGACGGGCCGAGTTGCTGACCGAGATCGCCGGACGGCTGCCGGACAGCGACGTCCGCTCAGGCCTGCGGATCGCCGCCCGACTGCCCGAGCACACCAGCGTCCGGCACGCCGCCAACGTGCTCGGCTCCGGGGCCATGATCTCCGCCCCGGACACCGTCCCGTTCGCCCTGTGGTCCGCTGCCGGGAACCCGGACTCACTCCCCGAGACCGTCTGGCACACCCTGGAGGGCTGGGGCGACCAGGACACCACCTGCGCGATCGCCGCCGGGGTGGTCGCCGCCCGCACCGGTCTCGCCGACGTCCCGGCCGCCTGGCTGCACGCCCGCGAGGACCTGCCGGCCTGGGTCACGGGCGACGCGGACGAGCCGTTCGCACCAGCCGGACCGGACGCGCAGGACAGGCCGGATGCGCAGGACGGGCAGGACGGGCCGGATGCCCCGGGCGGCGCGGGCCTGTCGGGCGGCACGGGCCTGTCGGGTGGCGCGGGCGAGCATGGCCGGCCGAGCGGTCAGCGCCGCACGATGCGCAGCAGCACCCCGTAGAGGAACAGCAGCACCACCGCGCCACCGATCGCCGACACCCAGGTCGTCAGGTCGAGGAAGCTCACCTTCACCGACCCGTGCATCCAGTGCGAGATGATCCAGGTGCCGACGTAGGAGCCGGCGATGCCGATCAGGGTGGTCCCGATCAGACCGCGCTCGCCCTTCCCCGGCATCGCCATCCTGGCCAGGGTCCCCGACACCAGGCCCAACACGATCCACGCCATCCAGCTCATCAGTCGCCCCTCGTGTCATCGGCGTGACGGCCCCGTCGAGACACCGGGTCCGGTCCGAAGGACGCCGGAGCGGGCCGCCTGGTTTCCGGTACCCGTGACGACCGACTCGAACCGGCCACCGGGCGACCCGCCACCGAACGACCCGGCGCCGAACAAGCCGATGCGAACTCGCCTCCTAGCGGCGCGAGTTGCCGAACAGCAGCCGGTAGGCGACCAGCAGCACCAGGGCGCCGCCGATCGCCGACACCCACGTCGCGGCGTCGAAGAAGTGCGCGTTGATCGACCGGTGCATGAAGTGCGATGCGATCCAGCCTCCGACGAAGGAACCGGCGATGCCGATCAGGGTGGTCACGATCAGGCCGCCCGGGTCCTTCCCCGGCAGCAGCAGCTTGGCCAGCGCTCCGGCGACCAGGCCCAGCACGATCCACGCGACGATGCCCATCCGTCCGTCCTTCCTGTCCATCGACGAGACGGCCCCGTTCCGTCCGCTCTGCCCCGAAGGACGCCGCCGCCCGCCGCCCGGTTCCGACCGCCGCCGCGCGGAGGACCCGGAACCGGCCACCACCCCCCTTTCCGTCGCGCGTGGCGTCCTTCCGGCAGGCCGCCGGCGCCGGAATACTGCGGCCATGCGCATCCTGATCGCCACCGCCGGGTCCCGCGGCGACGTGGCTCCCTTCACCGGGCTCGGGGTCCGCCTGCGGGCGGCCGGTCACCAGGTGGCCGTCGCCACCCACACCACCTTCGCCGAGTCCGTACGAGCGGCCGGGCTGGAGTTCCGCCCGCTGCCGGTCGACCCGCGTGCCGAACTCTCCTCCGAACAGGGGCGGCGGCTGCTGAGGGCCGGCAGCGGCCCGGGGGTGGTCCTCCAACTCCTGCGACTTGGCCGGAAGTTCATGCCCGCGCTCGGCGACGGCATCGCCGACGCGGTCGCGCTCGGCACCGACCTCCTGCTGACCACGAGCACCACCAGCGCGCTCGGCCAGGTCGCCGCCGAGGCCGCCGACCTCCCCACCATCGGGCTGTTCCTCCAACCCATCGCCCCCACCAGGGAGTTCGCGCCTGCCGTCACGGGTGCCCGGTCACTCTCCCGGCCCGGCAACCTGCTCGCCGGGCACGCCGTCCAGGCCGCGACCGACCAGCTGTTCGTCCCGGCCGTACGCGGGCTGCGCCGTCGGCTCGGCCTGCCGCCGCTCGGCATCGCCCGGGCCCGACGCAACCACCCCGTCCTGCACGGCTTCTCCCCGACGGTCGTCCCCCGCCCGGCCGACTGGCACCCCCGACTGGACGTGGCGGGCTACTGGTGGCCGGCCGCGCAGCCGGACTGGCAACCACCGGCCAGGCTCCTCGACTTCCTCGCCGCCGGCCCGCCACCGGTCTTCGTCGGCTTCGGCAGCCTGGTCGTCCCGGACCCCGAACGGCTCACCGCCACCGTCCTCGCGGCGGCCCGCAGCGCCCGGGTGCGCCTCCTCCTGCAGACGGGCTGGAGCGGGCTGGCCGCCGAGGACTCGGACACCGTGCTGACCATCGGCGACACCCCGCACGACTGGCTGTTCCCCCGCACGGCCGCCGTGGTCCACCACGCCGGCGCCGGCACCACAGGCGCCGCCCTCCGCTCCGGGACGCCCACCGTCCCCGTCCCCGCCCAGCTGGACGCCCCCTTCTGGTCCGCCCGGCTCGCCTCCCTGGGCGTCTCCCCCGGCCCCGTCCCCCTCCGGGCCCTCACCCCCGCCCGTCTCGCCGCCGCCCTCCGCCGCGCCCTGGACACCCCGCACTACCGCACCCGCGCCCGCGCCGTCGCCGCCACCCTCGCCGCCGAGGACGGCGCCGCGAAGGTCGTCGCCGCCGTCGAGTGTGCGGCAGCGGCCTCGTGACGAGCGACGGTTCACGTGGCGGCCGGCGACCAGCGACCAGCGACCAGCGAGCAAAGAACAGCGAGCAAAGAACAGCGAACAGCTGACAGATTTCGAAATCTGTCAGCTGTTCGCCGTCACCCGTCCGCCCGCCGGCCGAGGTTGAGGAGCACATAGAGGCTCGCCGCCGCCGCGAGGCCGACGGCCCAGCCGTAGTCGGCGAGCGGTTTGAGGACGGGGATGAGGCCGTCCGCCGGGAACGGTCCCTGTTCGACGCCGTGGGCGTCCACCGTGGAGTAGGAGCCGCCGACGGCCAGCAGGCCGCCCACCAGCAGGGCCACCACGGCCCGCCGGTTCCACCCGGCCGCGTACCAGTACGCCCCGCCCGGCCGGTACAACTCGGCGAGTCGGAGCCGGGTGCCGCGCAGCAGCCAGTAGTCCGCGATCAGGACGCCGGCGACGGTGCCGAGCAGACCGCCGACCACGCCCAGCCAGGTGTAGATGTAGACGTGCGGGTCGGCGATCAGCCGCCACGGGAAGATCGCGATCCCGACCACGCCCGTGATCAGCGCCCCGGTGCGGAAGTTCACGAACCGCGGCAACAGGTTGGCGAGGTCGTACGCCGGCGATACGACATTGGCGGCGAGGTTCACCGACAGCGTCGCGACCAGGACGGTCAGCAGCGCGAACAGGATGCCCACCGGGTTCTCCATCTTCGCGGCGAGCTTGATCGGGTCCCACACCGGTTCGCCGTACACCGCCTGGGAGCCCGAGGTGACCAGCACGGACAGGAGCGCGAAGAGCGTCATCGTGGTCGGCAGGCCGAGCGCCTGCCCACGGATCTGCGCCCGCTGGCTGCCGCCGAAGCGGGTGAAGTCCGGGATGTTGAGCGCCAGGGTGGACCAGAACCCGATCATGCCCATCAGCGCCGGGAAGAAGACCTTCCAGAACTCGCGACCCCACCCCAGCGTCGACGGCTGGTCGAGCAGCGGCCCGAACCCGCCGGCCTTGACGGTGATCCACACCAGCAGCGCGAGCGCGCCGACGATGACGAACGGCGCCGCCCAGTTCTCGAAGCGCCGCAGCGCCTCCATCCCCCGGGCGATGATGGCCATCTCGATCACCCAGAACACCAGGAAGGACAGCCACTGCGTCCACGGGTATCCTCCCAACTCTCCCGCGTTCCGCCAGGATTCGCCCAACAGCTTGCCCGCCAGCAGGAAGATGCCCTCCCCGCCGATCCAGGTCTGGATGCCGAACCAGGCACAGGCGACCGCCGCCCGGAGGAGCGCGGGCAGGTTGGCACCGCGCAGCCCGAACGAGGCCCGGGCGAACACCGGGAACGGAATGCCGTACTTGGTGCCGGCGTGCCCGGTGAGCAGCATCGGCACCAGCACGATCAGGTTGGCGAGTGCGATGGTCAGCACCGCCTGCTTCCAGTCCATGCCGATCGCGACCAGGCCCGAAGCCAGGGTCCACGAAGGGATGTTGTGGGCCATGCCGACCCAGAGCGCGAGGAAGTTGTACGTGGACCAGGTGCGTCGCGCCACCGGGACCGGCCGCAGGTCGTCGCTGGTGAAGCCGTTGTCGGGCAACTCCCCGGCGGCCGGGTCGAGTTCGATCCGGCCGTCGGGGTGCTGCCACTGCCTTCCGTCGTCGGTCGCGGTGTGGGCCATGGGCAACTCCCGTCTACTGCAACTGGGGTCACATGGGTGTCACAAGTGGGGGATGACGTCCGTCCCGTAGGCGTCGATGGTGCTCTCGATCGCGTCGTGCATGGCGTACACGGCGAACTGGTCGACGCCGAGCGAGCGGAGTTCCGCCAGGCGGGCGCGCTGCACCTCGGCCGGGCCGATCAGGCAGAAGCGGTCCACGATCTCGTCCGGGACGAAGGCCGTGTCCGGGTTCCCGGCCCGGCCGTGGTGGCTGTAGTCGTAGCCCTGGCGGCCCTTGATGTAGTCGGTGAGCGCCTCCGGCACCAGGTCGGAGTGCTCGCCGTAGTGCTCGACCAGATCGGCGACGTGGTTGCCGACCATCCCGCCGAACCAGCGGCACTGCTCCCGGGCGTGGGCGAGCGCATCGGGCGAGTCGTCGGCGGTGACGTAGGCGGGGGCGGCGACGCAGATGGTGACCGAGTCCGGGTCCCGGCCCGCCTCGACGGCGGACGCCCGCACCGCCTTGATCATAAACTCGGTGAGGTAGGGATCGGCCAACTGCAGGATGAAGCCGTCGGCTTGACGTCCGGTCAGAGCGAGAGCCCTGGGCCCGTACGCACCCATCCAGATCGGCAGCGAGGCACCCGGGCCGACCCACGGCAGGTGCATCTCGGCGCCGTCCACCTCGACGGTGCGCCCCTCCGCCAACTCCTTGATGGCGTGCATGGCTTCGGAGAGCCGGGCGAGCGTGGCCGGGTGTCGTCCGGCGACCCGCATCGCGGAGTCGCCACGCCCGATCCCGCAGACCGTACGGTTGCCGAACATGTCGTTGAGCGTGCCGAACAGGGAGGCGGTGACCTCCCAGGTGCGGGTCGAGGGGTTGGTGACCATCGGGCCGACGGTCAGGCGCTCGGTCTCGGCGAGGATGCGGCTGTAGATGACGAACGGCTCCTGCCACAGGACGCAGGAGTCGAAGGTCCAGCCGTGGCTGAACCCGGCCCGTTCGGCGCGGATCATCCGGTCGATGAGCAGGCGGGCGGGCGGGTCGGTCTGCAGGACGAGGCCGATGTCCATGACTGGCTCCAATGACAAGGGTGGGACCGCCGCCCGACCGCCGGTCGGGCCCGGGCGGCGGCTGGTCGACAAGAAGAGGTGCGGGTACGGAGGGACGGGCGAACGGCGAGGGCGTGCGGAGCAGAGCGAGGTGTACGGAGCAGAGCGAGGGCGTGCGGATCAGAGCAGGTACTGGCAGGTGTCGCGGTGCAGGAAGGTGCCGTGCCCGGCCCGGCCGAGCCAGGTGTCCCCGTCCAGCACGACGGTGCCCCGCGAGAGCACCGTCCGTGCCCGGCCGGTGAGTCGGCGGCCCTCGTACGCGGAGTAGTCCACGTTCATGTGGTGGGTCGCGGCGGAGACGGTCTGCACCGCGGTGGGGTCGTAGACGACGAGGTCGGCGTCGGCGCCCGGCGCGATGGTGCCCTTGCGCGGGTGCAGCCCGAACATCCGGGCGGGCGTGGTGCAGGCGATCTCGATCCAGCGGCGCCGGCTGATGTGCCCGTCCACGACGGCCTGGTGGAGCAGGTCCATCCGGTTCTCCACGCCCGGGAGGCCGTTGGGGATCTTCGAGAAGTCGCCGCGCCCGAGCTCCTTCTGCCCGACGAAGCAGAACGGGCAGTGGTCGGTGGAGACCACCTGGAGGTCGTTGGTGCGCAGCCCGCGCCAGAGCGCTTCCTGGTGCTCGCGCGGCCGCAGCGGCGTGCTGCACACGTACTTGGCGCCCTCGAAGCCGTCCGCGCCCTCCTCGGCGAGGTTGTCGGTGGAGAGGAAGAGGTACTGCGGGCAGGTCTCGCCGAAGACGTTGAGCCCGACGTCACGGGCCTGGGCGAGCTCGGCGAGGGCGGCCGCGGCGGAGACGTGCACCACGTAGAGCGGACTGCCGGCGACCTGGGCGAGCTTGATCGCCCGGTGGGTGGCCTCGGCCTCCAGCAGTTCGCGGCGCACCTCGCCGTGGTAGCGCGGGGCGGTGTGTCCGGCGGCGAGCGCCTGTTCGACCAGCACGTCGATGGCGATGCCGTTCTCGGCGTGCATCATGATCAGCCCGCCGTTGGCGGCGCCGCGCTGCATGGCACGCAGGATGCGGCCGTCGTCGCTGTAGAAGACGCCGGGGTAGGCCATGAAGAGCTTGAAGGAGGTGGACTCGCCGGAGTCGACGAGGGCGTCCATCTCCTTCAGCACACCGTCGTTGACGTCGGAGACGATGGTGTGGAAGGCGTAGTCGATGGAGCAGTTGCCGTCGGCCTTGGCGTGCCAGCTGTCCAGGCCCTCGCGCAGCGAGCCGCCGACCGGTTGGACGGCGAAGTCGACGATGGTGGTGGTGCCACCCCAGGCGGCCGCCCTCGTGCCGGTCTCGAAGGTGTCGGAGGCCGCGGTGCCGCCGAACGGCAGCTCCATGTGGGTGTGGGCGTCGACGCCGCCCGGGATGACGTAGTGGCCGGTGGCGTCGATGACGGTGTCGGCGGTCCAGGCCTCGGCGGCGGAGCTGCCGGTGGCGGCGAGGGCGGCGACGCGCTCGCCCTCGATCAGGACGTCGGCGTGGAGTTCGTCGGTGGCCGTGATGACGAGGCCGCCGCGGACGACGGTGCGCTGCTGCGGGTCGCGGGTGGTCATCGCGCTGCTCCTCAGGCCTCGGCGAGCGGTCCGTAGGCGTCGGGGCGGCGGTCGCGGTAGAACGCCCACTGCTGTCGGACCTGTTCGATCAGGCCGAGGTCGAGGTCGCGCACGACGAGCTCCTCCTCCTTGTCGGAGGCGACATCGCCGACGAACTGGCCGCGCGGGTCCACGAAGTAGGAGGTGCCGTAGAAGTCGTTGTCGCCGTACTCCTCGGTGCCGACCCGGTTGATGGCGGCGACGAAGTACTCGTTGGCGACGGCGGCGGCGGGCTGTTCGAGCTGCCAGAGGTAGGCGGACAGCCCGCGGCTGGTGGCGGAGGGGTTGTAGACGATCTGCGCGCCGGCCAGTCCCAGGGCGCGCCAGCCCTCGGGGAAGTGGCGGTCGTAGCAGATGTAGACGCCGACCTTGCCGACGGCGGTGTCGAACACCGGCCAGCCGAGGTTGCCGGGCTTGAAGTAGTACTTCTCCCAGAAGCCCTTGACCTGCGGGATGTGGTGCTTGCGGTACTTGCCGAGGTAGCTGCCGTCGGCATCGATCACGGCGGCGGTGTTGTAGTAGACGCCGCTCTGCTCCTCCTCGTACACCGGGACGACGATGACCAGCCCGAGCTCGCGGGCGAGGTCCTGCATCCGGCGGACGGTCGGCCCGTCCGGGACGGCCTCGGCCCAGCGGTAGTGCTCGGGCTCCTGGACCTGGCAGAAGTACGGGGAGTTGAAGACCTCCTGGAAACCGATGATCTTCGCGCCCTGGGCGGCGGCCTCGCGGGCGTACCGCTCGTGGAGGGCGATCATGCTCTCCTGGTCACCGGTCCAACGCGTCTGGACGAGGGCGGCACGGACGATCTGCGACATGGGAACCTCCGCAACTCCGCGGCCCGGCCGTGCGGTCGGGCCCGCGGTCAGATGGTTGACGGGGCGGGTCTCACCTGCGGGTCCGCTCGGGGATCCGCAGGGGTCTACGTGCGTAGAAAGCGATCTGTTGACGGTAGGCCGGGCCTTGGTGGCCTGACAATACGTCGGCGGAAACGCGTCTGGGGCGATCTCGTTGTGCGGACACGCGGGCGGCCCTGGGTGGGATGAAAAGCTCATCTACCCCGTACGTAGCCTCCTTACTCATTCGAGCCGCCGCGTTCCCGTCCGGCCACCGCGGCCGTGGTCGGCGAGCGGTCGACGAAGACGCGACGGAAGCGCGACGGACGGCGGGCGGAAGCGCGGCGGAAGATCGGCGGACGGCTCGGCGGTCGGGTCCGCGGAAGCGCGACGGACGGTCGGCGCGGCTTGACTTCGTCCGGTTCACTCGGCAAGGATCCGGAACATGGACTCCGGCACCACTCTGGTCTGCCGCCTGCACGTCGATCTGCGACGCCAGGCGAGTTCCATCTGTGCCTGTTGACCTCGCACTCCCCCGCCGGTCCCGCCCTGTGACCTCTGCCAGGGCCCACGCCGCGCACCCGCACCCGCAGTCCTGACCTTCCCGCCCCCACCCCGGCGCACCCGCGCGTGCCGGGCCGCTCCGTCGGCCCGCGCCCGCTCTCCCGCGCCGGACCCGGGCACACCCCGCCGACGTTCCCGCGCACCCGAGGACGCCCTGATGAGCCTGCACACCGGCCCGGCCCCCGTCTCCGAGCCCCCGACGACCACGCCCCCGGCGCCGGACGCCCGCGCCCCGCTCACCCCCGGCACCCTGCGGACCGTCGTCCGCGAGCTGGCCGAGCGGCCCGACCGGTGGATCCACCACGTCCGCCTCTCCACCGAGGAGCGCTGGTACCAGCGCCTGGTGGCCGAGGACGACCACGAGGTGTGGCTGATCAGCTGGCTGCCCGGCCAGTCCACCGGCTTCCACGACCACGGCGGCTCCCGCGGCGCGTTCGCCGTCGCCCTCGGCGAGCTGGAGGAGCTGTCCCTCGGCGGTCCGGACCAGGGCCTGCTGATCCGCCGGGTGCCGGCCGGCACCGCTCGCGCCTTCGGCCCCGAGTACGTGCACGACGTGCGCAACACCGCGTCCGGCCCGGCCGTCACCCTGCACGCCTACTCGCCCCCACTGGGCTCGATGGCGCACTACGACCTACGGGCCGGAGGGCTCGTCCGCACCTCGGAGGAAGGACCGGAGCAATGGTGACCACGATCGACGACCTGGTGGAACGGGCCCGCGAGGGCGTCCACCGTCCGCGCGCCCGGGAGGCGTACCAGGCGCAGCTGGACGGCGCGCTGCTGGTGGACATCCGCCCGGCGGCGCAGCGGGCGGCCGAGGGGGAGATCCCGCGCTCGCTGATCATCGAACGCAACGTGCTGGAATGGCGGCTCGACCCGACGGGCAGCCACCGGGTCCCCGAGGCCGCGGGCTACGACATCGAGGTGATCGTGGTCTGCTCGGAGGGCTACGCCTCCAGCCTGGCCGCCGCCTCGCTCCGCGAACTGGGCCTGCACCGGGCGACCGACCTGGACGGCGGGTTCGTCGGCTGGGCGGCGGCCGGTCTGCCGACCCGTCAGGGCGGCTGATCCGGGACGGCCGGGGCCGCCAGGACCGCCAGGACTGCCGGGACTGCAGGGACTGCCGGGACTGCCCGGACTGCCGGGGCTCCCGAAGGCTTCAGAAGGCTCCCGGCAGCGAACGGGAGCCCCTGCGGCCGGAATGCGCTGCGGCCGGGAAGCGTTTGCGACCAGGCACCGCGGCCGGGCACGGGCCCGGCCGCACGGCACGCGCCCGACGGGAAATCAGAGACAGGAGATGATGCAGGTCATAGTCTGATCGGAGTTTCCGCCGGTCCGAACCTGGGCAGCCACGCGGGCGGAGGAACGCCCGGGGGCGGTTGGTACGACAAGCGTCACCGGCGCCGATCCGCCCCGCCGTTTGTCGACAAACCGCCAACAATCGAAAGACCGACCGACACAGGCGCCGCCTCCTCCGGGCGCCCTGACGAGGAAACACCCCGTGATCAGATTCGAGGGCGCCGGAAAGCGCCACCCCGACGGCACAGTCGCCGTCGAGGGCTTGGACCTTGAGGTCCCGACCGGTCGGATAACCGTCCTGGTCGGACCGTCCGGCTGCGGCAAGACCACCCTGCTGCGCATGGTCAACCGGATGGTCGAGCCCACCTCGGGCCGGGTGCTGCTGGACGGCACCGACGTCGCCGCGCTGGAGCCCGCCAAGCTGCGCCGCGGCATCGGCTACGTGATCCAGCAGGCCGGCCTGTTCCCGCACCGCAAGGTGATCGACAACATCGCCACCGTCCCCTACCTGCTCGGCTGGGACCGCAAGAAGGCCCGCGCCCGGGCCGCCGAACTGCTCGAACTGGTCGGGCTCGCCCCCGAGACCGCCAAGCGGTACCCGTTCCAGCTGTCCGGCGGGCAGCAGCAGCGGGTCGGCGTGGCGCGCGCCCTGGCCGCCGACCCGCCGGTGCTGCTGATGGACGAACCGTTCAGCGCCGTCGACCCGGTGGTGCGCGCCGGGCTCCAGGAGGAGCTGCTGCGGCTGCAGTCCGAGCTGCACAAGACGGTGCTGTTCGTCACCCATGACATCGAGGAGGCCGTCCGGCTCGGCGACCAGGTGGTGGTGCTGCGCGAGCACGGCCGGATCGCCCAGCTGGCCGACCCGCACACCCTGCTCACCACTCCCGCCGACGACGGCGTGGCCGCCTTCCTCGGCCGCGACCGCGGCCTGCGCGGCCTCGGCCTGCGCCCTGCGCACGCCGTCGCGCTGCGCCCACTGGGCAACGGTCTCAAGGGCAGTCTCAAGGACGGCCTCAAGGACGGCTCCGGGGGCGGCTCCGGCGACGGACTCAGGTACGGGGGCTGGGAGTTGGCGCTGGACGACGAGCGCCGCCCGATCGGCTGGATCGACCGCGACGCCGTCACCGCCGAGCTGCACCCGGTCGCCGGCTTCCGGCCGGACTCCGACACCCTGCGCACCGCGCTGGACGCCGCCGTCCTCTCCCCCGCCGGGGTCGCGGTCGCGCTGGACGCCGAGGGCCGCGCCACCGGTACCGCGAGCCGCGAGGCCGTCCTGGCCGCGCTGCGGCCGGGCGCCGACGGCGCCGTCCGTACCGGCGGGCCCTCCGCCGCAGCCGCCTCGAACAGCAGCAACGGGGACGGTGGCAAGGCCGGAACCGCCGGGAACGGCGGCGGCGAGGACGGGGCGTCCGGTGGACGATGAACCGATCGTCCGCTGGTACTGGATCGGCGACCACCTCGGCTACCTCGGCCACCTGCTCGCCGACCATGCCGTGATCGCCCTCGTCCCCGTGCTCATCGGCCTGCTGCTGGCCGTCCCGCTCGGCCTGGCCTGCGCCCGCTTCCCCCGGCTCTACCAGCCGCTGTCCGCCGTGTTCAACATCGTCTACGCACTGCCCTCGCTGGCCGTGTTCGTGGTGCTGATCCCGTACACCGGGCTCGCCACCCAGGCGACCGTGATGATCCCGCTCACCTTCTACGCCCTCGCCGTGCTGCTGCCGACCACCGTGGACGGACTGCGCGCCGTCCCGGACGCCGTCCGGCAGGCCGCCACCGCGATGGGGTACGGGCCGTGGCACCGGCTGACCTCGGTCGAACTGCCGGCCGCCGTCCCGTACCTGATCGCCGGGCTGCGGGTCGCGGCGGTGTCCAGCATCTCGCTGGCGAGCGTCGGGGCGCTGGTCGGACGCGGCGGGCTCGGCTACCTGTTCATCGACGGCTTCCAGCGCACCTTCCCGACCCCCATCGTGGCCGGCATCGCGTTGATCGCCGTCCTCGCGCTGGCCGTGGACCTGGTGCTGGTGGGCGCCCGGCGGATGCTCGCCCCCTGGGCCGTCCGCGAGAAGGGGGCGGGTTCGTGAACTGGCTCGACTGGCTGGGCGACTTCGTCACCGCCCCGGACCACCGCAGCGGCCCGGACGCGATCGTGCACCGGGTCCTCGAGCACCTGCTGCTCTCCGGCGAGGCGGTGCTGTTCGCGGCGCTGCTCGCCGTCCCGCTCGGGCTGCTGATCGGCTACACCGGGCGCGGCGTCACCGTGGTGACGGCGCTGGCCGGCGCCGCCCGCGCCCTGCCCACCCTCGGGCTGGTGACGCTGGCGGTGCTGCTCGCCGGGGTCGGCGACACGGCGGTCCTGATCCCGCTGGTCGCGCTCGCCGCGCCACCACTGCTGGTGGCCGCCGTCGAGGGAGTGCGCGGCACCGATCCGGACGTCCGGGACGCCGCGCGCGGCATCGGCCTGACCCACCCCCAGGTACTGCGGCAGGTCTGTCTGCCCTCGGCCGCGCCGACCCTGCTGGCGGGCTTCCGCACCGCGACCGTCCAGGTGATCGCGACCGCCACGGTCGCCGCGTACGTCGGGCTGGGCGGGCTCGGCCGCTACGTCATCGACGGGCTGGCGACCCGCAAGTACGCCGTGACCGTGGGCGGGGCGCTGCTGGTGGTGCTGCTCGCGGTCGGCGCCCAACTGTTCTTCGCCCTGCTCGCCCGGTTCGCGCTCCCGCCCGGGGTGCGCGCCCAGCACCGGGCCCGCTGAACCTCCTCTCCCCATCCTCTCGGAAGGACATCTGTCACCATGTCGACAATGAAGCGAAGCCGACGCGTGGTCGTGCTCGGCACGCTCGCCGCGCTCGCGCTCGGCGCCACCGCCTGCGGTTCCTCCGGCGGCGACCCGCTCGGCGGGGGCTCCAGCGCCTCGGCGGCATCAGGCGGCTCGGGCGGCTCGGGCGGCGGCTCCGGTTCGACGGTGGTCGTCGGCTCCGCGAACTTCCCGGAGAACGTGCTGCTCGGCTCGATCTACTCGCAGGCCCTCAAGGCCAAGGGCGTCAAGGTCGAGGAGAAGTTCAACATCGGCAGCCGCGAGGTGCTCTACGGGCAGCTGCAGAGCGGCAACCTCACCGTCCTGCCCGAGTACAACGGCGCGCTGCTCGCCTACCTGGACGCCAAGGCCACCGCCGTCACCACCCAGGACGTGAACGCGGCGCTCGCCAAGACGCTTCCCGCCTCGCTCGGGATCCTCGACTCCTCCCCCGCCGAGGACAAGGACTCGCTCAGCGTCTCCCAGGAGACCGCCGACAAGTACAACCTCAAGAGCATCGACGACCTGGCCGCCAAGGCCGGCGAGTTCACCATCGGCGGCCCGCCGGAGTTCAAGTCCCGCCGCGAGCAGCAGTTCAAGGACGTCTACGCGCTGACGTTCAAGGAGTGGAAGCCCACCGCCGACACCACCGCGAACGCGCTCAAGGACGGCGGCATCCAGGTCGGCAACGTGTTCACCACCGACCCGAAGATCGTCCAGTACAAGCTCGTCCCGCTGACCGACCCGAAGAACGTCTTCGGCGCGCAGAACATCACCCCGCTGGTCAACAAGTCGGGCGTGGACGCCACCGCGACGGCGGCGCTCAACGCGGTGTCGGCCAAGCTCGACACCGCCGGGCTGACGGCGCTGATGAAGCGGGTCGCGGTGGACAAGGAGGACCCGTCGACGGTGGCCAAGGACTGGCTGAAGTCCAACGGCCTGGGCTGACGGCCGGCCCGACACGGCCGACTGCGCGCACGACCGGCCGGACACGGCCGACGGTGCACACGGCGGACGGCGAACGGAGGGCCCGCACGCCGGACGGCGGCCCGGGGAGCGACTCCCCCGGGCCGCCGTCCGGCGTTCCCGGCGCCCCGCCCGCACCCCCACCCACGCTCCCCCGGGAGACCTTCCCTTCCGCGCCGCGAACATGACACTCTGGGCGCCATGCGCACTCGTCTCCTCGCCGCCACCCTCACGGCACTCGCCGCGGTGAGCCTCGCTGCCTGCTCCAGCTCCGGATCGAGCTCGGGCAAGGCCACCTCCGCGGCCGGCTCCCCCACCGCCACCGCCTCGACCGCCGCGCCCTCGGACGCCGCCCCGACGCCGGCGGCCCCCGCGCCCGGTACGGCCGCCCCCACGGCCGACGGCACGACGGGCACGCCCGCACCGCCCGCCGACGCCGGCGCCTCGGGAGCCCCCGCACCGGCCAAGCCCGCCCCGCCCGCCGACGCCGGGCTGCCCACCAAGCCGGGCGCCGACCTGACCGCCAAGCTGGTCGCCGCGCTGGACGCGATCGACCCGGCGATCGTCGGCGGCAAGCCGGACCAGGCCGTGGACCGGGCGCGCAACCAGTGCCAGTCGATGTACCAGTTCCCCAAGGACAAGGGGAAGCTGGTCGAGCTGGCCAACCAACGCTTCACCTCGCCCGACCACCCGCAGGGCTTCGGGCCGGACACCGCAGCCAAGATCAACGACGCGCTGCGCGCCACGCTCTGCCCCGCTTCGCGCTGACCTCCGCGCCACGTCGACCCACGTCACGCCGACCCCCGCGTCACATCGACCCCGCTCGCGGCGCCCGCGCCGCGACGCCCCGAACCGCCCGGTGTCCTGAGCGCCGGGCCGCCGTGGCCGCGCCCCACCCACCGGGTGCGCGGCCACGGTCTCCCTTCCGCCCGGTGACGCTACCCCCGGGCGATGCCCCCACCCCGGCCGCCAATCCGCGCCCTTCGGCTGGCCGGACCGTATGCTGACGAACTGTCAGGTCTCTTGACAGACCAGTGGTCTAGTCCAAACATAAGCATGTCGATCCGACCGGGATGCACTGTGGGGGTGTGACCACCGGCGGCTGAGGCACTGCCCTGCCCTGTTCCGCTCCACCCCCGCTCCGTACGGCCGCGTGCACTCGCACCGCCGCCCGCGTCCACGCGAGTCGGTGAGCTGCCGCACGCCCGCACACCCGATCCCCACCCCGCTCCGCCCGGCTCCACCCCGCTCCACCCGGTCCCGAACCGGCTTGATCCGGTCCCAGGCGGACCCGAACCGGTCCCGGCCCGATCCCCGGGCCCGGGTTCACCCGGCCGCCCCCACCCGGCCGCCCGCCCACGATCGATCGAGCCTCCCCAACGTCCTGCCCCACCAAGTCTGTTGGAGAATCCATGCGTCTTCGCAGAACGATCCAGGCCGCCCTGACGGCCTGCGCCACACTGGCCGCCTCAGCCGGCCTGGTCGCCGCCGGCACGAGTTCCGCCCAGGCCGCCACGCCGCTCCCCAGTCGGGTCTTCGCCCCCTACTTCGAAGCCTGGACCGGCCAGAGCCCGGCCCAACTCGCCGCGCAGTCCGGCGCCAAGCACCTGACCATGGCGTTCCTGCAAGCCGCCACCAAGGGATCGTGCACGCCGTACTGGAACGGCGACTCCTCCATGCCGGTCTCCTCCGCGACCTTCGGCGCCGACATCGCCACCATCCGTGCCAACGGCGGGGACGTGATCCCCTCCTTCGGCGGCTACACCGCCGACAACACCGGCACCGAACTGGCCGACAGCTGCACCGACGTCAACCAGATCGCGGCCGCTTTCGAGAACGTCATCACGACGTACGACATCAGCCGGATCGACCTCGACATCGAGGACAACTCGCTGACCAACACCGCCGGGATCGACCGCCGCAACAAGGCGATCAAGCTCGTGCAGGACTGGGCCGCCACCAAGGGGCGGAGCATCCAGTTCTCCTACACGCTGCCGACCACCACCGCCGGGCTCGCCGCCAGCGGCCTCGCGGTGCTGCGCAACGCGGTCAGCAACAACGCACGGATCGACGTCGTCAACATGATGACCTTCGACTACTACGACGGCGCCGCCCACGACATGGCGGCCGACACCCAGACCTCCGCGCAGGGCCTCTACAGCCAGCTCGCCAAGCTCTACCCGTCCAAGACCCCCGCCCAGCTGTGGGGTTCGATCGGGATCACCGAGATGCTCGGCATCGACGACTACGGCCCGGCCGAGACCTTCACCGTGGCCAACGCCACCACCGTGTACAACTGGGCGGTCTCCAAGGGCATCAACACCCTGTCCTTCTGGGCGCTGCAGCGCGACAACGGCGGCTGCCCCGGCACGGCCGGGAGCGACTCCTGCTCCGGGATCAACCAGAACACCTGGGACTTCACCCACGTCTTCGCGCCGTTCACCAGCGGCTCGACGGTGAGCAACGACTTCTCGGTCTCCATCAGCCCGAACTCCGGTACGGTCACGGCCGGTTCGTCCACCTCGGCGACCATCGCGACCGCGGTGACGGCGGGCTCGGCGCAGAGCGTCGACCTCTCGGTCAGCGGCGCCCCGGCCGGCGTCACCGCCACCGTCACCCCCGGCAGCGTCACCGCCGGCAGCAGCGCCACACTCGCCATCTCCACCACCTCGGCCGCGGCGGCGGGCACCTACCCGCTGACCGTGACCGCCACCGCGCCGTCCGGCACCCACACCGCGAGCTACTCGCTGACCGTCACCGGGACCACCCCGACGACCGGCCTGGTCAACGGCGATCTGGAGAGCGGCGCGCTCGCTCCGTGGACCTGCCAGAGCGGCGGCGCCGTGGTCTCCACCCCGGCCCACTCCGGCACCCATGCGCTGCAGGCCGCGGCCACCGCGAGCCAGACCGGCCAGTGCTCCCAGACCGTCACACTGAAGCCCAACACCAGCTACACGCTGAGCGGTTGGGTGCAGGGCAACTACGCCTACGTCGGGGTCAGCGGCGGCGCCAGCGCCACCTCCTGGGCCAACTCCGCCGGCTGGACCAAGCTGTCCGTCCCCTTCACCACCGGCGCCTCCGGCACCGTCACCGTGTACCTGCACGGCTGGTACGGCCAGGGCAACGTGTTCGGGGACGACTTCTCGATCGCGTAGCGGGTGACGCCGGACGAATGACGGACGACGCCTGACGGAGAACGACTGACGGACAACGGATAACAGATGACGGATGACAGCTGACAGAATTCAACATCTGTCAGCTGTCATCCGTCCGTCCACCCGGCGTCGCCTCAGGCCCCCGCCGCCCGTATCCGCGGCGGCCGGCACAGCGCCAGGTACGCCACGGTCGCCAGCAGCCCGCAGACCAGGACGACCACGGCCAGCAGCACCGCGGACGGCCGTCCGCCGAGGCTGCTCAACGGGGCGACCACCGCACCGACCAGGAAGTTGCCCGTCCCGAGCAGCGCCGACGCCGTGCCCGCGACCTGCGGCTCGACCAGGCCGAGCGCCTGGGCGGCGGTGTTCGGCAGAAGCACCCCCAGGCTGCCCATCATCACGAACAGCGGCGCGCAGAACCCGACCAGCCCGAAGTCCCACACCGTCGTCAGCAGCACCAGCGCCGCCCCGGCGGCGACCGCCACCGCGAGGCTGCCCAGCATCAGCGCCCGCGCCGTGAAGCGCGGCGCCAGCACCCGTCCGTTCAGCTGCGTCATCACCACGATCGCCACCGAGTTCAGCCCGAACAGCAGGCTGTAGGTCTGCGGGGAGACCTGGTAGACGTGCTGGAGCACCGTCGAGGACCCGCTGATGTAGCCGAACAGCGCACCGAAGGCGAGGGAACTGGTCAGCGCCAGCCCGAGGAACGGCAGGTTGCGCAGCAGCCGTCCCATCGCCCGCAGGGTCGCGCCCACGCCGCCGGTTTCCCGGGTCTCAGGCGGCAGCGTCTCGCGCAGCGCACCGAACGCGGCCAGGGTGAGCAGCAGGCCGAGTGCGGTGAGCGTGCCGAAGGTGCCGCGCCACGAGGTGAACCGCAGCAGCTGCGCGCCGACGATCGGGGCGAGGATCGGCGCCAGTCCCGATATCAGGGCGATCGAGGCCATGAAGCGCAGCAGCGCGACGCCCTGGAATCGGTCCCTGGAGACGGCGCGCCCGATCACCAGCCCGGCGGATCCCGCCGCGCCCTGGACGAAGCGGGCGGCGATCAGCACCGACAGGTTCGGCGCGAGCGCGCACACCACGCTGGACAGCGTGTAGACGACGAGTCCCGCGAGCAGCGGTGGGCGGCGCCCGAAGCGGTCGCTGAGCGGCCCGAAGAGCAACTGCCCGGCCGCGACCCCGAACATCGAGAAGGTGAGGGTCAGCTGGACGGCGGCCGGTTCGGCCACCAGGTCGTCGGCGATCGCGGGCAGACCCGGGAGGTAGAGGTCGGTGGTGAGCGGTCCGAGTGCGGTGAGACCGCCCAGGACGGCGATCGTGGCCCAACCGGTGCCGGCCTGGCCGGTGGCGGGTGTGGTGGCGGCAGCGGTCGACGTGTCATCGGTGGGGCCGACGGTCGGGCCGGGCATGGCTCTCCTCACGGACGGGGCGACGAGGGGGTCGTTCGCGCTCCGTCCTATCGCAGCCCGGTCCGGTTCCGACAGCGGGGGACGCGCCCGAGTGCGGTCGCCGCTCCCGCACACGGACGTACCGTACACACACGAGGGCGGCCCGCCCGCACCTCCCGGTGCCCGGCGGGCCGCTTGGCGGTCCGTCTGTTCCCCGACCGGCTAGGCCGTTCCGCCGCCTCGGTGCTCGGTGGGTGCTTGGTACACGGTGGGTGCTTGGTACACGGTGCGTGCTTGGTACACGGTGCGTGCTTGGTAGCCGGTGGGTGCACAGTGCCCGGTGGGTGCTCAGTGCTTGGCGGCGTGCTCGGCGCGGAGCGCCGCCTGCACCGCCGCGCCGTCCTGCCAGGCGTAGAGCTGGTTGCCGGTCAGCGCCACGTTGTAGTGCCCGCAAACACCGCTGACCTTGGCTGCGACGCCCTCCGGGAACCAGCCGGCCTTGAGCGTCATCGGCACCGGGTGCGCGGACTTGCCCGGCAGCCTGGTGGTGCAGCCGACGGGCAGCCGCCCCTCGGGGAGGGTGGCGCGCAGCAGGCGGTCGTCGCCCGTGGTGGACATCAGGTACTTCACGCCGGAGGCGTTGTCGGGCAGCCAGTCCGGCACCGAGCGGCGCTCGGCCTTGGCCTGGGTGCCGGACTCGTACGAGGCCTGCTCCTGGTGGCGGCCGTCGTACCAGTCGGACACCCTCGGGCCGATTGCCACAGCCGCCACGGCCACGGCCATGCCGGTGCCCGCGACTCCCAGCGCGACCTTGCTCACGATGCCCTTCATGCCCGACTGTCCTCTCTGTGTCCGTGTCCGTGACCGGTGCCCTCGGCCGGTACCCGTGCCCGGTGTCCGGTGTCCGTGCCGTTCCGCTGCCCCGCGTCCGTCGCCGACAGCCGTTCACCTCTGCGCCGCCGACCCGGGCGACGCGCTGCGCCGTCCGGTGCAACCATCGTGGCCCGTACCGCTCCGGCGGAGCGTCACCACCAAGTCGCGATCTTGTCTCCAACCCACGGGGTACCGTCTCCACCTTCAGGCGTATGTCTTCCGGCAGAGGCGCTGAACTCCGGAGACCGGGTACGTGCCGGTCCGGCGCTCAGGTTGGCACACCCTGGTCGAGCGCCGCCCGAGCCCCGATCGAGCCTCGCTCAAGCCCGGCGCCGCCGCAGCCCGGCGTGCTGCACCCGGGGCATCCGGGCCCCGGGACATCGGGAGCACCGGAGCATCGGGAGCGCCGGAGCATCGGGGCGTCGTCGGGGTCCGGCCGCAGTCGGCCGGGCCCGCGAGCCGGAGTGGTCCCGCGGGTCCGCTCCGCGGGTCAGACCGTCACGGGCACCGGGCGGGCGACCGGGAAGGGGCGTCCGTCGAGGGTCCAGTGCGGGTCGATCGGGCGCAGCAGGGAGGCGTACACCTGGGCGGCGACGTCCGGGTGGCGGATCTCGCCGGCGGGCGGTCCGGCCGGGATGCCGTGCCCGGCGCAGGCGACCCAGGCCGTCCGCTCCTCGACCGTGC
Source organism: Kitasatospora sp. NPDC097691 (assembly GCF_040302665.1). NCBI lineage: Bacteria > Bacillati > Actinomycetota > Actinomycetes > Kitasatosporales > Streptomycetaceae > Kitasatospora > Kitasatospora sp. NPDC097691. Next base: position 54,885 of record NZ_JBEORY010000018.1, on the reverse strand, counting down.
GGCCGCCGTGACCGCCGGCGTCGACGTGGCCGTGGTCGGTGACGACGATGACGGTCCACTGCTCCTCGGCGTACGTGGCGCGGCCGCGGACGGCGTCCAGGAGGCGGCCGAGGCGCTCGTCGGCGGCGCGCATCGCGGCGCGGTACTCGTCGCCGCAGCCGAGGAAGTGGGCGGTCTCGTCGACGGCGCCGAGGTAGACGAAGGACGCCTCGGGGTCGGCCGTGCCGAGGACGTGGACGGCCTCCCGGGTGACCTCCTCGTCCACGACCTCCCAGGCCTCGGGGGTGTCCTCGGCCGGGGCGATGTAGGAGAGCCGGCCGGGGGCGCGGAAGAGCGGACCGCCGGACTCGTTGATCATCAGCGGGTCCCAGCCGGCCGCCACGAAGGTGCGGCGGCGGTCGCCGCGGTTGAGGCGGGTGGCGAAGTCGGGGAACACGTCGAGCCGGTTGCCGGCCAGGTGGTTGCCCCAGACGCCGTGCTTGGCGGGCTCGACGCCGGTGACGATGGTGGCCCAGCACGGCCCGGACATCGTCGGCGTGGTGTCCGCCACGGTGACCGGCACCAGGAACCCGGCCTCGGCGACCTCCTGGAGGCGCGGCATCGGCACCTGCGCGAGGTAGTCGTGGCGGACGCCGTCGATCCCGACGACGAGCACCCGGGGGCGGGGCCACTGGACAGCGGACATGGCGGGGGTTCCTTTCGGTCGTGCACGCGGTCGGCCGCGCCCGTCAGGGGCCGCCGCCGACCGCGCCATGCTTCACCGGCCGCCGTACCGTCCGGCGTCGCACCGTCGAACGGCAGGTGTCCGCCGGGTGTCGGGAGATCGCCGATCGGCGGTCGGACGGCTGTCCGGACGGACCCGAAGCCGGAAGGCCGTCCGGGCGACCCGCGGTCAGACGGCCGTGCGGACGAAGCGGCGGTCGGCCTCCGCGAGCTCGACGGCCGGGCCGGCGGCGCGCAGCACGACGTCCAGGACGCGCTCCGGGTCGGCGGCGTAGCAGTGCGCGAACCACGGCAGGTTGGCCTCGACCACGGCCCACCGCTCGGCGGGGTCGTACGGGTCGGCGATCGGGCCGACGTCCAGGGCGACCGCCCCGGGCAGGGTGTCGCCGACGGCCGCGAGCAGACGGTGGGCGAAGGCGACGGCCTCGGGGGTGAGCGGCGCGGGGTCGAGCCGGCCGAAGCGGGCGTAACGGCTGCCGGTGAGCACCTCGCCGTCGCGGACGAACAGCCGGTACTCGGCGGCGAACGTCACCGGCTCGCTGACCAGGACGGGCGTGTCCGGGCCGATCCGCTCCCCGGTGCGCGGCAGTCGGGAGCCGTCCGGGTAGACGGCGGGCGGCAGCGACTTGTCGGCGGGCGGCTTGACGAACGCCGGGTGGCGCAGCGTCCAGGCCTCGGCGAGCGTGGTGAGCTCGATCCGGCGGCGGGTGAACTCCTCGGGGAGCCGGGCGAGCCAGTCGTCCTCGGGTTCGAGCAGGGCCAGGCCCAGCGGCGCGGCGATCCGGGCGGCGACGAGCGGCCCGCCGTACCAGTGGACGGGCCGTCCGGCGAGCTGCCGGACCGTCTCCGGGCCGTGCAGGACGGCGGTGGTGAGGCCGCGTCGGGCGGCGGCCTCGACGAGCAGGGCGGTGGTGCTGGTCGGCTGGGCCGAGGTGAGCAGGACGCGGTCGGCCGCCTCCGTCACGGCGGGCCCCGACCCGTCCGGCGCCGTCACGTCCGGCGCCGTCACGGCTCGGGCCGGAACTCGTGGACCACCTCGATGCGGCCGACGATGTGCCGGTTGAACTCGTCCAGCTCCTCGGCGGGCACCCAGAGTTCGAGGATCGTCCGGCCGCCGGCCTGCTGCACGGGGTAGCGGGCGAGGAACTCGGTCTCGACCTCGAAACGGGTCACGTAGCCGACGCCCGAGGCCGGAACGTTCCAGTCCCGGGCGATCCGGATCGCGTAGTCCTCGTCGAGGACGGGGTAGAAGATCGGCTGGTCGGGCAGGCGGGGCGGCCAGGCACGCCACTCGGCGGCCTCGACCAGCGCCAGCTCCTGGGGCCCGGTGGGGCGCCAGAGGGTGGTGGTCGGGGGCGTCTGGACGTGCTGACCGGTCATGGCAGGGAACGGTAGCCGGGTCGCCGCGCGCCCGGCCACCGGATTTCTCCTGCTCACCCCGGGGTGGACGGCCCGTCAGCGGTACGCGGACTCGCCGGTGATGGCCTCACCGAGGACGAGGGTGTGGATCTCGCTGGTGCCCTCGTAGGTGAGCACCGACTCCAGGTTGTTGGCGTGCCGCAGCACCGGGTACTCCGTGGTGATGCCGTTCGCCCCGAGGACGGTCCGGGCGCTGCGGGCGATCTCCAGCGCGGCGCGGACGTTGTTGAGCTTGCCGAAGCTGACGTGCGGCGCGCGGGCCGCGCCCTCCTCCTTGAGCCGGCCGATCCGCAGCGCCACCAGGTAGGCCTTCTCGACCTCCAGCATCATCTCGACCAGCTTCTGCTGGGTCAGCTGGAAGCCGGCGATCGGACGGTCGAACTGGATCCGGGCCTTGGCGTAGTCCAGGGCGGCGGTGTAGCAGTCGCGGGCCGCACCGACGGTGCCCCAGAGGATGCCGTAGCGGGCCTCGTTGAGGGAGGAGAGCGGCCCGCGCAGGCCGACCACCCCGGGGAGCACGGCATCGGCGGGCAGGACCACCTCGTCGAAGGCGAGCTCGCTGGTCACGGAGGCGCGCAGGGAGAGCTTGCCGTGCACGTCGGTGGCGGTCAGGCCGCGGGTGCCGCGCTCGACCAGGAAGCCGCGCACCCCCTCCTCGGTCTGCGCCCAGACCACGGCGACGTCGGCGATGCTGCCGTTGGTGATCCACATCTTGCTGCCGGACAGCACCCAGTCGCCGCCCTCGCCGCCCTTGCGGACCGCTCGGGTGCGCATGTTCGCCGGGTCGGAGCCGAAGTCCGGCTCGGTGAGCCCGAAGCAGCCGATCAGCTCGCCGGCGGCCATGCCGGGCAGCCAGCGCTGCTTCTGCTCCTCGGAGCCGAAGGCGTGGATCGAGCGCATGGCGAGCGAGCCCTGGACGGAGACGAAGCTGCGCAGCCCCGAGTCCGCCGCCTCCAGCTCCATGCAGGCCACGCCGTAGGCCACCGCGCCGGCGCCCGCGCAGCCGTAGCCGTCGAGGTGCATGCCGAGCACGCCGAGGGCGCCGAGTTCGGGGGCGAGTTCACGGGCCGGGAAGACGCCGCGCTCGAACCAGTCGCCGATGTGCGGGCGGATCCGCTCCTCGGTGAACCGGCGGACGGTGTCGCGGATCAGCCGCTCCTCGTCGGTGAGGAGGTCGCCGACGGCGAGCAGGTCGGACGGGTCGATCCGGGTCGGCTTCGTCATCGAAGCTCCTTGTAGTCTCAGCGGAGAACCGGTCTCGGCGCCCGGTCCCGGCGTGGTCTGCGGAGTACCGGCGAGTATTCCGCACGCGGCAGGGCATTGGTGGGCGCGAGCGAGTGAGGAAAGCGACATGGACGGCTCGGTGGCCGGCGGCGGGTACGCGATCGGCCCGGCGGGAGTCCCCCGCCCGACGACGATCTTCTTCAAGGCCCTGAGCGGCTGAGGAGGCTCACCCCACCCCACACAGCCGGAGCACCGCCGTCGTCGCCGCGCCCGCGACGACCACCAGCGGGAACGGCGCCCGACGCAGTGCGAGCACCCCCGCGACCAGCACCCCCGCCGGGCGGGCCCACCCCGCGAAGCCGTGTCCCTGGGTCAGCGCCCCGGTCGCCACCAGGGCGACCAGCAGCACCGCCGCCGCGACCGCCAGCAGCTGCCGCACCCGCTCCGAGAGGGTGATCCGACGCCCGAGCAGCGGTCCGGCGAGCCGGAACGCGTACGTCCCGACGGCCAGTGAGAGCACGGCGTACAGCGGCATCATCGGACCGCCTCCTTCATCGGCGGATCCGTCCGGACCGCCCGGCCGGCCGGCGCGGGCGTCTCCTCCACGCACGCCTGCCCATGGGGCGCCTCCCCCTCGGGCGTCTCCCCCTCGGGCGCCACTCCCGCGCCCGGCCGGCCGGCGAACAGCAGCCCGACGAGGGCGAGCAGCACCGGCAGCCCGCCCGGCACGAACGGCGTCGCCGCGACCGCCACCACCGCGCCCGCCACGGCGGCCGTACGGGTGCGGCGGTCCACGAGCGAGGGCAGCACCAGCGCGAGCAGCACCGCGGGGAAGGCCGCGTCCAGGCCCAGCGCGTCGGTGTCGCCGATCAGCCCGCCCGCGACGGCACCGAGCAGCACCGAGACGTTCCACACCGCGTACAGGGCGATCCCGCAGAGCCAGAAGACGGCCCTGCGCCGACGCGGTTCGCGCTGCTGCAGGGCGAAGGCGGCGGTCTCGTCGGTGATCAGCTGCGCACCGAGCAGCCGCCGCCACCACGGGCCGTCGAGGACGTCGGCCACCGTGAAGCCGAAGGGCAGCAGCCGGGCGTTGAGCACCAGTCCGGTGGCGACGGCCGCGAGCACGCCGCCGCCGGACAGCACCACGCCGACCGCCGCGAACTGGGAGCCGCCCGCGAACACGAGGACGGAGAGTGCGATCGGCACCCACAGCGGCAGACCGCCGGAGACGCTGATCGCGCCGAAGGAAGCGCCGACGAGGGCGTCGGCCAGACAGACCAGGGCGATGTCACGAAGGGTGGCATGCTCCAGTGTTCGGAGTAGCGAACGCATGTCCATTAGAGTGAACCCACTTCGCCGCGTTCGTCAAGGCGAACGATGAGACCGACAGGCCGAACGGCGGTCGCCCCGAGCATCCCCGCAGGCCCGGGTGGTCGTGGCAGCATGAACGGCACCGGTCGTACCGGTCGTACCGCTGCTACCGGCCGCACGGGCGGCCGCACGGGTCCGGCCGGCCACGGAAGCCGGCGGGCAGCGAAGGAGCCAGAGGAAAGCGTGAGTGGCGAGCATGAGTGACCAGACCACCCCGGCCGTCGCCGCCGGCGGCTCCGGGACCGAGCTGATCGGCCAGATCGCCGCCTCCATCCGGCGCGAACGCGAGCGCAGCGGACTGTCGATGGCCGAGCTGGCCCGGCGTGCGGGGATCGCCAAGTCGACGCTCTCCCAACTGGAGTCGGGCGCGGGCAACCCCAGCGTGGAGACGCTCTGGGCACTCGGGGTCGCACTGAACGTGCCGTTCAGCCGCCTCGTCGACCCGCCGCGCCCCGCGGTCAAGGTGATCCGGGCCGGCGAGGGCCCGGTGACCCACTCCGAGCGCGCCGACTACGCCGCCACCGTGCTCTCCTCCTGCCCGCCCAACGCCCGGCGCGACATCTACCGGATCGAGGCGCAGCCGGGCGAGACGAGGGCCTCCGACCCGCACATGCCCGGCACCGTCGAGCACGTGATGATCGGCTCCGGACGCGCGCTGGTCGGGCCGGCGGAGGCGCCGGTCGAGCTGGGCCCGGGCGACTACGTGAGCTACCCGGGCGACGCTCCGCACGTGTTCCGCGCGCTGGCTCCGGACACCCTGGCGGTGATCGTGATGGAACACATCTGACGCTGCGTCAGTCGGCGGCGTGGCCGTCGGCTCGCGTCACTTCAACAGGCGGTCCAGGAAGGGGTTTCCGAACACCCGGTGCGGGTCGTGCCGGTCCAGGACGGCGACCGCCTCGTCCCAGCCGGGCCCGCCGCCCGCCCGCAGGCTGCCGGGGATGACCCGGTCGATCAGGTCGGGGTCGGACCAGGCGGCGTCGGCGGTGTAGGCCCAGCCCTTGGACCACTCGACCCGCAGGCCCGCCCTGGTGCCGTCGAAGGTGCGCAGCAGCCACTGCTCCAGGTCCCGGGCGAAGCGCTCCAGTCCGGGCGTGCCGGGGAAGGCGAGGACGTCGAGCCAGACCGCCGTGTCCCACTCCGGGCGGTCGGCGCGCGGGCGCAGCGCGGACAGCAGTGGGGGCCGGGCACCGGGGACGCCGGAGTACGCCGGATCGTCCGGGCCGGTGACCCTGATCTCCACCGCGCCGTTCACCGGGTACTCGCCCCGGGCCTGGTACTCGGCGAGCAACTCCCGGTAGTACGCGGCGAATTCGCTGACCACCCACTGGAGGTCGGCGCGCCGGGCGAGGATCGCGTAGCCGTTGGCGGTGACCCGCAGGGTGGTGGGGCGGACGTACTGCAGCAGGGTGCGCGAAGGGCCCCAGAGGTCGGAGTGCAGGCCGCCCGCGAGCAGGTGGGTGAGCACGTCACCGGTGAGCAGTCCGCGGATCAGCCCGCCGGAGAGCAGAACGTCCGTGATGTCACCGGTGAGCGCCACCTTCGCGACCAGGTACTGGAGTTGGCCGAACAGGGGCGCCGATCCCCAGGCGCCGCCGACGATTTGGCCGGCCAGTCGGGCCACCGGCTCCGGAACGCTGTCGGAGAAGGGGTAGTTGTAGGGACGGTCGACGGTGAGGGAGCCGAGCGGCTTGGTCGGGGCGACGGTCCAGGTCTTGAGCCAGGGGTAGTCGGTGTAGGCGAACCAGATCGCCTCGGCCCGGCCGTCGCGCTCCACGAACTCGGCGAAGGTCCGCGGGCCGTCGCCGCCCAGCAAGCCGCCCAGCAACCCACCGAGCAGCCCGCCGGCGCCCCCGGCGGACGCGGTGCCCCCGGCGGAACCGGCGGCTCCCGGTGGGGCGAAGAGCTCGCTCGCCGGGATGTCGAGCCGACTGACGCAGCGCAGCGGCCGGTCGGCGCCCGCCCTGAGGACGACCTCGGTGAGGAAGGCGCGGCCCAGGTGCACCAGGAAGGCGGCGCTGTCGGCCTCGGAGCGGTCGAAGGTGCGCAGCGTGTAGCGGCCGCTTGCGGGGTCGAGGACGACGGCGGTGAGCCGGACGACCTGGTTGCTCACCGAGCCGTAGCCGTGCCCGTCCGGCCGCACCTCCCCCGCCGCGGGGACGGCTGTGCCGTGGCCGCCGATGGCGAGCACACCGCCGACGGTGATCTCGCCGGGGGCCGGACAGGCGGTCAGGCCGAGGCCGCGGTCGGCCAGGTGCGCGAGCAGGGCCTCCATGGTGGCGCCGGTCTGCACCCGGACGGTGGTGGGCGAGTCCGCGATGACGGTGGTGAGGTGTCGACTGGTGTCCACGAGCAGGACGCGGGCGCTCTCCGGGGTCCGGTCGGCGACGGTGAGCGGTGCCCAGGTGTGCCGGTACCCGGTGGCCCGCAGGCGCCACCCGTTGGCGTGCGCCCAGTCGGCGAGGACCGGGACCTCCTCGGGGGTGCGCGGCGCGCAGGTCCACAGCTGGTCGGTGCGGACCTCGCCGGACCAGTTCTCGAAGACCCGCTGGAAGAGCTCGGTGTCGGCGGGGAGCCCGGGTGGTACGGGCGTGGCGGCCCGGGCGCTGTCCGGCCCTACGGTGCCGCGCAGTATCCAGGCCGCGCCGCCGAGCGCGGCCGAGGCGCCGAGCAGCTGCCGGCGGGTGAGGCCGCTCCCGGTGCCGCCGCCCCGGTGCGGCGCACCACCGCTGCCACCCGCCGGGGCAGCCCCGCCCGTCGGGCCCGCTGCGCCCGTCTCACCCGTCGTGCCGTGTCCGCTGGTCATCCGTCCGTCCACCCTTCGCACTGGTCCCCCCGGGCCGAGCTGCGGCTGTCCGGGCCGGGCCGACTGTCGGTTCGGCCCGGGGAGGAGCGTACGAAGCACCGCACGCCGGTTTGAAGCGGTCCGCCCGGTGACTCACTCGTTCGAGTGAGTCCGGCCCGATCGGCCCCCGGGGCCTCGGCGCGGGGCGGCCGGGGCGAGCGCCTCCGTGTGTTGCGCCGAATCCCGGCCCCGGGCGTACCGGTCCGCGCCGCTGTCGCGGCGGTGGGAACCACCCGCGGCGCCCCCACCGGGAGCGGTCGAGAACCCGACCGCTCCCGGCGGAAATACCCGGGCCCCGCGCGCGGCTGTCGTGATCGGAGATCCGTTCCGGGCCGGCCGGCCCGTACAGGAGGTGCAGCGCGCGATGGGTGACGAGCAGACGAAGCCGCAGGAGTACCGGGTCGAGCACGACTCGATGGGCGAGGTGCGGGTGCCGGCCGCCGCGAAGTGGCAGGCGCAGACGCAGCGGGCGGTGGAGAACTTCCCGGTGTCCGGCCAGCGGCTGGAGCGCGCGCACATCGCCGCGCTGGCCCGGATCAAGGCGGCCGCGGCCCGGGTGAACGCCCGCCTCGGGGTGCTGGACGAGGAGACCGCGGAGGCGATCGTGGCGGCGGCCGAGGAGGTCGCGGAGGGGCGCTGGGACGACGAGTTCCCGGTGGACGTGTTCCAGACCGGCTCCGGCACGTCGTCCAACATGAACACCAACGAGGTGATCGCCACCCTGGCCGGGGAGCGGCTGGGCCGGCCCGTCCACCCGAACGACCACGTCAACGCGAGCCAGTCGTCCAACGACGTCTTCCCCTCCTCGATCCACATCGCCGCCACCGCCGCCGTGACGCACGACCTGATCCCGGCTCTGGAGCACCTCGCGGAGGCGCTGGAGCGCAAGTCCGCCGAGTTCGCGGAGGTGGTCAAGTCGGGCCGCACGCACCTGATGGACGCCACGCCCGTCACGCTCGGCCAGGAGTTCGGCGGCTACGCGGCGCAGGTGCGGCACGGGCGGGAGCGGCTGCTGGCCACGCTCCCCCGGGTGGCCGAACTCCCGCTCGGTGGTACGGCGGTGGGCACCGGCATCAACACGCCGCCCGGCTTCCCGGCCGCGGTCATCGAGGAGGTGGCCCGCGTCACCAACCTGCCGCTGACCGAGGCCCGGGACCACTTCGAGGCGCAGGGCGCGCGGGACGCCCTGGTCGAGCTGAGCGGTCAACTGCGCACGGTGGCGGTCGGGTTCACGAAGATCGCGAACGACCTGCGGTGGATGGGGTCCGGCCCGCGCACCGGGCTCGGCGAGATCAACCTGCCGGACCTGCAGCCCGGTTCGTCGATCATGCCGGGCAAGGTGAACCCGGTACTGCCCGAGGTGGTGCTGATGGTGGCCGCCCAGGTGGTCGGCAACGACGCGACGGTGACGCTGGCCGGTGCGAGCGGCAACTTCGAGCTGAACGTGATGCTTCCGGTGATCGCCCGCAACGTGCTGGAGTCGGTCCGGCTGCTGGCCAACAGCGCCCGGCTGCTGGCGGACCGGACGGTGGACGGCATCACCGCCAACGTCGAGCGGGCCCGGGAGTACGCGGAGTCCTCGCCGTCGGTGGTGACCCCGCTGAACCGGTACATCGGGTACGAGGAGGCCGCGAAGGTCGCCAAGCAGTCGCTGGCCGAGCGCAAGACGATCCGTCAGGTGGTGCTGGAGCGCGGCTACGTCGAGCAGGGCAAGCTCACCGAGGAGCAGTTGGACGCGGCGCTGGACGTGCTGCGGATGACGCGCCCGTAGCCGGGAGCGCCCCGGGGTACCCGGGCGCCCGGAGACGGCCACGAGGTGCGCGGGACGTGCGCCGGGGCGCGGTGGGAGGTGCTCCCGCCGCGCCCCGGACGAAGGGCTGCGGGGAAGATCAGCCCCTGGTTCCGCCGGCCCGACCGGCCCGGCCGAGCCGCATCGCTGCTCCGTTCGCCGTGATCGTGGCCATCGAGATCGCCGCGAGTCCGAGCAGGAACATCACTGCGCCGACGATGATGCAGGTGACGATGTTCTTGCCCCGGGCGACCGATCCGGAGATGACCCAGGGAGAGATGATCGTCCAGGCGCCGAGCGCCGTGGCCGCCCAGGCCCTCGCGTGGGTGCGTTCGTAGGCCGTGCCGTAGCCGGCCATCAGCACCGTGTAGGCCAGTCCGACGATCAGGCAGGTCACGGTCAGGGTGCTGAACGCGGTGAAGCCGACGATCCACGGCGATGCCGCCAGGAAGAGGCCGGCCAGTACGGCCAGGGCTTCGACGCCCTGGGCCCGGGGCGTCGAGGTGACCCGCTCGTAGTGTTCTCGTAGTTCGACGATGTCCGGATGGTGCTCCATGCCCGTCGGGATATGGGTTGCCACCGATACCACCTCCTGTGGTCCGGAATCTGCGGGGTGCATTGTCCTCCGTCACCCGGAAGGCGCATGCCCCGTACCCATTCTGTCCCTTCTCTACTGTTTTGCACCCGATAGTCCGGAATGATCGATAACCATCCGATCACGCCGGTGACCTGCGTCTCAACCCCGCAGGGCGCCATTGCCTATGCAACTCGTTGCATAGCAGGATTCGGGTCATGGCACTGGAGCACGCGATCCTCGTCTCACTGCTGGAGCAGCCCGGCTCCGGCTACGAGCTGGCCCGGCGCTTCGACCGCTCCATCGGACGCTTCTGGACCGCCACCCACCAGCAGATCTACCGGGTGCTGCGGCGCATGGAGGCGGACGGCTGGGTGGCCGCGCAGGAGGTCGCGCAGGACGGACGCCCGGACAAGAAGGTCTACTCGGCGGCCGAGGCCGGACGGAGCGCGCTGGCCGACTGGCTGCGGGAGCCGGTCGAACCGGAGACCGTCCGGCACGAACTCGCGGTCAAGATCCGGGCCGCCGCCTTCGACGACCCGGCGGCGCTGATCTCCGAGGTCGAACGTCACCGCGAGGGGCACGCCGCCCTGCTCGCCCGCTACCTGCACGGCGAGCAACGGGACTTCCCCGACCTCGACGCGCTCGACGCCCGCCAGGAGCTGCAGCACGTGGTGCTGCGCGGCGGCATCGAGTACGAGCGGATGACCCTCGCCTGGCTCGACGACGTGCTCGCCACCCTGCGCCGCCTCGCCGCCGACCGGCCGTCCTGACCCGTCGGCACGAACCTTCCACCCGCTTCCCACACCCTCGACCCCAGGGAGCCCTCGATGCTCTTCAACCCGCGCACCTACGACCCCGCACAGTTCGACGAGCCGACCCGTCGGCTGCTGCGCGCGACCGTGGACTGGTTCGAGTCCCGCGGCAAGAAGGCGCTGATCGACACCTACATCGACCGCAGCTGGTACGCCGACTTCCTCGAATTCGCGGCGAAGGAAGGCCTGTTCGCGGAGTTCCTGACCCCGTCCGCGGCCGACCCGGACAAGCGCTGGGACACCGCGCGGATCGCCGAGCTGAACGAGATCCTCGGCTTCTACGGCCTCGGCTACTGGTACACCTGGCAGGTCACCATCCTGGGCCTCGGCCCGGTCTGGCAGAGCGAGAACGAGGCCGTCCGGGCCCGCGCCGCCAAGCTCCTGGCGGAGGGCCACGTCATGGCGTTCGGCCTCTCCGAGCGCACCCACGGCGCCGACATCTACTCCACCGACATGATCCTCACCCCGGACGGCAAGGGCGGCTTCACCGCGACCGGCTCCAAGTACTACATCGGCAACGGCAACGTGGCCGGCCTGGTCTCGGTGTTCGGCCGCCGCTCGGACGTCGAGGGGCCCGAGGGCTACGTCTTCTTCGCCGCCGACAGCCGCCACGAGGCGTACCACCTGGTCAAGAACGTGGTGAACGCCCAGATGTACGTCAGCGAGTTCCGCCTGGAGGACTACCCGGTGCGCGCCGAGGACGTGCTGCACACCGGCCAGGCCGCCTTCGACGCCGCCCTGAACACCGTCAACGTCGGCAAGTTCAACCTCTGCACCGCCTCCGTCGGCATCTGCGAGCACGCGATGTACGAGGCCGTCACGCACGCCCACAACCGGGTGCTGTACGGCCGGAAGGTCACCGACTTCCCGCACGTCAAGCGGGAGTTGACCGATGCGTACGTCCGCCTGGTGGCGATGAAGCTGTTCAGCGCGCGGGCCGTGGACTACTTCCGCACCGCCTCCCCCGAGGACCGCCGGTACCTGCTGTTCAACCCGATGACCAAGATGAAGGTCACCACCGAGGGCGAGAAGGTCATCGACCTGATGTGGGACGTCATCGCGGCCAAGGGCTTCGAGGCGGACACCTACTTCGACAAGGCGGCGAAGGACATCCGCGGCCTGCCGAAGCTGGAGGGCACCGTCCACGTCAACCTGGCGCTGATCCTCAAGTTCATGGGCAACTACCTGTTCGCCCCGGCCGATTACGCCCCGGTGCCGACCCGCCTGGACGCCGCCGACGACGCCTTCCTGTTCCGCCAGGGCCCGGCCCGCGGCCTCGGCGCGATCCGCTTCCACGACTGGCGCGCCGCCTACGACCGCCACGCGCAGCTGCCCAACGTCGCCCGCTTCCGCGAACAGGCCGACGGCTTCTGCGAGTTGCTGCTCAGCCACGCGCCGAGCAAGGAGCAGCAGGCGGACCTGGACTTCCTGCTGGAGATCGGCCAGCTGTTCGCGCTGATCGTCTACGGCCAGCTGGTGCTGGAGCAGGCCGAGGCGACCGGCCTGGACGCGGACGTCCTGGACCAGGTCTTCGACGCCCTGGTCCGCGACTTCTCCGCGCACGCCACCGAGCTGCACGGCAAGGCCTCCACCACCGAGGAGCAGGCCGCCTGGGCGCTGGCGAACGTGCGCCGCCCGGTGTCCGACGCGGCGCGGGCCGCGCGGGTGTGGGAGCGGGTCGAGGCGCTCTCGGGCACGTACGAGATGCAGCCGTAGCGACGGCTGCGGCAGGGCGAGCCCTGCGGTAGAGCGACTGCGGCAGCAGTCATCGAAGGGACCCCCGGGGGTGCCGGTCGGCGGACCGGCACCCCCGGTTCCACGTCCGCGGGTCCGCCCGCCACCGCCGGGGTCAGCCGTCGCCGAGCCCCATGTCGCGGGCCCGGGCGACCGCCTCGGCGCGGGTGGCGACGTGCAGCTTCTCGAAGATGTGCGTGATGTGGTTGCGCACGGTCTTCTCCGCGACCACCAGCTCCCGGGCGATCCGCCGGTTGTCGAGCCCGCGCGCCACCAGGTCCAGCACCTCCGCCTCGCGGGCGGTGAGGTCCGGGAAGAGCTGCCCCGCCTCGCGCATCCGGGCCCCGGCCAGCAGGGCGGTGATCCGTCCGGCCACCTCGCCGCCGAACACGGCGCCGCCCGCGGCGACCGTCCGCACCGCGTGCAGCACCTCCTCCCGCCCGGCGCCCTTGACCAGGTAGCCGCGCGCGCCCGCCTGGAGCGCGGCGAGCAGGTTGCCGTCGTCGTCCGACATGGTCAGCATCAGCACCGGCGGCGGCGCCTCCTGGCCGGCGAGCCGGCGGACGGCCTCCAGCCCGGAGCCGTCGGGCAGCGACAGGTCCATGATCACCACGCTCGGGCGGTGCCGGGCGACCGCCTCCGGCACATCGGCGACCCGCTCGGCCTCGGCCACCACGAGGACGCCCTCGGCGCTCTCCAGTGCGGCCTTGAGCCCCTCCCGGAAGAGGGGGTGATCGTCGACGATCAGTACACGGACGGGCGGTGCGCCACCCGGGCCCGAGGGTGCCAACGGCTGTTCTTCATCCACACGGCCGACACTACCAGCAGCAAATCGGCTACTTTCCGTGACATGCTCGGAAGTCGTCCGCGTGGCGGGCGAGGCGGAAGCCGATCCGGCGCCGGAACCGGCGGTCGATCCGGGGCCGGGCGAGGGTCGACCCGGCACCGGGACCGGCGGTCGGGGCAGGATCCGAGACCGCTGCCTCACGCGCCCGGGACACCGGGCCGTCGAGACTGGAACCTGGCTCGGTTCACGCCGCCGGCCGGCTCGCCGACCGGGAGTCCGTACCGCCGGGGGGTTCGCACCACCGGAGTCCGCCCCACCCGGCCCCAGCCCGTCTGCGAGGTGGTGCCATGACCACGGTGACCTCCGTCCGGCGCCGTACACCGGCCCAACGGCAGCTGACCGCCGCCGCGTTCGCCACGGCGCTCTGCGTCGTCGCCTCGACGCTGTGGATCTGCTACGTGCTCGTCCACCTCGGCGATCCGGGCGTACAGCAACCGCGCGACGAACTCGGCAACCTGATCTACGCCCTCCCGACCGCGGGGGCGGGCATGCTGCTGCACGCCCACCGCCCCGGCAACCCGCTCGGGTGGGTGCTGCTCGTCTACGCACTGACCGAGATCCTGCCGGACGCCGCGGCCGCACCCGTCTCGGTCGAGATCACCGACCCGGGCATCGTCGGCGCCGTCGCCGCCTTCGCCGCGCTCTGCAGCTCGGTGAACGTCACGATCTTCTACGTGCTCCCGCTGTGGCTGCCCGACGGCCGGCTGACGACCCGGCGCTGGTGGTGGTACATCGGCGCCGTCGCGCTGTTCGTGGTCCCGGAGATGTCCCAACGGCTCGACCGCCCGAAGCTGTTCGGGCGGCCCAACCCGCTGGCCGGCAACCCGCCCGCGCACTTCTTCGGCGTCGCGACCGACGCCCTGGGCGGCCACGACCTGCTGGTCGGCGAATGCCTGATCGGGATCGTGACCGTCGTCCTGCTGACCCGGCTGCTGCGTCCCCGCCGGCGGGCGGGCGACGAGGGCGAGCTTCGTCGGCACCGGCTGCGGGTGGCGGCGATGCTCGGCGCCTACCTGCTCTGGGCCGGCATGCAGGACCTGTACTCGCGGAACTTCGAGGAGCACTACTGGCTCAGCTACTCGCTGTTCGCCGCCGCGGGACTGGTCTGGGCGGTCGCGGTGGCCTTCCTGGTCATCCGGGACCACGGCTGGCGGCTCGACCGGGCGGCCCGCAGCGTCCTGATCGGGCTGCTGCTGGGCACCGGGGTCACCGGGCTGTTCGTGGTCGCCGCCGCCGTGCTCTCCACCTGGCTGCTGCCGGGGCGCGGCGGGGCGGCACTGCTGCTGATCGCCCTGGTGTACGCGCTCGGCGCAGCCCTGCCGCGGGCGGCGCGGCGGGTCGTCGCCCTGGTGGACCGGCTGTACTACGGCGAGCGCGCGCAGCCGTACCAGGTACTGCGGACGCTCGCGGGGCGGGTGCGTCAGGTGGTCGACCCGGCGCGGCTGCCGGAGACGCTGTGCGCGACCGTCGCCGAGGAGCTGCGGCTGCCCGGGGTCACGCTCGCCGTCACCACCCGGGCCGGGCGGCGCACCCTGGCCACCGCCGGACGGCTGGACGGGCGCAGCCAGGACTTCGCACTGGTCCACAACGGGCTGCCGATCGGCGAGTTGACCGTCGGACTGCGCGCCGGCGAGGAACGGCTGGAGGCCAGCGACATCGACATCCTGCGCTCGCTCGCCGACCAGGCGTCGCCCGCCGTCGCCTCGCTGCGGCTCCAGGAGGACCTGCAGGCCAGTCGGGAGCAGATCGTCGCCGCGCGGGAGGAGGAGCGGCGGTGGCTGCGGCGGGACATCCACGACGGGCTCGGGCCGGCACTGGCCGGGTTGCGGCTACGGGTGGACAACGCGGCCACCTCGGCGGCCGACGGGCTCGCGGACACGCTGCGCGGGGTCTCCGACGGCCTGGGCCTGACGATCAAGGAGGTCCGCCGGATCACCGACCGGCTCGGGCCGGCGCCGTTGGGCGAGTTCGGGCTGACCCGGGCGGTGCGGCAGCTGGCGGACACCTTCGGCGGGGCCGGGCTGACCGTGACGGCGGTGCTGTCGCCGGACCCGCTGCCGGAGCTTCCGGCGGCGGTGGAGGTCGCGGCGTACCGCATCACGGCGGAGGCGCTGAACAACGTGCTGCGGCACGCCCGGGCACGGACGGCTCTGATCACGCTGCGGGTGGACGCGGAGGCGCTGACGCTGACGGTGCAGGACGACGGGGTGGGGTACCGGGCGGACGGCGACTCCCCGCCCGACGGCAGCGGGGTGGGGCTGCGGTCGATGGCGGACCGGGCGGCGGAGATCGGCGGGCACTGCACCGTCCGCGCGCTTCCGACGGACGGCGGCACCCAGGTGCTGGCGGTGCTGCCGCGCTCGGCGGCGTCGGATCGGTGACCGGTGACCGGTGATCGGTGCCAGGCGGCAGGCGGCAGGCGCGGGCGCGAGCGGGCAGAAGGGGGCGATGTGCACACAACAGGGGACAGATGACAGATTTCGAAATCTGTCATCTGTTCCCTGTTATCTGTCATCTGTTATCTGTCAGGCGGCCGGTCCGGGAGGGGTCGGCGGCCCTTCGCAGTTGCCGAGCTTGCAGCCGATGCCGCCACCGCTGTCCGGTGTCACGACGGGGGACAGGGCAGAACGGCTACGGGACGTCGAGGTGGAGGCGGAACACGCGCTGCGCAGCGCCATGGCCGCCGCGATCAGGCCTGCCAGCACGCCGGCCGCGCAGATCGCCGTGGTCGTGGTGTCGGTTGCCATGAGGAGGTACTCCCGATTCTTCCGAGTGACCGGTCGCGGTCGATCGATCACGTTCAACTCTGCGGACGGACACGCCCCGACCGCATGGGCCTGGTGTCCCATTCCGGTCCCGATTCGGCGCCCGGTGCGCCGATCCGGCCCAGCACGGCGGTGACCGGCCCGCGCGACCCGGCCCGCAGGCCGTACCGCTCCTTGGCCCGGACGTAGACCAAGTCGCCGGGGAACAGCGGCACTTCGCCGAGCTCGCCGAGGAAGGCGCCGGTCCCGGAGAGGACCAGCAGGAACGCGTCGGCCGCCCGGTCCTCGTACGGCCCGCAGAGGCCGCCGGGGTCGAGGTCCACGGTGCCCACGTCGACCTGCCGCCAGGCGCGGGCGGGCTCCGGGCCCGAACGCTGGGCCGGGATGTCGCCCCGGGGCGGGGTGGGGCGCACGGTGAGCACGGCGGTCGGCGCGCCCCGGACGGCGGTGAGCCGGTAGCCGGTGCCGGGCCGGTGGTGCAGCGCCTCGCCCGGGCAGAGGATCCGGCCGGCCGCGGCGAGGCGGCCGGAGAGCACCACGGTGACCGACTCCGCGCATCCGTGGGGACGTTGGTCGACCCGGACGCCGGGCGGCAGGGTCTCGACGGTCAGTCCGGCGCGGACGAAGGGCCGCTGCTCCGGGTCGATCAGCCGCCGGAGGACGGGCGCGGTGCGGGGGACGGCGGCGGGTACGACGATCACGAGAGGCTCCTCGGACGGAGGACGAACGGTCCGGGACGGGCAGGAGGGTCAGGGCCGGTCGCGGCGGGCGGCGCGGCGGGCCACGGCGGCCCGGGTGCCGGCGCGGTGCCGGGGAACGGCGAGGGTGAGGCAGAGCAGTTCGGCGCCGAGCGGGCCGGCTTCGAGGTGCAGCGTGCGACCACGGCGGGCCAGCAGCAGATCGCCTTCCGAGGCCAGGTGGTCGGGCTCGTCGGAGAGTCGGCCGACGACGGCGGCGCCGCGCAGCACGTGCAGGACGGTCTCGGCGTCGGGCCGGCCGGTCAGCACGTGGTGGGCGCCCGGGCTCAGCCGCAGGTGGTCGAAGGCCTCGCAGGCACTGGTGAGCATCGGGCGACGGGCCAGGGGGCGGATCCGGACGCGTTCGCCGTTCGGGCCGAGGACGACCATGGCGGCGCCGGTGTCGGTGGTGACGATCATGCGGGTTCATCTCCGCCGGTGGAGGTGCGGGCGTCGGCGGGAACGGTCAGGACGGCGTGGAAGTACTCCATCCCGGCGGTGCCGGCGGTGAGGACGGTCCGGGTGCCGAGCGGGAGGACGACGGCGGTGCCCTCGACGAGGGGGATGCCGGCGTCGCGAGGTCCGGCGTCGCACGGCTCGGTGTCGCACGGCTCGGCGTCGTGGTCCTCCGGCGGGGCGTCCTGCCGTACCGCGTTCTCGGGCGGTTCGGCGAGGCCGGAGCCGGCGGTGACGTAGAGCGCGTGCTCGACGCCGTCGGCGGCCACCTCGGTGCTGTGGCCCGGTTCGAGCCGCTGCAGGCCGACGCCGCGCAGCGGTCCCGCGAGCAGCCGGCCGGGGTCCACGGCGCCGCGTCGGCGGAGATCGGTGATGACGGTGCCCGGCATGTCGAGCGCTCCTTCCGGTCACCGGCGGGCCCTTCGGTCCGCCTCTGCGATCCACGGTGCGCCGCCCGCTGTCCCGCCCACACGGGGGTTGCGTCCCGTCCCGCTCCCGGCCACATCCCGGCCCGATCCCGGGCGGATCCCTAGGCCCGCCCGGCCCGATCCCGGCCAGATCCCTAGGCCCGCCCGGCCACATCCCGGCCCGATCCCGGGCGGATCCCTAGGCCCGCCCGGCCCGATCCCGGGCGGATCCCGGGCCGCCCCCGCCCCGTCCCGGGTCGCTCCCGTCCCGGTCAGGGCCCCTCCGGTACGAGCCCGGCCCGCGCTGCCGACCGCTGTCCGCGCCGTACCACCCGGGCCGCACGCGTCCGCCACCGCACCGTGCACGCCGCCCGGAACGACGTACGGTGGAACCGGAGGCCGTGTCATGCACGTCACCGGAACCCACTTCACCCACTTCGCCGACCGCACCGAGGCGGGCCGGCAGCTGGCCGCGCGCCTCGGTCACGTGGGCGGCCCCGGGATCGTCATCGTGGCGCTGCCCAGGGGCGGGGTGCCGGTCGCCGCCGAGGTGGCCAAGGCGCTCGGTGCGCCGCTGGACATCTGCGTGATCCGCAAGCTCGGCGTGCCCTACCAACCCGAGCTGGGCATGGGGGCGATCGGCGAGGACGGCGTCCGGGTGTTGAACGAGCAGGTCATCCGGCTCGCCTCGGTCACCGACGGCCAACTGGCCGAGGTGGAGCGGCGCGAGCGCGCCGAGCTGGAGCGCCGGGCCCGTCGCTACCGGGGCGACCGCCCGCCCGCGGACGTACGCGGCCGCACGGTGGTCGTGGTGGACGACGGCATCGCCACCGGGTCCACCGCCCGGGCGGCCTGCCGGATCGTCCGGGCGCGGGGCGCGGCCCGGGTGGTGCTCGCCGTGCCGGTGGCGCCCCGGGACTGGACGGACCGCCTTGAGGAGGTCGCCGACGAGCTGGTCTGCGTCGACACGCCGTCCCCGTTCTTCGCGATCGGCGAGTTCTACGCCGACTTCTCGCAGACCGAGGACGCGGAGGTGCTTCGGCTGCTCGCCGAGGCCCGGGTCCGGGAGCAGCAGCGGGAGTCGGACCCGGGGGATCCGGCTGCGGCCTACGCCGGGACCGATCGCGAGCTGGTCCTGCCCGCCGACGGGGTCCGCCTCGCGGGCCGGCTGACCGTCCCGCCGCACGCGCGCGGCGTGGTGGTCTTCGCGCACGGCAGCGGCAGCGGCCGGCACAGTCCGCGCAACCGGTACGTCGCCGAGTACCTGAACCGTTCCGGGCTGGCCACGCTGCTGTTCGACCTGCTGACCGAGGCCGAGGAACCGGACCGCCACAACGTCTTCGACGTGGGACTGCTGGGCTCCCGGCTGACCGCCGTCGCCCGGCAGCTGAACCCCGAGGACGGCACCACTCCCGAGACCGGGACCGGGACCGTGCCCGACACCGGGACCGGGACCGGGATCGTGCCCGACACCGGGACCGGGACCGGGATCGTGCCCGACACCGGCACCGTGCCCGAGACCCGCGGACTGCCGCTCGGCCTGTTCGGCGCCAGCACCGGGGCCGCCGCCGCGCTGCACACCGCCGCCGAGCTGGGCCCGGCCGTGCGCGCGGTGGTCTCCCGGGGCGGCCGCCCGGACCTCGCCGGGGCCGAGGTGCTGGGCCGGGTGAGCGCCCCGACGCTGCTCGTCGTCGGCTCCCTGGACACCACCGTGCTCGACCTCAACCGGCGGGCCGGGAGTCGGCTGCGCTGCGAGAGTGAATTGGCGGTGGTGCCGCGCGCGACCCACCTCTTCGAAGAGCCCGGGACCCTGGATCAGGTCGCTGAGCTGGCCCGGAACTGGTTCCTGCGCCACCTCCCCGCGAGCGGCTCCGAGGCCGGGAACCCGTGAACGACCCGTCGACGGTGATTGCGCAGACTTCGTGTATCACCGGGAAGTGGCAGCACATTTTGCGCAGTGCAAGGCGGGAAATCCTGACCAGCTTGTACACATTGAGCAGTGAAAAACCGACCTGTTGCCCAACCACCCCGACAGTAGCAAGCTCTCCGCAACCACACCGCCCACCCATCCGCGGTGCGGCCGCGATCCAGCGGAAGCCTCGAAGGCGAGGCCCGAAGTGGAGGAACGAGCGATGACCACGCAGTCCCACGCCCTTGAGTTGACCCCCGAGGAGCGCGAGGCCGGTCTTGACGCCGACCAGCTGCGCCGCCTCGTCGGCCTCGTCGAGCACGACCAGGCCGCCGACCCGTTCCCGGTGACGGCCCAGGACGCAGTCGTCTTCGTGGTCGGCAACGCCACCCAGACGGCCCAGTTCTACCAGGTCGTGTTCGGCATGGAGCTGGTCGCCTACTCCGGCCCGGAGACCGGCCGCCGCGACCGCAAGGCGTACGTGCTCCGCTCCGGCTCCTGCCGCTTCGTGATCAAGGGCGGCGTCCAGCCGGACAGCCCGCTGCTGGACCACCACCGCCGCCACGGCGACGGCGTCGTCGACCTCGCCCTGGAGGTCCCGGACGTCGACAAGTGCATCGAGCACGCCCGTGCGACCGGCGCCACCGTCCTGGAGGAGCCGAACGACGTCTCGGACGAGAACGGCACCGTGCGCCGCGCGGCCATCGCCACGTACGGCGAGACCCGCCACACCCTGATCGACCGCTCCCGCTACCACGGCCCGTACCTGCCGGGCTACGTCGTCGCGCAGAGCAAGGTCAAGCACCCGGAGGGCTCGCCGAAGCGCCTCTTCCAGGCCCTCGACCACGCCGTCGGCAACGTCGAGCTGGGCCGCATGGACGAGTGGGTGTCGTTCTACAACCGCGTCATGGGCTTCGTGAACATGGCCGAGTTCGTCGGCGACGACATCGCCACCGAGTACTCCGCGCTGATGTCCAAGGTCGTCGCCAGCGGCAACCACCGGGTGAAGTTCCCGCTCAACGAGCCGGCCATCGCCAAGAAGAAGTCCCAGATCGACGAGTACCTGGAGTTCTACACCGGCCCCGGCTGCCAGCACATGGCGCTCGCCACCAACGACATCCTCACCACCGTGGACGTGCTGCGCTCGCGCGGCGTCGAGTTCCTCGACACGCCGGACGCCTACTACGACGACCCGGAGCTGCGCGAGCGGATCGGCAAGGTGCGCGTTCCGATCGAGGAGCTGAAGAAGCGCGGCATCCTGGTCGACCGCGACGAGGACGGCTACCTGCTGCAGATCTTCACCAAGCCGATCGGCGACCGCCCGACCGTCTTCTACGAGTTCATCGAGCGGCACGGTTCGCTGGGCTTCGGCAAGGGCAACTTCAAGGCGCTCTTCGAGTCGATCGAGCGCGAGCAGGACCGACGCGGCAACCTGTGAGCGTCGGAGAGCTCTGACGAACGGTCGAGGAGGACCACGGAGATGGCGTACTACCGGCAGCTGGGCAGCATCCCGCCCAAGCGGCACACCCAGCACCGCACCCCCGAAGGCGGGCTGTACTACGAGGAGTTGATGGGCGAGGAGGGGTTCTCCTCGGACTCCTCGCTGCTCTACCACCGGGGCATCCCCTCGGCCGTGGTCAACGCGGTGTCCTGGGAGCTGCCGGACCAGTCCACGGTGCCCAACCACCCGCTGCTCCCCCGTCACCTCAAGCTGCACGAGCTGTTCGCGGGCCAGGAGTGGAAGTCCGCGGACGTCGTCGGCAGCCGTCGGCTGGTCCTCGGCAACGGCGACGTGCGGATCTCGTACGTCGCCGCCGGGGCCCCCAGCGAGCTGTACCGCAACGGGCTCGGCGACGAGTGCGTGTACGTGGAGTCCGGCGCGGGCACGGTCGAGACGGTGTTCGGCTCGATCGAGGTCGGCCAGGGCGACTACGTGATCATCCCGCGCGCCACCACCCACCGCTGGGTGCCGACCGGCGACGAGCCGCTGCGCGCGTACTGCATCGAGGCGAACAGCCACATCACCCCGGTGAAGCGGTACCTGTCCAAGTACGGGCAGCTGTTGGAGCACGCGCCGTACTGCGAGCGGGACTTCCGTGGGCCGGTCGGCCCGCTGCTGGTGGACGCCTCCGGGGACGTCGACGTGCTGGTCAAGCACCGCGGCCCGAACGGGATCGCGGGCACCCGCTACACCGTGCCGCACCACCCCTTCGACGTGGTCGGCTGGGACGGCTGCCTCTACCCGTACGCCTTCAACATCAGCGACTTCGAGCCGATCACCGGCCGGATCCACCAGCCGCCGCCGGCCCACCAGGTCTTCGAGGGCAACAACTTCGTGATCTGCAACTTCGTCCCGCGCAAGGTGGACTACCACCCGCTGTCGATCCCGGTGCCCTACTACCACGCCAACGTGGACAGCGACGAGGTCATGTTCTACTGCGGCGGCGACTACGCGGCGCGCAAGGGCTCGGGCATCGCCCAGGGCTCCATCTCGCTGCACCCCGGCGGGCACACCCACGGGCCGCAGCCGGGCGCGTACGAGCGCAGCATCGGCGCGGAGTTCTTCGACGAGCTCGCCGTCATGGTGGACACCTTCCGCCCGCTGGAGCTCGGCGAGGGCGGCCGGGCCAGTGAGGACGCGAACTACGCCTGGACCTGGGCCGGTCGGGGGCCCGGACGATGAGCGGGCTGCCGTCGGGGGGCGTCGTCCCCGAGCTGTTCCACGGGCTCTTCGACGACGCGGCGGTGTTCCCCCCGGGGAACCTGCCGGTCGCCGAGGCGGTGCCCGCCCACCGCGTCCACCGCGCGGCCTGGTACGCCGAGGCGGTCGGCCCGCTGCTGTGCGGGGCGGGCCGACTGGGCGAGTTGGCCGCGGCGGTGGACGCCGCCGCGGGCACGTCGGCGGGGGTGGGCGGTTCGGCGCTCAGGATCGGGCTGGTGCTGCCGGGGGGCAGCGCCGAGCTCGCCCAGGCGCTCGCCGCAGCCGCGCCGTTCGAGCTGGCCGGCGTCGAACTGGCCACCCGGGACGCTGCCGAGGCGGTCGCCGAGCTGGACCGGCTGCTGCCGCCGGACGTCCCGGCCGCCGTCGAGCTGCCGCGCGAACTCCTGCACGGGGACGACCTGGACGCCGTCCTGGACGTCCTGGTCGACAGCCCGTACCGGGCGAAGTTCCGCACCGGCGGGCTGGTCGCCGAAGCGTTCCCGGACGAGGCGGAACTGGCCGCCTTCCTCGCCGGCTGCGCGCAGCGCGGACTCCCCTACAAGTGCACCGCCGGACTGCACAACGCCGTCCGGCACACCGACCCGGAGACCGGCTTCGAGCACCACGGCTTCCTGAACGTGCTGCTGGCCGCACAGGAGACCGACCCGGCGGCGGCCGCGGAGGTGCTGGCGGAACGCGACGGTGAGGCGCTGGCCAAGGCGGTACGTGCACTGACGGATCGTCAGGTTACCGTGATTCGCAACTCGTTCACCGCGTTCGGCACCTGCAGCATCGCCGAACCCCTGGGTGACCTGGCCGTACTCGGCCTGCTGTCGTCGCCCACTCCACCGCACCAGGAGGACCGTTGACCACCCCCCGCACCTGGCTCGCCAGCGCCCAGGACTCGCCGTTCGGCGTGCACAACCTGCCGTACGGCGTCTTCACCGCCGCCGACCAGCCCGGGCGGCGCCGGATCGGCGTGCGCGTCGGGGACTTCGTCCTGGACGCCGGGGCGGCCGCCCGCGCGGCCGGTGCACCGTCCGCGCTGCTGGACGCGGACTCGCTCAACCCGCTGATGGCGGCCGGACGTCCGGTCTGGACCCGGGTGCGGGCGGACCTCACCACGTGGCTCACGGACGAGTCCTTCCGCGAGGCCCTGTCGCCGGCGCTGCTGCCGGTGGCCGAGGTCGAACTGCACCTGCCGTTCGAGGTCGCCGACTACGTCGACTTCTACGCCTCCGAGCACCACGCCACCAACCTGGGCCGGATCTTCCGCCCGGGCTCGGAGCCGCTCACGCCCAACTGGAAGCACCTGCCGATCGGTTACCACGGACGGGCGGGCACGGTCGTGGTCTCCGGCACACCGGTGGTGCGGCCGCACGGGCAGCGCAAGGCGCCCGCCGACCCGGCGCCGAGCTTCGGGCCGACGCGTCGGCTGGACATCGAAGCCGAGGTCGGCTTCGTCGTCGGCACGCCGTCCGAGCTGGGCAAGCCGGTCCCGCTGGCCGACTTCCGCGAGCACGTGTTCGGCGTCTGCCTGCTCAACGACTGGTCGGCGCGCGACATCCAGGCCTGGGAGTACGTGCCGCTCGGCCCGTTCCTCGGCAAGTCCTTCGCCACCTCGATCTCGCCGTGGATCGTCCCGCTGGACGCCCTGCAGCACGCCCGGGTCGCGCCGCCGGAGCGCGACGTCGAGCCGCTGGCGTACCTGGACGACCGGGACGGCGAGCCGTGGGGCCTGGACCTGGCGATGGAGGTCCGGCTGAACGGGCACCCGGTCTCCCGCCCGCCGTTCGCCGGGATGTACTGGACGGCGCAGCAGCAGCTGACCCACATGACCGTCAACGGCGCCTCGCTGCGCACCGGCGACCTGTTCGCCTCGGGGACGGTCAGCGGGCCGGAGCCGGAGACCCGGGGCGCGCTGATCGAGTTGACCTGGAACGGCGAGGAGCCGCTGAAGCTCCCGGACGGCACGACCCGGACGTTCCTGGAGGACGGCGACGAGGTCGCCATCACCGCCACCGCGCCCGGGCCGGACGGGGCCGTGGTCGGCTTCGGCGAGGTGACCGGGCGGGTGCGGGGGTAACGACGGCGCCCCTCCCCGGGACGTGACGAACAACGGATGACAGCCGACAGGCGACGACTGACAGACGACGGATGACAGCTGACAGATTTCATCATCTGTCAGCTGTCATCCGTCATCCGTTCTCCCGCCTGCTCAGAGCCCGGCGCGGCAACCGAAGCCCCGGGACGGCGCCGCCGCCGTCGGCCGGGCCCGCGCCGCCGAACTCGCCCTGCGCGCCTGGCCGTAGCCGCCGGAGCCATCGAACCGGCGGAGTCGCCGAGCCCGGGGCCGCGGGCGGGCCCGATCTCCGGCCCGGTGATCACAACGGCCCGCCCGCCCCGGTACGGTGGGCGGCGAAAGTCCATCACCGAGGGGACGGGAGCGGGCCCGATGAGCGCAGAGGTGGCAGAGGTCCAGGCATTCCTGGACGGCGGGGTCGGGCGGATCGTGCTGAACCGTCCGCGGGCGCTCAACTCGCTGACCCACGGCATGATCGGCGCCCTGCGCGCGCTGCTGGACGACTGGGCCACGGACGACCGGGTGCGCGCCGTGGTGCTGACCGGCGCGGGCGAGCGCGGCCTCTGTGCGGGCGCCGACATCCGCGCGATGCACGACGACGCCAAGGCGGGCGGGGCCGGCACCCGGGCGTTCTTCCGCGACGAGTACCGGCTGAACGCGCTGATCGCCCGGTACCCGAAGCCGTACGTCGCCGTGATGGACGGCATCACGATGGGCGGCGGCGTCGGCCTGTCCGCCCACGGCGCGATCCGGATCGTCACCGAGCGCTCCACCGTCGCGATGCCCGAGACCCGGATCGGGCTCGTCCCGGACGTCGGCGGCAGCCGCCTGCTCGCCCACGCGCCGGGCGAGGTGGGCACCCACCTCGGGCTCACCTCGGCCGCGATGGGCCCCGGCGACGCGCTGCTGTGCGGGTTCGCGGACCACTACGTGCCGTCGGCCCGGATCCCGGAGCTGCTCGACGCCCTCGCCCGCAGCACCGCCGCGGACGGCGCGGACGCCTCGAACGGCGACACCGCCGACGCCGCCACCGCCGCCGTCACGGCAGTCGTCACCGCGCACACCGAGCCCGCACCGCCCGCCGCCCTGGCCGGGCAGCGCGCCTGGATCGACGCCTGCTACGCGGCCGACACCGTCGAGGAGATCGTCGAGCGCCTGCTGAACTCCGGTGTCGCGGAGGCGAAGGAGGCCGCCGGACTGGTGCTGGCGAACTCCCCCACGGCCGTCAAGGCCACCCTGGCCGCGCTGCGCCGGGCCCGCACGCTCCCCTCCCTGGAGGCCGTGCTCGACCAGGAGTACCGCGTCTCCTGCGCCGCGCTGGACGGCCACGACCTGGTCGAGGGTATCCGCGCCCAGGTGGTCGACAAGGACCGCAACCCGCGCTGGGAGCCCGCCACCCTCGCCGGGGTGACGGAGGTGGACGTCGCCCGCTTCCTCGCCCCGCGCGACGGCGACGAGCTGGGCCTGGCCTGACTCTCCTGGCGGCGCCCCCGGCCCCGTGACCGGCGTCTCGCATGTCAAGACTGGCGCGGAACGGGGCACGTCGTAGATCGTTGGGTGGTCAGGGCGCGCCCGCGCGGCGCCGAGCAGCGGACATGGGAGTCGACGGCGATGACCGAGACCGAGACCTACGAGACGATCCTGGTCGAGCGCAAGGGCCGGGTGGGGCTGATCACGCTCAACCGGCCCAAGGCGCTCAACGCGCTGAACACCCAGCTGATGAACGAGGTGGTCGCGGCCGCCACCGCCTTCGACCGGGACCCGGAGATCGGCTGTCTGGTGATCACCGGTTCGGAGAAGGCCTTCGCGGCCGGCGCCGACATCAAGGAGATGCAGGGCAACCGGTTCCCGGACGTCTACCTGGACGACTGGCTGGGCCCGTGGGACCGGCTCGGTGCAGTGCGCAAGCCGATCGTCGCGGCGGTGGCCGGGTTCGCGCTGGGCGGCGGCTGCGAGCTGGCGATGCTGTGCGACATCCTGCTGGCCGCGGACACCGCGAAGTTCGGCCAGCCGGAGATCAAGCTCGGCGTGATCCCGGGCATCGGCGGCTCGCAGCGGCTGACCCGGGCGGTCGGCAAGGCGAAGGCGATGGAGCTGTGCCTGACCGGCCGGATGATGGGCGCCGAGGAGGCCGAGCGGGCCGGCCTGGTCTCCCGGATCGTCCCCGCCGACCAGCTGCTGGCCGAGGCCCTGGCCACCGCCGAGACCGTCGCGGCGATGTCCGCCCCGGCGGCGGTCATGATGAAGGAGAGCGTCAACCGGGCGTTCGAGACCACCCTCGCCGAGGGCGTCCGCTTCGAGCGCCGGCTCTTCCACGCGGTCTTCGCCACGGCGGACCAGAAGGAGGGCATGGCGGCCTTCGCCGAGAAGCGCCCGCCGTCCTTCACCAACCGCTGACCGACGGCCCACCGCTGATCGACGGCGGACGGACGGCCATCGACGGCCGACGGACGACAGCTGACAGATTTCAGATGATGAAATCTGTCAGCTGAAGTCTGTCGGCCGTCACCTGTCAGCTGTCACCTGTCACACCCGTCACCCGTTCCGCGCGGTCACTCCTCCACCGCCACCGTGTTCAGCCGGGCGAGCCCGCTGCGGGTGGCCGCGACCACGATGCGGTCGCCGGGCGCGAGCTGCCGGGTGCGGTCGGGGAGGCCCCACTGCAGCTGCGAGCCGTGGGCGAAGCGGACGGCGATCACCCGGACGCCACCCGGGTCCTCCAGGTCGTGCCGGTTCAGGCCGATCAGCCCGCTGCCGTCCTCCACCGTCAGCTCGGCGATGAGCAGCGCGTGCCGGAACACCGAGAGCGTCCCGCGCACCTCGCGCCCCATCAGCGCCGCCGCGAAGGCCGGCGCGGCCAGGTAGGAGACCGACCGCGAGGCCGCGTTGTCCAGCGTCTTGTAGAAGTGCCCGGCGAAGTTGTCATCGAACAGCCGCACCACCACCCGCACTTCGGGATTGCCGTGCCGCGCCTCCAACGCCGCCTCCAGGTTGGTGGCGTCGTCGCCGCTGACCGCCACCAGCGCCCGGCTGTGCTTCAGTCGCGCCCGGCGCAGCTGTTCCTCGAACGGGCCGTCGCCCATCACGACCGGGATCCCGAGCGCCCGGACGGCGGCGACCCCGCGCGCCTGCGGATCCCGTTCCATGCAGACCACCGGCACGCCCAGGTCGTGCAGTTGGGCCGCGACGCGGGTGCCCACGTTGCCGAGCCCGACGACGATCACGTGGTCCCGGGTGCCCGCCCCGGGGTTGCGCGGCTGGCCGCGCCGTCCGGAGCCGAGCACCTCGACCGCGATGGCGGTGGCGACCGGTGCGAAGGTGATCCCGCAGATGGTGATCACCACCTGTGCGACCCGCTGCCAGAACCCCCCGGTACCCGTCCCGGCGGCGATGTCGGAGAGCTGGTCGGGCTGCGCGGCACCGGCCAGGTCGAGCAGCGAGATGTAGACCGTCCAGCCGAAGTCCCGGCTGAGGTACCAGAGCACGCCGAAGGACATCAGCACCGCGGCCAGGGCGGTGAGCAGCACCAGCCGCATCCGGGCGCTGGTGAAGAAGCGCATGGTGTCGAGCAGCCGCCAGCGCACCCGGCGCCGCCAGTCGATCGGTTCCCGGGGCTCGATCGGCAGCACCTGCAGTGCGGCGGTGCCGCCCGGCTCCTCCTCCGGCCCGGGGTCGGCCGCGGGCGCCGGTTCGCGCCGTACGCCGCCGGGGCGGATCGGCCCGTCGTCTCCGAACTCGGTGGCGAGCCGCACGAATTCGGCCGAGTCGCCCTGCTGCGCGGGCAGCAGCCGGATCCTGCCGAGGTCCTGCCGGTCGATCTGGTCGGCGACCACGCAGATCCGGTCGGAGGTGATGGCGTCGTCGAAGGCGATGTGCAGGTAACGTCCGTCGATCTCCACCGAGTTGGGCCGCCCGAGCGCGGCTGCGGCGAAGGCCGGGGCGGCGGTGGCCGAGCCGGAGAGTGCGGCGCCGTTCCTGAGCAGCCGTTCGATGTTCTCGCCGAGTCGCTGGTTGAACATCCGGAACACGATGCGGATGTCCGGGTTGTGGTTCTGGGCGCTGAGCGCGGCGTGGATGTTCTCCTGGTCGCTGCCCTCGACCAGGGCGAGTCCGCGGGCGGTGCCGATGGACACCGCGCGCAGGGCCTCGTCGGTGATGCCGGCGTACTCCACGACCGCGGCGACGCCGTCCAGTTGCTCGATCTGCGGCGCGTGGTCGCGGGACCGGTCGGCGACCAGGACGACGACCGGGACCTCGTAGTGTTCGACGAGTTCCAGGATCAGTCGGTGTGCCAGCGCGTTGCCCCCGCAGACGATGTAGTGCTGGCTGATCGGCTCGACCGGAGGGGTCCCCCACCCTTCAGAAGTCATACCGCCGGATGATATCGACGACGGGTGTCCGGAGGATGTCATTCCGGTGACCGCGGCGGATCCCCCGAACGGCCGTATCCGGCGCGCGGTCCGGCGGCGCCGCGCAGAGGCTGGGGTTCGTCTTCTACCCCCGCCCGAGGAGTTACGGCACCGTGGTCTCTCCGATCATCACCCCCGACGGTTCCCCGGTCCAGGGCCCGCTCGGCATGCTCGCCAAGGCCGCCTGGCAGGTCCTGCTCGTCGCCGGGCTCATCTCGCTCGCCCTCGGGATCGTGGTCTTCGCCTGGCCCGAGGAGACCCTGCGGGTGGTGGGGGTGCTGTTCGGCCTCTACCTGCTGGTCATCGGCGTCGTGCAGCTGGTCGCCGCGTTCGGCACCCACGCCACCACCGCGCTGCGCGTGCTGGCCTTCATCAGCGGCGCGATCTGCGTGATGCTGGGGCTGCTCTGCTTCCGCAGTGCGGCGCAGTCGCTGCTGCTGCTCGCGCTCTGGATCGGGATCGGCTGGCTCTTCCGCGGCATCACCCAGCTGGCGGCCGCGATCTCCGACCCGATGATGCCGGCCCGCGGCTGGCAGGCCTTCGCGGGCGTGGCCAACACGCTGGCCGGCGTGCTGCTGATGGTCTGGCCGGTCGGGTCGATCAAAGCACTGGCCGTGCTGGCCGGCTGCTGGCTGGTGATCCTGGGCCTGGTCGAGATCGTGACGGCGTTCCAGATGCGCAGTCGCGCCAAACACATCCCGTCAGGGGTCTGAGCACACGGAGCTCCGGTCGGCGGATCCGCCGGCCGGAGCTCCGGCGGATCGCGGAGGCCGCCGCCTCCGGCCGGGGCCGCCCGCCGCCGTCACGGGCGCGGGGCGTAACCGAGCCGGAAGGTGGCGGCCTCCAGCCGTTCCGGGTCGAGCCGGACGTCGGTCAGCCGCTCGGCCAGGGCGAACGCGGCCTCGGTGTGCAGCTCGTGCCGCTCCCCGCCGAGGTCGAAGCCGCAGGCCGTCAGCAGTTCGGGGACGCCGGGGGCATCGGCGTCCGAGCCGTGCCGCTGGTCGGCGAAGAGCGGTTCGAAGTGGAGGCGGCAGCTGCCGTGCTCCCACCAGTGGAAGCTGTCCGCGGCGTTGACGTTCCGGAAGTGGGAGACCAGCCGGGTGTCGTCGGCGAGCCGGGGGACGAGCTCGTGGAGGCTGCCGAGGTACCCGTACGGCTCGACCGCAAGGGACCAGCCGCCCAGCTCGGTGACGGCGACGAGCAGCCGGTCGTCGTCCTCGCCGAGCAGGGCCTCGGCCGCCTCGTCCGCTCCGTCCTCGAACGTCTCCCAAGCCTCGATCACCGCGTCCAGGCCGGTGACCTCACGGCCGGGCAGGGCGTCGAAGCGGCGCAGCAGGTCGTCGACGGGGATCCCCTGGACGCGGGTGAAGCAGTGCGCCTCGCCCAGGACGGGGTAGCGCTGCTCGAACCAGGTGTAGTCGGTGGCGTGTGCGGGGGTCATGCCCCGATGATGCCGGACCGCACCGACACCACCGGGGCCGGGGGCCCTCGATCCGGGCTCGTCCCGGCCCGCGCTCGGGCTGTTCCGGGCTGTCCCGGGCTCCCTGGACTGTCCTGGACCGTCCCGGGCTGTCCCGCTCGCCGGGCCGTCCCCGGCCGTCCCGGGCCCTCCCGACTCAGAGCCAGACCGGAGCGTCCGTCCCCCAACGCCCCGGTGGGCGCGACCAGTCGGCAGGCGCACCCTCGTAGCCGATCGGCGGCAGGACGTGGCGCAGCTTCCCGTACGCGGAGTCGGTCTCGGTGAGCCACCTCGACGGGTCGTAGGCCTCGGACGGGGCCTCGGACGGGGCCTCCCGTTCGATGTCGTGCAGCAGCCAGGAGGCCGTGCCGGCGAGGGAGAAGCGCAGGTGCCGACCGCCGGGGCCGCGGGTGTGCCGGTCGGAGAGGGCGCGCAGGACGGCGGCGGCAATGAGGTAGCCGGTGCCGTGGTCCAGCGCCTGGGCCGGCAGGACGCCGGGGCGGCCGTCGGGGGCGGCCTCGTGGGCGGCGATGCCGACGCCGGCCTGGACCAGGCTGTCGAAGCCGCGCCGCCCGGCCCACGGGCCGGTCCAGCCCCAGGCGCAGAGTTGGACGACGATCAGGTCGGGGCGGCGGGCGAACAGTGCCTCGGGCGCCAGGCCGTGGGCGTCGAGGGCGCCGGGACGGTAGGCGCTGACCACGACGTCGGCGGTGGCGAGCAGCTCCTCGAAGACGGCCCGGTCCGCGGGCTCGGCGAGGTCGAGGCGGGCGGAGCGCTTGCCGAAGCCGGTGTCGGCGTGGGCGTCCTCGGCCTCGGGCAGCCTGGGCGAGTCGATGCGCAGGACGTCGGCGCCGAGCAGGGCGAGGGTACGGGTGGCGACCGGTCCGGCGATCACCCGGGTGAGGTCGAGGACCCGGAGCCCGGCGGCGGGCCGGTCCACCGGGGCCTCGCCGAGCGGACGGGCCGACGCGGTTGCGGTGGTGCCGTTCGTGCCGGTGGTGCCGTTCGTGCCGGTGGTGCCGACGCCGCCGGTGGCAGGGAGTTCCCGGTGCTCCACCAGGGGGTGCACGGTGTCGCTCACCGGCGCGACGGCCACCGCCAGCGCCCCCGCCGCGTACGCGCGCTCCTGGACCTGCTCGGCCGGCAACCCGGCGAGCACCTCCGCGAGTCGCTCGGGCCCGGCATCCGCGGCGAGGCCGAGGGCCGCCAGCAGCCGGGTGCGGTGGTGCGGGTAGTTGGCGTGGGTGCGGACCCAGCCGTCGGCGGTGCGCCAGAAGCCGGAGTGCGGGGCGAAGCTGACGGGCGTGCGGCCGTCGACCGTCAGGTGCCGCTCGCTGACGAAGGCGGTGGCCACCGCGCCCTGGTCCACCCGGACCGCGGGGACCGGGCCGCCGCCGCGCAGGGCGGCCAACTCGGCGGCGGCGAGCGAGCAGACGGCCACGGTGGCCCGGGCGAGGCGTCGCACCGGCAGTCGGGAGGGCAGGACGCCGTCCGGGCCGTGGAAGCTCACCCGTGACAGCAGGTCGGCCGGGCCGCCGAGCGCCGCCCAGGCGTCGGCGGTGGGGCGGTCGGCGGGCTCACCCCCGCCGGATCCGGAGGGGCCGATGGTTCCTGCGGGCAGCGGACGATCAGTCATGTCGACATTGTGCTCCCCTTCTTGGTCGATCGCCGTGACGCCAGTCACCACCATCGGTGGCACCGGGGCCGCGGTGATCCGCGGACGGCGCACGTGCCGCCTGCTCCGGCGCCGGGGCGCAGGGTGCGGACGGACCGGGGTCCGCCGACCGGCGGGCGGCGGGCGGGTGGCGGGCGGGTAAGCGGCGGGTAGGGTGCGAACGCGGGCCGGCGGGAGGCCGACCGGAGGGCGAACGGGAACCGCCCGTACGGGAACGCCCGTACCGGAGCCGCCCGTACGGGTGCCGCCGGTACCGGGGCAGCGCGACGCACCGCGACATGGGGGGATGAAGTGCACGTGATCCGGCGCCTCGACCTGGGGTACTTCGTCCGACCGGCCTCCGAGGTGGGCGGCCCGGAGCCGCGGGTGGAGCCGGTGCTCGCGTACCTCGTCCGGCACCCGGAGGGGCTGCTGCTGTTCGACACCGGGATCGGCGGCTGCGAGCCGGAGACCGAGGCGCACTACCGGCCGGTCCGCCGCCCGTTGCCGGAGGCCCTCGCCACGGCCGGGGTCTCCGTCGCCGACATCGACCTGGTGGTCAACTGCCACCTGCACTTCGACCACTGCGGCGGGAACCCGCTGCTGACCGGCACGACCGTCCTGGTCCAGACGAGCGAGCTGGCCGCCGCCCGGCGCGGCGGCTACACCATCGACGCGCTGGTCGACTTCCCCGGCGCCGACTACCGCGAGCTCGACGGCGAGGCGGAGGTCTGGCCCGGCGTCCGGGTGCTGCCCACCCCCGGCCACACCGAGGGCCACCAGTCCCTGCTCGTCGAACGCCCGGGCGGCGGCCCGGTCCTGCTCGCCGGGCAGGCGTACGACTTCGCCTCCGAGTACGGGCAGGCACTGCTCGCCCGGCGGGCGGCGCGCGAGGGTGTGGCAGCGCCGCTGCCCGGCTACCGGGCCTGGCTCGACCGGGTGGCGGAGCACCGTCCGCGCCGGGTGCTGTTCGCGCACGACCACGCGGTGTGGGAGCCGGGCGAGTAGCGGTGCCCCATGCCGCGGCACCGGGCGCCGGACACCGGGCACCGGGCACCGGGCACCGGGCACCGGGCACCGGGCACCGGGCACCGGGCACCGGGCACCGGGACACCTCAGCCCCGAAGCGCTTCAGGGGACGATCAGCAGGTGAAGCGCAGCGAGCGGACCCGGTGGTCGAAGCTGGACGGGACGAGCTCCGGTTCGCCGACCGAGCGCGCCTCGGGCAGACGGGTGAACAGCTCCCGGAACAGCGCCGTCATCTCCTGCCGGGCCAGGTGCGCGCCGAGGCAGTAGTGCGGGCCTCCGCCGCCGTAGCCGAGGTGGGGGTTCGGCGTGCGGGTGATGTCGAAGGCGTCCGGATCGGGGAAGACCGCCTCGTCGCGGTTGGCCGACCCGTAGAAGAGCGCGACCTTCTCCCCCGCGCGCAGCAGCGTGCCGCCCGGGCCGCCGAGCTCGTGGTCGACGGCGACGGTCCGGTGGAACTGGATGATCGGCGTGGCGTGGCGGACCATCTCGTCCACCGCGCCGCCGAGCCGCCCGTCCAGGTCCGACAGCAGCAGGGCGCGCTGCTCGGGGTGGACGGTGAGCAGGTGCAGACCGTGGGCGAGCGCGTTGCGGGTGGTCTCGACCCCGGCGACCAGCAGCAGGGTGAAGAAGGCGCCGAGCTCGCGGCCGGTGAGCCGGCGGCCGTCCACGTCGGCGGTGACCAGCGCGGAGATCAGGTCCTCGGCCGGTCGGCGGCGCCGCTCCCGACCGATCCCGGCCACGATGGCCTGCATCCGGGCGAGCGCCCGCAGCCCGCGCCCGGGCGCCCGCAGCCGGTCGCGCAGCGAGCGGGCCACCCCGATGTCCGCCGAGGTGCGGTTGACCAGGTCGAGGATGGCGCGGCGCGGCTGGTCGGGGATGCCCATCATGGTGCAGATCACCTGGAACGGGAGTTCGGCGGCGACCGCGGAGACGAAGTCCGCCGGCCGGTCCCGCTCGACCCGGTCGACCAGGGCGACGCTGATCCGCCGGACGTCCTCCTCGACCCGGCCGAGCAGCCGCGGGGTGAACGCCCGCGAGACGATCCGGCGCAACTGGGCGTGGCGCGGGTCGTCCAGGTTGACCATCGAGTCGCCGAACAGCAGCCGGACCCAGCGGGCCGGGGCCGGGGTGGTGACGCCGGGGCCGCTGAGGAAGACGGCGGGGGTGCGGCTGGCCTCGACCACGTCGGCGTGGCGGACCAGGGCGTGGAAGCCCTTGCCGGTGGCCCGGTCGCCGAAGAACAACGGGCCCGGGAGGCGGCGCAGCTCGGCGAAGGCGGCGGCGCGGGCAGGGGCGGGCAGCCGCCAGAAGCCGGGGTCGGCGAGGTCGGGGGCGCCATGTGCGTCGGCGGTCCCGGCGCGCCCGGCGGGCCCGGTGGGCTCGGCCTGCTCGGTGGGCTCGGCGGATTCGGCCTGCTCGGCGGGCGCACCGGGGTCGGCCGGCTCGGCACGGTCGGCGACGGGCTCGGCGGCTTGCGTCGGGGTCTCCAAGGCCGGACCTCCTGCTTCTGGACGGCATCGCTCCGACACGCACGCACGGAACGCACCGGGTCGTCACATTTAGTGAGCAAAAGGTGACCGCCTGTCAAACCGTGCTGATGGTCGTACGAGCGGTTGTTCGGGTCAGCGCACCGGGCGGGACGACCGGCGGGAGCGCCTCCGAGCGGTCCGCCTGACAGCCCGCCTGGCGGGCCACCGGGCGAGCAGCCGGGCATGGTCTCACGGGGCGGAACCGGCCATGTCCGGAGGGTGCGGTACTCAGCGGGCGGGGCGGGTGCGACGATGAGTGCCATCGTGATGACCGACCGGATCCGCCTGCTGCGCGCCGTGGTCTTCGCCGCGCTGTGCGTGGCAATGGCCGCCACCGCGCACGTCGCCATGGCCGGATCCGGGGTCTCGCCGACGGTGCTGGTCGGCGCGTTCGGAGCGGTACTGGGCCTGACCTGGCTGCTCGCCGGGAAACGGCGCGGGCTCGTTGCGATCAGCATCTGGATGATCGCCGCGCAGGCCGCGCTGCACCAGCTGTTCGAGCAGGCCGGAGCGCTCGGACCAGGGGGCCGCGGCCTCGCGCGGCTCGCCACCACGGACTGGGCAGCCCTGCTGCTCTGCAACCCGGACCGTGCGCCCGGCGGGCTGTCACCGGTCGAGCTGGCGCGGATGGCGGGCATCGACCCGGACGTCCCGCCGACCGCCGGCGGACTGCGCCCGATGGCCGGAATGCACGGGATGCACCACGGGGCCGCTGGGGCGGGAGCATCCGCCGACGGGGCGACCGTGGACCTGGGCCTGCCCGGGATGACGGGGATGCCCGGCATGTCCCACCCGGTGCCCGGCGGAATGCCCGACGCCGCGACGGGCGGCCTGCCCCATGGCCTCTCCCACGGCATGTCACACGGCATGTCACACGCCATGTCGCCGGGGATGGCCGTCGCCCACGTGCTGGCCGCGCTGGCCTGCGCGCTGCTGCTCTGGCGCGGCGAGGCAGCGTTGGTGCGGCTCTTCGAGCTGCTCGGCGCGCTCGGCGCCGTCGTCGCGGGGGCCTTGCTGCTCCCCCTGCTGGCGCTGTTCTCACGTCCCTTCGGCTACCGGGCCCCGGCACCGCCCCGACCCGCCCCGGGCAGCGCCCGGCCACCCCGGTCGGTGCTGCTCACGCATGCCGTGGTCCGGCGCGGGCCACCTGCGTTCGCGCTCGCCTGCTGACGCGCCCGCCGCTGCTTCCCCCCGGCCTCCTCCGGCCGCACTGGGCCCCGCGACGGGCAGGTCGCCCTGCCGTACCGCCGCGCGTTCCGCCGCCGTGACGCCAGGGCGCGGGCCCGCGTCCGCCGCCGCACCCCCGGTTCCCCGGGAGGTACGGCGTGCCGCGCGGCTGCCCACGGACGCCGACGGCGCCGCGCTGAGCGGTGCCGCTCCCCGCCTTCCCCTCGGGACCCTTCCATGCCTGACCACGACGACGCGTCGGCCGCGGCCCGCGCCACCGTCCTACCGCTCCGCGGCCTGTGGGCCCTCCGGAGCGGGACCGCCCGCCCCCTCCACCGGACCGCCACCCTTCGCCCCGGGCCTCTCCGGCCCTGCCGGCAGGCGGACCGACCACTCCGTCGACGGCCCGTCACCGGCAGCCGCCCGGACGAGCCCGCTCAGCCGCTCAGCCCGGTCCAGCCACTCCCGGCAACCGGTGCAACGCGCGACGTGCTTGTCCAGCCGGGCCTCCGCGAGACCGCTCGGTTCGCCGTCGAGGCGGGCGGACAGAGCGGTACGGAACTGCGCGCATCTCATGTGACCATCGTCCCGCACGGCCACCGCGGCGGGACCGGCCGGGCCGGAGGCCGCCGTGGATGACGAGCAGCTCACCGCACTCGCACTGACCGCCCGCTCCGGCCGGGCAGCGGACGTCGAGGCCTTCGTCCGGGCGACCCAGCGCGACGTCTGGCGCTTCGTCGCCCACCTGACCGACGTGCAGTCCGCCGACGACCTCGCGCAGGAGACCTTCCTGCGCGCGCTGCGCGGCCTGCCCGCGTTCGCGGGGCGCTCCTCGGCCCGCACCTGGCTGCTGTCGATCGCCCGGCGCACGGTGGTCGACCGGTACCGGATGGCCGCCGCCCGGCCTCGCTGTGCGGCGCTGCCGGACTGGCAGGAGGCGGCGGAGCGACAGGGCGGCGCTCCGGAGGCCGGGTTCGAGGACGGCATCGCACTCGGCGACCTGCTCGACCGGGTGCCCGCCCAGCGGCGGGAGGCCTTCGTCCTGACGCAGGTGGTCGGGCTGAGCTACGCCGAGGCGGCCGAGGTCGCCGGGTGCCCGGTCGGCACCGTCCGTTCCCGGGTCGCCCGGGCGCGGGAGGAGCTGGTGGCGCGGCTGCGGGCGGCCGAGGCCGGGGAGCTCGCGGCCGCCTGCTGAGCGGTCGCGACGGGCGGCGGGTTAACGGGCGGTGGGCCACACCCGACCGATGGCACCCGATCGATGACACCCGACGGATGACGGAGAACAACCGACAGATGACAGATGTTGAAATCTGTCATCTGTCACCCGCGCCGCCCCGTCCGACCCACCAACGGTGTCCACGTAGAGGTCGGCGCCGGAGCCGAGCTGCTTCTCCTTGGGAATCACCATCTCCCCCAACACCGGCACCTTGGCGCCCTGTTCGGCGAGGTCCGCCGGCAGGGTGCCCTTGCCGGGCGGGAAGCCGGTACCTATCACCCGGTCGCCGGCACCGAGCCGGAGCAGCATCTCCAGGCTCGACGCGTTGCTGGTGACGATCTTCGTCGGCGCCTTGGCTGCGACGCTCTCCTTGCCCGCACTGTCCGCGACCTTCACCGGGTAGGCACCGGCCGGGGCGGCCTGGGCCGTGACGGAGGCACCCTGGCGGCCCCCGCCCCCGCTTCCGCAGGCCGTGGCGAACAGGGCAGCGGCGGCCGCGGTTCCGCAGACAACGCGTGGGCGCCTGACAATTCTCCTGGTCGGCGGTCCGTGCTCAGGCCCGTGCTGTGGACCCGGACCACGTAGTCGGACGATACGGACGTCGGGTTCCCGGAAATCCACCGGAAAGAGCGCACGCACGGCCCGGCGACCGGCGCCGTCCCGAACCGCACGTGGCAGCCCGGACGTAGGCTGACCAGACGTAGGCTGGCCGGATGGCCGCCCCCACCG
This sequence comes from Kitasatospora sp. NPDC097691, assembly GCF_040302665.1. NCBI lineage: Bacteria > Bacillati > Actinomycetota > Actinomycetes > Kitasatosporales > Streptomycetaceae > Kitasatospora > Kitasatospora sp. NPDC097691. The sequence continues at coordinate 17,294 of NZ_JBEORY010000018.1, read as the reverse complement.
CCCCGCGCGACGACCTCGACCTCCCCGTCCGGCTCGGGTCGCGCCCGCCCCGCCGCGTGGTCTCCCTGGTGCCCTCGCTGACCGAGGCGGTCGCCGCCACCGCGCCCGGACTGCTGGTCGGCGCCACCGACTGGTGCACCCACCCGGCCGACCTCGCCGTCACCCGGATCGGCGGCACCAAGAACCCCGACGTCCCCCGCATCCTCGCGCTCGAACCGGACCTCGTCATCGCCAACGACGAGGAGAACCGGCGCCCCGACCTGGACGCACTGCGAGCGGCGGGCGTCCCCGTCTGGGTCACCGACATCCGCACCCTGGACGACGCCTTCCGGTCGCTGGACCGACTGCTGAGCGTCGCCTGCCGACTGCCGCGCCCCGGCTGGCTGGACGAGGCGGAGGCAGCCTGGGCGGCGGTCGGGCCGAGCCGGGCGGGCCGCGGCCCCGACGGCTCCGAAGGCTCCGAAGGCTCCGAAGGCCCGACGGCGATCGTGCCGATCTGGCGCCGCCCGTGGATGGTCCTCGGCCGCGACACCTTCGCCGGGGACCTGCTGCGCCGCCTGGGCCTGCAGCTCGTCCACGCCGACCACCCCGAGCGCTACCCGGCCATCCCACTGCCCGAACTGATCGGCTGCCGAGTGGAGTTGGTGGTCCTGCCGGACGAGCCGTACCGCTTCACCGCCGAGGACGGCCCCGAGGCCTTCCCCGGCACGCCGGTCGCGCTGGTCAGCGGACGGCACCTGACCTGGTACGGACCGTCCCTCGTCACCGCACCGACCGTCCTGCGGCAGGCGATCGACCACCCGTTCACGCCGGACGGGGCCGGCGCCTGACAGCCAGCGGTCCCCCTCGGCACCGAGGGACCAGCGACGATATGGAAGGGCCCGGGACGCGAACTCGCGTCCCGGGCCCTGTGGGGCAAGGTGAGGTCAGCCGCGTGCGGCGGTGACGGCGGCGCCCAGCGCCTCCTTGATGCGGGGGCCGAGGCGGGCGAAGCCCAGCTCCTTCATGGCCGCCCGCAGCAGCTCCTCGTCGCTCCGCTCGACCCCGTCGCCGTCCAGCCAGCGCACGACGGCGAGCAGCTCGTCGGCCGAGTAGGCGGTCACGGGACGACCGGGCGTGAAGTCCGGCTTCACGCGACCGGCAGCGGGCTCGGACTCGGACGTCTGCGCCTCGGTGGCGGGCTCCTCGATGACAACCTCGGCGGCGGGCTCCTCAGCAACGGCCTCGGGCTCGACCACAGACTCCTCGGCAACAACCTCGGCCACCGGCTCGACCTCAGCCACCGGGGCCTCCGCCTCAACGGCGAGGGCCTGGGGCTCGGGCTCGGCCTCCACCTGGGGCTCAGCCACCGGAGCCTCCGCCTCAACAACCTCGCCAGCCGACTCCTCGACAACGGCCTCGGGCTCGGCGTCCGACACCTCGACCTCGGCAGCCGGCTCCTCGGCGACGGCCTCGGCCACCGGCTCGGCTTCGGCAACGTCGTCAGCAGCCACGGCCACCTCGGCAGCCGGCTCCTCGACGACGGCCTCGACCTCGGGCTCGGCCACCAGGGTCTCCGCCTCGGCGGACTCCTCAACGACCACGGTCTCGGCCTTGACCTCGACCTCGACCTCGGTCCCGGCCGTCTCCACCTCGGCGACCGGCTCCTCGGTGACGACCTCGGTCCCCGTCACGTCGGCCTCGGCCTCGGTGTCGGCCTCTGCCTCTGCCTCTGCCTCTGCAGCGGACTCCTCGACCTCGATGGCCGACTCGGCTTCCTCGGCCGCAGTCTCCTCCACCGCTACGACCTCGGCCAGCGCGGCGGTCGCCGCGGCAACCAGGTCGTCGGCGGCCGGGGAGGGGGCCGGGAGGGAGACCACGGCAACCGTCTCGACGTCGGCGGCGTCCGTGTCGGAGTCCGAGCCCGACACCGCCTCGGCCTCAGCCTCAGCCTCGACCTCGGCCTCAGTCTCGGTCTCGGTCAGGTCCTCGATCTCAGCCTCGAGCTCGGCCTCGAGCTCGACAGCAGCAGCGGCCTCGACGGCCTCCTCGGCGGGAGCGGTCACCGGAGCCGGGACCTCCTCCACGAGCCCGTCCCGCTGCCCACCGGCGAGCGCCTGACGTGCAAGCGCTTCAGCGTCGGCCTCAGCTGCGGCCTCGGCGTCGGCCTCGACGCGGGCCTCGGCGTCGGCAACCGGCTTCTCGACCGTCGTCTCCTCCGCGGCGGCCTCCTCCGCCAGCCCGTCCCGCTGCCCGCCCGCGAGCGCCTGGCGGGCCGAGTACGCGGCCTCGGCGGCGCGGCGGTCGGCCTTGGCGGCGGCGAGTTCGGTGAGCAGTTCGCCGAGACCGGCCTCCTCCAGGCCGGCGCGCAGGCCGCGGATAGTGGGGAGGCGGTAGAGGGTGCCCTCGTCGGCCGCGAGCCGTTCGACCAGGTCGATGAGCTCCGCGAAGGGCAGCCCGTCCAGGTCGTGGTCGGGCAGGACGCGGGCGAGCTCGCGCAGACCGGTGTTGATCGCCTCGAAGGCCTGGGCGGTGCGGTCGACCAGGGCGCCGTCGGCGGGCGCCGCCGGGAGGCTGCCGGCCGGGGCGAGGGCGGCCCAGGCCCGGCGCTCGATCTCGGCGGAGGTGAGCGCCTCGTGCAGGTCCTCGCGGCGGACGCGCCGGTCGGTGGCGAGGGCGGTGGCCTGCTTGCGCAGCGAGCGGCCGCGCAGCCAGGAGAGCTTGACGCCGTTCTCGCGGCGCCAGGCGCTGTCGGCGGTGGCGGCGGCGAGGGCGCCGAGGTCGGCGTCGTACGCGGCGGTGGTGAGCGTGGCGGAGGTGCGGTGCACCCGCTGGAGCATCTCGACGAGCAGCGCGGTCTTGGCGACGGTGTCCGGCTCGTCGAGCTTGACCTCGGTGGCCAGGGCGGTCACGGCCTCCCAGGTCTGCTGCAGGTCGCGGCCGCGCAGCTCGGCGAGCGCGGTGGAGGCGGCGCGGGCGTCCTCCGGGGTGGCGACGGTGTCGAGGGCCGCGTACCAGGCGTGGGTGTCGGCGGTGAGGGTGAAGGCCCCGAGCTCGGCGTAGCGGCCGAGGTCCTCGCGGAGGTCGGGCTCCGCGGCGGCGTCCTGGGGGTCCTTGACGTCTGCGGCGTCGGCGACGTCCGCCGGGTCGGCTGCGTCGGCGTTGCGCGAGTGAAGCACTGTCATGTGAGGTCCGGTTCTGGGCGACGACGGCGGGGCTGGCGGCGAGGGGGCGGCGGACCGGTTGCGCGGGGGTGCCCCGGGGAGGGGCGAGGGGGCGCGCGGGCGGGCCGCCGGTTGTGGAGGCCCAGAATACGGGTGCCCGTTCGAGCCTTGCACGCACCCACCGCCCCGACGAGCCGGTGTCGTGTGCCATACCGCCCGCCTGGCCGCTACTCGGGGGACCCGCCCGGGTGGTCCGGCGCTGGTCCGGACGGGTGTCCGGGCCTACGAACGGTGGACGGACCGGGACGGCGGCCGGGCCGTCGCAGCCGCTCCAGCGGGACCTCGCGGACGCCGCGGCCCGGTCGGCCGGGCGGTGGCCGGTACCCGGCCCGGCCGAGGGCGGGCAGGTCGACCGGCGCGAGGTACTCGTTCAGAGCGGTGCGGCGCCACCACGCACCGGTTTCTCGCAGTTCGCGCCAATCGGTGAACCGGTAGAGGTAGAGGGTCGCCCGGACGTGGGTCGGTGGGGCGTCGGGAAAGGGGTTGTGGCGCAGCAGCCGAAGCGTGGCCGGGTCGCCGGCGAGCAGGCGGGCGACGAGGGGCAGGAACCAGGGACGGGCGTAGCCGGGCGAGATGCCGGCGAACCACATCAGCCAGTCGAGCCGCAGGTGGTAGGGGGCGTACTGACGGGGCAGGCGGCGCACGTCGCCGGGCTTGCCCTTGAAGCCGTACTCCCGCCACACGGTGCGCGGGGTGAGGACCGCCTCGTCGGTGCCCTCGACCACGACCTCCTGGCGGAGGCGGTTGACGCTGCCGAAGGCACCGTAGGTGTTGACGAGGTGGAGGCGGTTGAAGGAGCGGTTCATGACCTGACCGCGGGAGACCATGTTCCGCACCGGCCAGTAGCTGAGGACGACGACGGCCGCGGTCAGCGCGATCACCAGCGCCTCGTACCAGAGCGGGGTTTCGGGGTAGGCGCGGGCGTGGACGGGCAGGCCGAGGCGGGCGGGTGCCACGGCGGCGAGGGCCAGGGTGACGGTGAGCCAGTTCAGCCAGGCGAAGTTGCCGGAGGCGATCAGCCACAGCTGGGTGGCGATGACGGCGCAGGCCGCGTAGCTCGCGACCGGCTGCGGGAGCAGCAGGGCGAGCGGTACGACGAGTTGGACGACGTGGTTGGCGGCGACCTCGACGCGGTGCAGCGGGTCGGGCAGGTGGTGGAAGAACCAGCTGAGCGGTCCGGGCATCGGCTGGGTCTCGTGGTGGTAGCGGAGGCAGGTCAGGTCGCGCCAGCAGCTGTCGCCGCGCAGTTTGATCAGTCCGGCGCCGAACTCGACGCGGAGGACCAGCCAGCGCATCAGCCACAGCACCGGGGCGGGTGGCGCGGTGTCCGAGTTGCCCAGGAAGGCGGCGAGGAAGCCGGCTTCGAGCAGCAGGGATTCCCAGCCGAAGGAGTACCAGGTCTGCCCGACGTTGACGATGGAGAGGTAGAGGGCCCACAGCACGGCCCAGAAGAGGATCGAGGCCCAGAGCGGCACCGCGTCGCCGAGCCCGGCCGTGACGGCGGCGGCGAGGGCGGCCCCGCTCCAGGCGACGGCGGCGAAGAAGCGGTCGTTGTAGTGCAGATGGAAGAGGCCGGGCGACTGCCGGAACGGGACGCGGGCGGTGAAGCGGGGCACCGGCAGCATGCCGTTCTCGCCGATGAGGGCGCGGAACTGCGCGGCGGCGTTGAGGAATCCGATCAGGTAGAGGGCGGCGAGCAGGCGTTGGACGAGCAGCCGGCTCAGCCAGTAGTCGGGGGCGGCGAACCAGTCCATGCGGCCCATGCCTACCACCGCTGTCCGGCGGGAGGGCCCGGCCGGGGCGCGGGTGGAGGACGGTTCACCCGCTCGGCCCGGCCGAACCGCGCCGCGCCGTGGGGGCGGAGTTCCGTCGGCCCCCGGACGGCACTGTGGCGGGGCGCCTCTCCTCGGGGGTGAGAGGCACCCCGCCACGGCGGTGGGTGGTGCGGGTGGTGCGAGTAGAGCGAGCGGTGCGGGCGGTTCGGGTGGTGCGAGTAGAGCGAGCGGTGCGGACGCGAGCCTCGGTGCCGCACACCGGCGACCGGTCGGCCGCTCAGCCCGGCAGGACGAGTCCGGACCCGCCGGCGATGCCCGGGCGGCCGGTCGCGGTCGCGGAGCCGTTCTGCTGCAGCCGGTCGACCAGCAGCGCGGCCAGCGTGCCGAGCTCCTCCTCCGTGCGGGACTGCGCGGTGACGTCCATGCCGACGGTGAGGACACCGTTGACCTGGCCGGTGCGCGCGGCCCGCAGGGGGGTGCAGGTGAAGCTGAAGATCTGCTGGATGCGCTGGGCGTCGGGGCTGGTCGACTGCACCCGGACCTCGTTGAGGACGGTGGTGCGGCCGGTGCGGTACGCCTCCGAGACGGCCTGCTGGAGGCCGGCCACGCCGAGCTGCGGGTAGGCCTGCCCGATCGCGCCGTACGCCACCGGGGCGCCGAAGGTGTCGGCGTGCTGGGCGTTGGCGTAGCGGATCTCCTGGCCGGGTCCGTCGGTGAGCATGATGGGGAACGGGGAGCCGTCGAAGGCGGCGAACATCTCCTGCTGCTGGGCGAGCAGGTTGTCGCGCAGCCGGATCTCGGAGAGCAGCGCCTCGGCGAGGTGCTGGATGTCGCGCAGCCGCTCGCGGCCCCACTGCCGGGGTTCCCGGTCGAGGACGCAGACGGTGCCGATGACGGTGTTGGTGTCGTCGACGAGCGGAGCTCCGAGGTAGGCCCGGACGCCGAGTTCGTCGACAACGGGGTTCCCGGCGAAGCGGGGGTAGGCAAGGATGTCGTCCAGCGCGAGGGGCGAGCGCTGGGCGACCACATGCGGGCAGAAGCCGTGACTCATCGGCATCTGCCGGGTGGGGAGGTCGAAGGCGATGCCCCGGTCCGCCCACGAAGCTCCCTCCTCGGCCGCGACCTCGGCCGAGTTTGGCGGAATGTAGAGCCCCCGGAACATCTGGCGCTCGTCGTTGATGAAGTTGACCATCGCGATGGGAGCGCGGGTGATGCTGGCTGCCAGGTGCGCGAAGCGGTCGAAGGCCTCGTCCGCGGACGGTTCGTTCAGACCCAGGCTGCGCAGCCTGCGGGTCCGCTCGGACTCCCCGGCGGCACCCGGGAACTGGCCTTGAGTGCTCATCACATCAGTCATGGCGCACATGTAATCAGACATCCGGGCCGTTCGGTGCTACCGGTACCGGTCACCACCGTTGCTGATGCACAGTCAAAGCCGCATGTGAACGGGCGCTCAGCCGGGTTGCAAGGGGGGAAAGATCATTCCCCGGTCCGCACGGGAACCAAACCCGCGAGTAACAACGACGAGCCGAATCTCGCCATTCCAAGATCAACTAGGTGTGAAGGGGGAGTTCACATATGACAATGAGCCCTGCCGAAGACACGGACGGTATTCCTCTCCCCCCGGGAAACCGCGCCAGGGTCCGCATGCACCGATTGCAAGGGAGCGATCGGCCGCCACACCTCCACACCCCCACCGATTCCCCGGGGAGCGGCCGGAGCGGCATCGACGGCATGAACGGAGGCACGACACCCACTGGAACGAGAGGACCAAGCATGGCTATGGACTACTTCACCGACGAGCGACACGAGAGCCTCCGGGCGGAGGTCCGTGAGTTCGCGGAGAAGGAGGTGCGTCCGCAGGTCGCCAGAATGGAGGCCGACCGGGAGGTCGAGTTCGAGCTCTCCCGGGAGATCGCCCGCCGCGGCTGGATCGGCGTGACCATCCCCAAGGAGTTCGGCGGCCTGGGGCTGGGCCACCTGGCCAAGACCATCATCGTGGAGGAACTGGCCCGCGTCAGCGGCGCGATGGGCGCCATGGCGCAGGCCTCCCAGCTCGGCGTCGCCAAGGTCATCCACTTCGGGTCGGACGCGCAACGGCGCGAGTGGCTGCCGAAGTTCGCCTCGGGCGAGTCCCTGCCGACCATCGCTGTCACCGAGCCGGAGTCGGGCGGGCACGTGCTCGGCATGGCCGGCACCGCCCGCCGCGAGGGCGACGAGTACGTGCTGAACGGCCGCAAGTGGTTCGTCGGCAACTCCCACATCGGCGACGTGCACGGCGTGGTGTTCCGCACCGACAAGGGCAGCGGGGGGCTCTCTGCCTTCCTGGTCGAGAGCGACCGCCCGGGCTTCCGCACCGGCACGCTCGGCACCCAGGGCGGCCTGCACGGCTTCAGCTTCGGCGAGTTGATATTCGAGGACTGCCGCATCCCGGCCGACAACCGGCTGGGCGAGGAGGGACAGGGCCTGGACGTCGCCTACTCCTCCTCCACCCTCTACGGCCGCCTCAACCTGGGCGCCGTCGCGCTCGGCATCCACGTCGCGATCGTCGAGGACGTCGTGCGCTACGCCGAGGAGCGGGTCCTGTACGGCAAGCCGCTCAACCAGCTGAACAGCGTCGCGCTGAAGCTCGGCGAGCTGCAGTCCAAGCTGATGACCGCCAAGCTGGCCGCGTACCACGCCTCGCACCTGCTGGACCACGGCAAGCCCTGCGACGCCGAGCTGATGAACGCCAAGCTCATCAACACCGAGTACGCGATGGACTCGGCGCGCAGCGCGATGGAGATCCTGGCCGCCCGCGGCACCCAGGAGGAGTTCAACATCATCCGCTACCTGCGCGACGCGACCCACATCTACGCCCCGGCCGGAACCTCGGACGTCCAGAAGCTCCGGCTCGGGCAGGTCGCCTCGGGCACCTACGGCAAGCAGTGGTCGGCCGAGCTGTCCGACCTGGCGAGCTGGGCGTGGACCGAGCTGAACCAGCTGGAGGCCGAGGGCCGCGACGAGCAGGACGGACGGGTGGTGCCGATCTCGCTGGCGGGCTGATCACCGGTACCGGTCCGGGCTCCCCCGTACCTGACCGGGCTGATCACACCGGCACCCGTCGTTTCGGCCAGGGCCCGGCCGGACCGGACGGTGGCGACCGCTCAGCATACGATCGTTTGACCTGTTCCTGACGGCTCTCCGGGAGGCGCACACCGCCTCCCGGAGGGCCGTCCGCGTGTCGCGACGAAGGCGCTGAGCTGCGGAGATCCGTCGGCGAACGCCCCGGCCGCCGAGATCCTCCCGGGTCATCAGCCGTTCACATATCGTCAGTTGATGTTGCGATGAGGCCACCTGGGACTGATAGGTTTCCTGCCGTCGGCGGCCGTGGCTGTACACCGCCCGGACGGTGACACCGCGTCACCCAGTCCGGCGACCCCGGCCTCGGCGCCCTGAAGCCCGCCCGGGCCGCACGGGCCGACCCGTCGTTCGGACCCGCGACCCGGCCTGCAACTCGGCCCTGCAACAAGGAATCAGATGCCAGGCATATCGGCCCCCCGCACGGGCCACCGCGCCGGCCGGTCCGGCTCCCTCCGCAGCTCACTCCTCGCCCTCGTGCTGGTCCCCAGCCTGGGCCTCGCCGCGGCCTGGGGCTACGCCGCCTACCTGCTTCGCGACGCCGGAAACCGCACCGCGGTGCTGATCGGCACCGTCGTCGTCGCCGTCGTCCTGCTGTTCAGCCTGATCCGCGGCATCCGGGCCGCCCGGACGCTGTCCGGCCGCCTCTCCGGACTGCGCGCCGACACCCTCTCGCTCGCCCAGCAGGAGATCCCCGAGGTGGTCGGGCGACTGCGCGCCGGGGAACCGGTGCCCACCCCGCCCGCCTGGGCGCCCTCCCGCCGGCTCGGCGACGAGGTCCAGCAGACCGCCGACGGCCTCGCCGCCGTCCGCCAGGCCGCCGTCGCCGCCATCGTCCACCAGGCCCAGGGCCGCGAGGGGACGAAGAAGGTCTTCCTCAACATCGCCCGCCGCACCCAGATCCTGATCCACCGACAGATCAGCATGCTGGACGCGCTGGAGCGCGAGCACGAGGAACCCGAGCTGCTGCGCGAGCTGTTCGCGGTCGACCACCTGGCCACCCGGATGCGGCGCAACGCCGAGAACCTGGTCATCCTCGGCGGCGCGCTGCCCGCCCGCCGTTGGCGCAACGCCGTGCCCATGGTCAACGTGCTGCGCAGCGCCGTCTCCGAGACCGAGAACTACGCCCGCGTCGTCGTCCAGGGCGTGCCGCGCGCCTCGCTCAGCGGACAGGCCGTCGCCGACGTCATCCACCTGATCGCCGAGCTGATCGAGAACGGCACCACCTTCTCCCCGCCGTACACCCAGGTGCAGGTCTCCGCGCAGGAGGTGCCCAAGGGCCTGGCGGTCGAGGTCGAGGACCGCGGCCTCGGCATGGGCCAGGAGGAGTACGAGCGGCTCAACGAGTACCTGGCCAACCCGCCCGAGCTGGACGTCTCCGCGCTCGGCGACGACCTGCGGCTCGGCCTGTTCGTCGTCGCGCGGCTGGCCGCCCGGCACGACATCCAGGTCACCCTGCGGCCCTCGCCGTACGGCGGCACCCGGGCCGTGGTGCTGGTGCCCTCGGCCCTGTTGGAGCAGGCCGAGCAGCCGGCCTCGGTGCCCGGACTGCCGTCCGGCGCCCGGGTCACCCGCACCCCGGTGCCGGACGCCCCGCCGACGGCGGACGGCGACCCCGGGGAGGTCGACGAGGAGCTGTCGGGCGCGCTCGCCGGAGTGCTCAGCGGGCTGCTGGGCAACGGGCCGACGGGGCCGGCCGGGTCGGAGGCCGGGCCGCTCGACGGTGCTCCGGGAACGATCACGGGGGCCGTCGCGGACGACGGCGTCGTGATCGCCGGTGAGCTGCTCGACCCGCGTCCCGCCGACGGCGGCCGGGCGGACGGCGGTCTCCTCGAGGGCGGTCTCCTCGACGGCGGGCTCCTCGACGGCGGGCTGATCGACGGGGGCCTGCTGGAAAGCGGGCTGCTGGACAGCGGGCTGATCGACGGGGGGTTCCTCGACGGCGGGCTGCGGGACAGCGGGCTGCTGGACGGCGCTCCCGCGGGGCCGGCCAACGGCGGTCTGCCCGTCGGCGCCCGGATCCCCGGACTTCCCGGTGCCGTGGTCGTCCCCCGGCCCGCCCTGCCGCGCCGGTACGACATCCCGGGCGGCGCCGACGGCGACGTCCCCGCGGACGCGCTCGCGGAGGGTGCTTCGGCGGGCCACCACGGCACGGGCCTCGCCGCCGAGTCGGCCGCGGTGCCCTTCGACGGGGTCCCCGCCGACCACTCCGCGCCCACCCACGACCGCCCGCAGGAGGACCGCGTGGAGCACGGCCCGGACGGCGAACTGCGCACCCCGCGGGTCCTGCCGCAGCGGGTCCGCAACGCCAGCCTCGCCGAGCAGCTCCGCGAGGCCCACGCGCCCGGCCCCCTGCTCCCGCCGTCCCTCGGCCACCCCGGCCACCCCGGCCACCCGGGCCCCGGCGGCGCCGTCCGCCCTGCCGCGTCGAGCGCCCCGGCCGCTTCGGCCGCCCCGCTCGCGCCCCGGTACGGCGGCGCCGAAGCCGACGTCGAGGACTCGTCACCGCAGCGCTCCCGCGCCACCATGGCCGCCATCCAGCGCGGCACCCGGACCGCCCGCGCGGCCGCCACCGAACCGGGCGCCCCGGCCTCCCCCGCGCCCGCCGCCCCCCGCACGCCGGCCGCACCTTCCGCCGCACAGGAAGCCTCCGCCGCTCAGGAAGCCAAGGAACAGCAGTGATGACGCAGCACACCGAAACCCAGCGCGACCTCAACTGGCTGCTGGACCAGCTGGTCGCGCGGGTCCCCGAGACCCAGCACGCCATCGTCCTCTCCGAGGACGGCCTGCTGGTCGGCATGTCCCAGGGCCTCGACCGGGCCGACGCCGAGCACCTGTCCGCCGTCGCCTCCGGCCTGCAGAGCCTCGCCCGCGGCGCCGGGCACCGCTTCAACGGCGGACGGGTCCGGCAGACCGTGGTCGAGATGGACCAGCTGTTCCTGTTCGTCACCACCGCCGGGCAGGGCGCCCGGCTCGCCGTCCTGACCAGCGAGCAGGTGGACGCCGGACTGATGGCCTACGAGATCAACATGCTGGTCAAGCAGGTCGGCCAGTACCTCACCGCGGCGCCGCGCAGCGATGCCGGCCAGGTCGGCGTGGGTGGCGGTGCGTGACCACCGCCGACGCCGACGAGGGCTGGTTCTACGACAAGGACGCCGGCCACCTGGTCCGCCCTTACGCGATCACCAACGGACGCACCGGGCCGGTCCGTGACGGCTTCGCGCTGATCACCCTGGTGGTCACCGCCGACCCGCGCACCGACACCACCCGGCTCTCACCCGAACCGGCCGCGATCATCGACCTGTGCCGCGAACGCCCGCTGGCCGTGGCCGAGATCGCGGCCACCCTCGACCTGCCGGTCAGCGTCGTCAAGGTGCTGCTGGACGACCTGGCCGAGGCCCGGCTGATCCTCACCCGCGCCCCGGTCCAGCTCGCCGAAGCTCCGGACATCTCGCTGATCCAGGCCGTGATCGAGGGAGTCCGCAGACTCTGAGGGGAGGGTGCCCCCGCCGCGGTCCTACCGACGGCCGGCGGGGGCACCGTCCGACGCGACTCCGGTCGCGCCGACGGCCCCGTTTCCGCCGGCGGCCCAGTTGCCCCAGTTGCCCCCCGTTCTCCCAGTTCCCTTCCAGGAGACCCGAATTGACGACCCAGAGCCTGGTGCCGGGCGCGGTCAAGATCCTCGTCGCCGGCGGCTTCGGCGTCGGGAAGACCACCATGGTCGGCTCGGTCAGCGAGATCGAACCGCTGCAGACCGAGGAACGCATGACCCGCGCCAGCATCGGGGTCGACAGCCTCGACGGCGTCCAGGACAAGTCCACCACCACGGTGGCCATGGACTTCGGACGGATCACCGTCCGCGAGGACCTGGTGCTCTACCTCTTCGGCACGCCGGGCCAGTTCCGGTTCTGGTTCATGTGGGACGACCTCGCCCTCGGCGCCCTCGGGGCGATCATCCTCGCCGACACCCGACGGCTCGAATCCAGCTTCGCCGCCGTGGACTTCTTCGAGCAGCGCGGCATCCCGTTCGCGATCGGCGTCAACTGCTTCCACGGCCGCCGCGATGCCACCCCCGGTGAGGTCCGCCGCGCGCTCGACCTCGGACCGGAGGTCCCGGTCGTGCTGTGCGACGTCCGGGAGCGGGCGTCCAGCAAGGAACTGCTGCTCGCACTGCTCGAGCGGGTGCACCGCAACGCCCTGGCCACCGGGCGGCGGTGAGGCGGTCGCTCGCTCCGCGGGCGGCTGTGGGTACACCGTCGGCCGGGGCGACGCGGGCGGCCGTGGGCGGCCGTGGGCTCCGCGGGCGGCTGCGGGTAGGCCGTCGGCCGTGGGCTGCGCGGGCGGTCGGGACCGGCCGCGGAGGCGCGCGGCTAGGCGTGTGCCGGGTCGAGCTCGGCGAGCGAGTCCACCAGCGGGGCCAGCTCGGGGACCTCGGTGGCCCGGGCCAGGGTCGCCTCCAGGACGGCGTCGTGCACCGGCCGGGCGACCGCCAGCAGGTCACGGCCATCCGGCGTCAGCTCGGTGTAGATGCCTCGCCGGTCGTCCGCGCAGAGGTAGCGGCCCAACAGGCCCCGGTCCTCCAGCCGGCTCACCAGCCGGGTTGTCGCGCTGCTGCTCAGCGCCGCCGCGCGGGCCAGCTGCTGCATCCGCATGTGCCAGCCGTCCTGGCGCGAGAGCGCCTCCAGCACCGTGTACTCGACCACCGAGAGCTTGCACTCGGCCTGGAGCGCCTTCTCCAGCGCGGTGTCGATCATCCCGTGCAGCGCGGCGAGCGTGCGCCAGCCGCGGGCCCGGACTTCGGCCGCGTCGTCCCGGATCCCCATGGGGCGCCGTCCTTTCCGCTGCACCGCGTGGTCGGTGCCTCCTTTGCGACAAGTATGCCAGTCAGCGCGGATTACCGGTCCCTGCAAACAGTTCGGCTCGTGGTTCACCCCTCCCCGGTCCAGGCCGCCTCGCAGAGCGCCGTGGCCAGCTCCTCCGTGTACCAGGCGGCCGCCAACCAGGCGGTGGCGAAGGCGTCGTGGTCGTCCGCGACGATCCGACCGAACACGTCTCGCTGCTGGTCGGCCGCGGCGGCCCGCAGGCCGTCCAGCAGCTCGGCGGCAGTGGCCAGCCCGGCGGCACGCAGCAGGCCCCGGTCGGCCGCCGCCGTGGCCCCGCTCGGGCCGAGGGCGTGCCGGCCGGTGGTGACCGTCTGCTCCACCCGGCGGCCGAGCACGGGCACGGGCGGTCCGTACGGCGCGGGGGCGTCGGGGCGCTCGGGAACCGTACGGTCCGTCGCACCGGGGAGCGGGTCCGGTGTCGCACCGGGGAGCGGCTCGGGGAGCGGGTCGGAAGTCGTTCGGGTTGCTGCTCCGGGGACGGCGAGGTCGGCGGTCTGGAGGCGTTCCAGGCCGAGGTTGACCCGGCCCTCGCCGTCGGCCGCGGCCAGCGGGTCGGGCCCCTGCGGGGGCGTGCCGATCGCGAGCAGGCGCAGCTCCGGGCGGTCCGTGCGCTCCAGCCGGCCGACCACCCACAGCCGCAGTCCGGGCACCGTCGCGAGCAGCGCGAGGTTCGCCCGGAACGGCAGGTCGGGGTGCTCGTGCGCCGCGTGCAGGGCGATCACCGGCCCGTCCTCCGCGCACCGCGCCAGCAGCTGCGGCGCCCCGCCCGGACCGGTGGGGGCCGTGCCCAGCAGCGTGACGTCCAGGAAGAGCAGATCGCTCCCGGCCGGCCGGCTGTCGTACGGGAGGTCCTGCGCCGCGAGCGCCCGCGCCACCTGGGCCGCCGCCGGTTCGGACCAGAGCCGGGCCGCCGGCTCGGCCGCCCACGCCGCGCCCGAAGCACGGACGGCCCGGACGGCGGCGCCGGCCCCCAGCCGCCCGGAGGCGGACCGGGTCGCGCCCTGGACGACCAGCCCGGCTCGGCTGAACTCGCGGTGGCTGAGCGCGGCGTCGCCCAGCCGGACCGTCCGGTTGCCCGCCCCGACCGCCTGCGGGGCGGCCGCCGCCGCGTCGTCGTGCGGCATGACCTCGGCGAGCGTGCTGAGGCGCCCGTCGGCGTCCACCGCCCAGCTGACCGCACCCGCGTGGGTCGCCGTCAGCACCGGTTCGGCGAACAGCCCGTAGAGCCGCAGGCCGCCTTCCTCCCGGTAGGCCTGGCGCGCGGTGCCGCGCAGCTCGGCGACCGGGCCGACGCCCGCGGTCAGCGCGGTGGTGAGGCCGAGCAGCTCGCGCAGGCCCGCCACCAGGTCCGCCAGCCGGTGGTCGGGCGCGCCGGACCGCGCCGCCCGGACCCTGGTCACCACCGCGACGGCCGCCGCGGCCGGTCGGTGCAGGCCCGCGAGCCGGGCCCGGTGGGCGGCGCGCAGGAGTTCGGCCTGGGAGACGGCGCCCGCACCGCTCACCCCGGCGGCGAGGACGGCGGCCGCGGCCCGGTGGAGGTGGCGGGCGGCGTCGAGTTCGGGGGCGGCGAGAGGGGCGGCCTGCGGTTCGGCGTGCTCCGGGCCTGCGGGCGGGGCCGTCGTCGGCCCGGTCGCTCCGGGTGGCTCGGTCCCTCCGGGTGGCTCGGTCGTTCCGGGCGCCCCGGGCGGCTCGGTGGCCTCGGTCGGCTCCTGCTCCGCTGTCGGCTCGGCGAGGGGGCAGAGGGTGACGGCGGCGGCCCGGTGCACGCAGGCCGGGGCGAGCAGGCAGCCGCAGCGGACGTCCGCCTGGTCGGCGACCGTACCGCCCGGGGCGTGCAGGACGAGCACCGTCTCCTCGTCCACCTCCACCCGCCACTCGTCGCCCTCGCGCGTCACCGGACGCTCCGCCAGCTTCGCCGCCGCACCGTCCAGCCGCTTCTGTAGCCGGGCGCTCAGCCCCGCCACCACCTCGGCGACCACCTCCGGCCGCACACCCGGCCAGTCATTCGTCCGCGCAGTCACGCTCATCGCACCTTCTCCCCCACCCAGCGGGCCAGTTCCAGCGGGCTCAACGCCGCCACGGGCATTCCGGCCGCCACCAACCGGCTCGCGACCGCCTTCGAATAGCGGGCCGTCCCGGTGTCGTCCAGCGCCGCGCAACCCAGCAGGTGCACACCGGAGTCCACCAGCGCCCGGGTCTGGGCCAGCAGCCCGGAGACCGGCCCGCCCTCCTCGAAGTCGCTGACCACCGCGACCAGCGTGCGGGACGGCACCGTCACCAGCTCCCGCGCGTACCGCAGGCCGCTCGCGATGCTGGTGCCGCCGCCGATCCGCACCTCCAGCAGCAGGCTCAGCGGATCCTCGACGCGCTCCGTGAGGTCGACCACCTCGGTGGAGAACGCGACGAAGTGGGTGCTCAGTGAGGGCACGCCGGCCAGGATCGAGGCCGTCAGCGCCGCCCAGACCGTGGAGGCCTCCATCGATCCGGAGACGTCCACGACCAGGATCAGCCGCCAGTCGTTGGCCTGCCGCGCCCTGGTCCGGAACACCGGGCGCTCGGGCACGATCAGGGTGCCGCCGTCGGGCGAGGGACGGGCGGTGGCCAGATTGGCCCGGATGGTCCGGTCCAGGTCCAGCCCGCCACCCGGACGACGGGACGGGCGCGGCACCGCGATCCCGGTCAGCGCCGGGCGCAGCCTGGTCGCCAGTTGCCGGGTCAGCTCGTCCACCAGCCGGCGCACCAGCGGGCGCAGTCGCGCCAGCCGGGCCTCGGGCAGGGCGCCCGCGTGCTCCAGGACGGTGCGCAGCAGGTCGACGGACGGGCGGACGGCGGACGGGTCGATCGCTTCCAGGACGTCGGTGCGGCCCTGCGCGACGGCGGCGGCCAGCACCTCCTCCCGCAGGCCGGGCCCGAACAGCGACTCCAGTTCCTCGGCCCACTCCCGCACCCCGGGGTAGGGGGCCTCGCGGCCGCCCCGGCCGCCCCGGCTCTCCAGTCCGGGGCCGGAGCCCTCGCCGTGCCCGCTGCCGTACAACTCGTCCAGGGCGGTGGCGAGTCGGGCGCTCCGGCCGCTCAGGCCGCCGTTTCCGGGGCGGCCGAGGAGCAGCCGCCAGCGCTCGGCGGGGGTGAGGGTGTGCCGGGCCGGGTCGTCCACGACGGGGGTGGGCTGCGGTGCCGGGGCCGGTCCGGGGGCCGCCGGTGCCGGTGGCAGCAGGCCGCGGCGGGCGAGCGCGGCGCGGGCCGCGAGGTCCGCCCGCACCCAGCCGGCGACCACGGCGGGTCCGGCCTCCTCCGGCAGCGCGGTGAGGCGGGTGCCCAGGCGCTCCTCGACCAGGGCCAGCAGCCGGTCGCGGGCGGCCGGGCTGAGCGTGTCGAAGCCGCCGCGCAGCGCGGGCAGCCGGTCCAGGAAGGCGTCGTCGGGCAGCGAGGTGACCCGCTCCAGCACCGGCTCCAGCGCCTCGGGAGCGGAGTCGAACAGCCCCTCCGCCGCCGTCAGCAGCCCGACCAGCGCCCGCCCGAGCGCGTGCCGTGTCTCCGGGCCGGTCGCGCCGTCCACCCAGGAGGCCGCCCGGCCGCCCAGCGCCCCGGCGGCGTCCTGCCCGAGCAGCACCCGCACCGCGCCGGCCGCACCGCGCACCAACGGACTTCCCCGCTCGGCGAGTTCGGCCAGCACGTACGCCAGCCGCACCCCGCCCAGCCGATCCGCCCGCCGCACCAGCTCCACCAGTGCCCGGGCGTCCTGCGGATCGTCCGACCCGCCCAGCCCCTCCAACTGCCGTACGGCGGCGACCGTCAGGACCTCACCGGCGGCCGAAAGGGAGGTGGCCGCCGGTGAGGTGGCCGCCGGTGAGATGGCCTGGGAGGAGGCGGCCGAGAAGCGGGAGGAGGAGCCGGACGCCGGGGCGTGATCGGCATCGACCGGGCCATCGGGCGTGGTGGGCGCCGTCTCTCCCGGGCCCGGCACCGCCGCATCGCCCGCATCACCCGCATCGCCCGCGTCACCCGGGGCCGTGCACTCGCCGAGGGCCTCGGTCGGTGCCTTCTCCTCGCTCGGGGTGCGGACCGGGAAGTGGCCGGCGGCGAGGCGGTCCAGGAGGGAGAGGGCGTCGAGGAGGTCGGGGAGGGTGGCCGAGACGGGGAGGGTGGTGGTGAGTTGGGTGAGGCGGGTCTCGGTGAGGGTGGGGAGGGCGCAGGAGGCGGCGGCGGTGAGGCCGTCGATGATCTCGCGCGGGGACGGGTCGGCGGTGAGGCGGGTGCGCAGGGCGCCCTCGGCGGCCTGGGCGGGGGTGACGCCCCGGGTGCCGGCGACGGTGAGC
>NZ_JBEORY010000017.1:0-146819 GCF_040302665.1 Kitasatospora sp. NPDC097691 | reverse complement strand
AAGGAACGGACGCTTCCTTCGGACCGCCTTCCAGCGGACCCTCCGGGCTTCGTTCTTTCGTGTTTCCAGCTTATCAGATGTTTTCCGCTCCGTTTTCCGGAGTTTCATTCATCGGATTCGCTTTCCGCTTTGCCACCCCGGTCTCCCGCGGCGACTCCGGAACTGTACGGGGACCGGCCCGCCACATGCAAATCGCCCCCGCCCGGGAGTCCGGGCGGGGGCGATCTGGGGCGATCTGGGCCGATCACGACCGATCACGACCGATCAGCGGACCTCGGTGATCTCCGGACCGCGCGCGAACGGGTCGAGCGCGGTGCCGCCGAAGCGGTTGTCGCCCTCACCGGCGGTGGCGGCCGCCCCACCACCGTCGGCCACCATCTGGGCGTCCTCGGGAAGCTTCAGCACGATCGGGTCGCGGGGAGCCATCGGGGCCTCGCCGCGGACGACGACGGTCTGGCGGAAGACCTGCTCAAGGATCCCGGCCATCTCCGGCTGCACCGCGGCCTGGCCCGAGATCACACCGCGCAGGAACCAGCGCGGGCCGTCGCAGCCGACGAACCGCACCAGCTGGACACCCTGGGTGCCGTCCGGCAGCTGCACCGGGACCTGGGCGCGGAGGTGCCAGCCGAGCGAGCCCTCCTCCTCCTCGATGAGGCCGCCCTGCGAGGTGATGCCGTTGGCGATCTCCTCGCGGACCTCACCCCAGATGCCCTCCGACTTCGGGGCCGCGAAGGCCTGGAGCTGGATGGCGCTGTTGCCGAGCACGAGGGTGGCGGCCACGATCGCGTCACCGGCGACCTCGACGCGCAGCTCCATACCCTCGACACCGGGGACCAGCAGACCCCCGAGGTCGACTCGTCCCTCCTCGGGGTTCTCCAGCTCCGAGTGGTCCCACGGACCGTCCGGCCGGGGAGCCGGCGGCAGGCCGACCCTGTCGGCCGGGTCCAGCTCGGTCACGTTCTCGCTCTCGGCGGAACCTTCGACGTCATCGGCCGTCTCGTCGGCGCTGATGGCGTCGTCGGCGAGCTGCTCGACAGCGTCCTCGCTCTTCTGGCGACGACGGAACACGGTCACTGTCCTTCCCGGTCCAAGACCGATGCGAATACCTGCTCGGCTTCCTGCGAGGCCGCGGGCATGCTAGACCGCGGCATGGCCGCCGGTCGACCCGAACCCGCCCTCGGCGCGTGCCGACCCGGGCAGCTCCTCCACCTCGTGGAAGCGGGCCTTCTCGACCTGCTGGATGACCAGCTGGGCGATCCGGTCCCCTCGGCGGAAGCTGACTCCCTCGCGCGGGTCCAGATTGACGACGATCACCTTGATCTCTCCACGGTACCCGGCATCGACCGTCCCCGGGGCGTTCACGAGAGCAACTCCGCAACGAGCTGCGAGCCCGGAGCGGGGGTGGACGAAGGCCGCGTAGCCGTCCGGGAGGGCGATGGCGATGCCGGTGGGCAGCACGGCCCGCTCGCCGGGGGCCAGCTCGGCGTCGACGGTGGTGCGCAGGTCGGCGCCGGCGTCCCCGGGCTGCGCGTAGGCGGGCAGCGGCAGCTCGGGGTCGATGCGCTTGATCAGGACGTCCAGCTGCGGGCGGGGAGTGTCGCTCAAGGGTTCACCTCAAAGGCTCGTGCGCGCTTCATCAGATCCGGGTCGTCGAGGACCTTGTCGATGTCCTCGGCACGACCGTGCGTGGTGAAGTGTTCCAGCTTCACCTGGATGAAGAGCGCCTGAGCGCGTACCGCGACCGGTCCGTCCGGCCCGCCGATCCGGGCCTCGGCGGCGCTGTAGATCTTGCGGCCGTACACGCCGGTGATCCAGGCGCGCAGGTGCAGCACCGAGTCGACGGGCACCGGGGAGAGGAAGTCGGTCTCCAGCCGGCCGGTCACAGCGGGGGCGTGCAGCAGCCAGTTGAGCGTGCCGAGGGTCTCGTCCATGGCGGTGGTCAGCAGGCCGCCGTGGGCCAGGCCGGGGCCGCCCTGGTGGACGTCCCGGACGGTGAACTCGGCCGTGACGTCGAGTCCCTCGCCGGCGACCGCGTCGATCCGCAGGCCGCCGGGGTGCTGCGGGCCGCAGCCGAAGCAGTGCTCGTAGTGGGAGCCGAGCCGGGTGCCGGGGGCCGGAGCCTCGGGGGCGCGCGGCGGCAGAACGGCGTCCGGCGGCGGGGTCGTGGGGGACGGCGGCATCGCGGGCGTCGGCCGGCCGTCGGGGGCGGTGGGGGCTGTCGTACCGGTCACGGTGCCCAACCCTACCCAGGGGTAGCCAGGCCTCGGGTGGGGGTGGCGTCCCGGGCCGGGCGTCAGGGCGCCCACAATGGGGGCATGTACGACGAACGCCTCACGGTGCCGCGCTCCTGGTGGCTGCTCCCGGCCGCGGTGGGCCTCACGCTCGCGCTGATCCTGATCCGGGTCAGTGGCCCGGCCGCGCTGGTCGGACTGGTGGCCGGCATCGCCGCCGGCGCCGTCGCGATCAGCAGTTACGGCTCGGCCCGGATCCGCGTGGTCCAGGGCTCGCTGGTCGCCGGACCGGCCCGGATCCCGGTGGACGCGCTCGGCACCGCGCAGGCGCTGAGCCCCGCCGAGGCGGCGGCCTGGCGCGGTCCGAAGGCCGATCCGCGCGCCTTCATGCTGCTGCGCAGCTACGTCCCGACGGCGCTGCGGGTCGAGGTGAGCGACCCGGCCGACCCGACGCCGTACCTCTATCTGTCGACCCGCTCGCCGATGAAGCTGGCGGAGGCGCTGGAGGAGGCCCGGCGCGGCGCCCGCACCTGAGCGGGCGGGCGCGGGGCCCTGCGGGGCCCGACGAGACCGGAAAACGGAGAGGGACGGTTCCGCTGCTGCGGGACCGTCCCTACGACTTCGTACGGGCCGACGCGTCGGCCGACTCCGTCCTACCGGGCCCGTCCGTACGGACGGCTCCCGGAACTGCCGTCCGGCCCCGCTGCCCGGGGCCGGAAGGAGCGGTGTGCCGGTCCCGCGGGAGCCGCGGGCACCGGGCCCTGTCCGCCGCGGTGCTCAGGCGCCGCAGTCCCGGCAGATCGGGTTGCCGTTCTTCTCGCTGTAGAGCTGGCTGCGGTGGTGGACCAGGAAGCAGCTCATGCAGGTGAACTCGTCGGCCTGCTTCGGCAGCACCCGAACGGCGAGCTCCTCGTTCGAGAGGTCGGCGCCGGGGAGTTCCATGCCCTCGGCGGCGTCGAACTCGTCGACGTCGACGGAGCCGCCGCCCTTGTCGTTCCGCCGAGCCTTGAGCTCCTCGATGCTGTCTTCGTTGAGCTCGTCGTCGGTCTTGCGTGGGGTGTCGTAGTCGGTTGCCATTTTTCGCTCTCCCCCTCCGGGTTGTGCGGTGTGTGCGGTATCTCCAGCGCACGTAACGCATGGGGGGTCGGTCTTGTGCCCGACCCGAGGCGGAGATTTTGCCTTACTTCAAGCCCTGTTACTCAATCGACACTCAGCCCGGGGTCCATCGGGGTGATCCCCGGGGCTGCGGAAGGCCTCACGCTGGGCCATCGCCACCCCTTCCCGGGCCTGGCGAACCATACACGCACAGTGAGCACGGATCGTGCGGGTACCCGCCGAATCCCTTGCCCACCGGGGATGTCGACCGATCCGACGGGTTCGCCCGGGGGCGGAATCCGGTCACGGACGGCGATCGACACCCCCGACCGGGTGATCACTCTCCGGGGTTGACCGACATCGTGGAGCGACACGGTGTGAGCTTGGTCACGTTCAGAATCTTCCGGGGCAAACCGCGGAAAATCCACCCACTCCGACCGCTCGCGGGAGCACGTTACTCGGCGCTCTTCCGGGCCGCCCGACGGGCCGCCAGCGCTGCCTGGCGCTCCTCGAACTTCCGCGCCTGCGAGTCCAGCCCGTCCAGGAAGACGCCCAGCTCGTTCTGCGCCAGCACGCCCTCCGGGCCCAGGCCGCCGATCTCCATCACCTTGAGCTTGCGCAGCACCGGCTGCAGCACGTCGTCGTGGTGGATGCGCAGGTTGTACACCCCGCCGAGGGCGATCTGCGCGGCGGCGCGCTCGAAGCCGGGGATGCCGTGGCCGGGCATGCGGAAGTTCGTGACCACGTCGGCGATGGCCCGCATGGCCTGGTCGGGGGCGATCTCCAGGGCGGCCTTCAGCAGGTTCCGGTAGAAGACCATGTGCAGGTTCTCGTCGTTGGCGATCTTCGCCAGGAGCTGCTCGCAGAGCGGGTCGCCGGCGTACTTGCCGGTGTTGCGGTGCGCGATGCGGGTGGCGAGCTCCTGGAAGGCCACGTACGCGACCGAGTGCAGCATGCTGTGCGCGTTGTCGGACTCGAAGCCCTCGGACATGTGGCTCATCCGGGCCCGCTCCAGCTCCACCGGGTCGACGGCCCGGGTGGCGAGCAGGAAGTCGCGGATGGCTATGCCGTGGCGCCCCTCCTCGGCCGTCCAGCGGTGCACCCAGGTGCCCCAGGCGCCCTCGCGGCCGAACATGGTCGCGATCTCGTGGTGGTAGCTGGGGAGGTTGTCCTCGGTCAGCAGGTTGACCACGAGCGAGACCCGGCCCAGCGCGGTCACCTGCGACTGCTCCAGCGACCAGGCCTCGCCGCCCAGCACGCCGTCGAAGTCGCGGCCCTGGCTCCACGGGACGAACTCGTGCGGCATCCACTCCTTGGCCACGGCCAGGTGGCGGTTGAGCTCCGTCTCCACGACCTCTTCGAGGGCCAGGATCAGCCGCGTGTCGGTCCAGTCGCTCGATCCGAGCGAGGTGCTGCTCTGCACAGGGGCGATGGTCACGGTCTTGCTCCTGGGGGACGGCACGCGCGGGGACGGGCGCGTAGGGCGGGCACACGTCGTGCGACGTCGGCGGGCGCGCCGACGGACTCACTTACGGTTGCGTAGGTTACGACACCGTAAGTTGCTCGGGCCAGAAAAGACAAGCCGCCCCCGCCAGGCCTTATGTCGTCTTGACGGCCTGACGGGGGCGGCTTGCTCTTCCTGCCTTCTGGTGGCACCCGGCCTACGGCGAGGGGATCCGGACCCGCATGGTGAGGCCCCCGCCGGCCCGCGGGGTGGCCTCGATGGTGCCGCCGTGGGCGCGCACCACCGAGCGGACGATGGACAGGCCGAGCCCGACCCCCTTGTCGCTGCGGGTGCGGTCGGCGCCCTTGACCCGGCGGAACGGCTCGAAGATGTGCTCCAGCTCGTACCCCGGCACCACCGGGCCGGTGTTGGAGACCACCAACTCGCCGCCGCCCGGCACCTCGGCGGTGGCCAGTTCGACCCAGCCGCCCGCGGTGTTGTACCGCACCGCGTTCTGCAGCAGATTGAGCGCCAGCCGCTCCAGCAGCACGCCGTTGCCCCCGACCACGGCCGGATCGAGCTTCGAGCGCAGCTCGACCTCGCGCTTGTCCGCCTCGGCCCGGGTCTGCTCCAGCGCCCGGGTGGCCACCTCGGACAGCTCCACCGGACGGCGGTCGGTCAGCTCGTTCTCGCTGCGGGCGAGCAGCAGCAGGCCCTCGACCAGCTGCTCGCTGCGCTCGTTGGTGGCCAGCAGGGTCTTGCCCAGCTGCTGCAGGTCCGGCGAGGCCGCCGGGTCGGAGAGCTGGACCTCCAGCAGGGTGCGGTTGATCGCGAGCGGGGTTCGCAGCTCGTGCGAGGCGTTGGCGACGAAGCGGCGCTGGGAGTCGAAGGAGCGGTCCAGCCGGTCCAGCATGTCGTCGAAGGTGTCGGCGAGCTCCTTGAGCTCGTCGTCCGGGCCGTCCAGCTCGATCCGGCGGTGCAGGTCGGAGGAGGCGACGTCGCGGGCGGTGCGGGTGATCCGGCCGAGCGGGCGCAGCACCCGGCCGGCCATCGCGTACCCGGCCGCGAAGGCGATCACGGCGAGGCAGACGAGGACGGTGAGCAGCTTGCGCAGCAGGGTGTTGAGCGCCTGGCCGGTCTGGAAGGCCCTCTGGGTGGCCAGCCACTGGTCGAGCGCGGACTGGCTGGTGATGACCTGGTTGTCATCCGTCCGCACGGGGATGCCGTTGAGCACCAGGTGCGGCTGGCCGACCTGCTGGAGCGCCTGCTGGACGAAGAAGTACATCACCAGCAGCAGCACCACGCCGGCCATCAGGAACACCCCGCCGTAGAGCAGGGTGAGCCGCATCCGGATGGTGGGGCGGAAGGGCAGCCAGGCGAGCACGCCGTCACCCGGGACGTAGGTCTGGTTCGACCGGGCCGCGTGCGGGGGGTGCAGGGGCTTGGGCGGTACGGCGCGCGGGCCGCCGGCGGGCGCGCCGGAGGGCCCGCCGGCCGGGGGCGGGGTGGTCATGATCGTCCTCTCGGGGCGTCCGCCGGGCGGCGGGCGCGGGGTGGGGAGTCCCGGGGGTCCGGCCCCCGTGACGGGAGTCCGGGGGCGGGCCCCGCTTCGGTGGAATCCGGTGGTCGGATCCGGGGTGGTCGGATCCGGGGGTGGTTCCAGGGGTCGGATCCGGTCAGATCCGGTAGCCGGAGCCCGGCACGGTGACGATCACCGGCGGGTCGCCGAGCTTGCGGCGCAGCGTCATCACGGTGACGCGCACGACGTTGGTGAACGGGTCGGTGTGCTCGTCCCAGGCCTTCTCCAGCAGCTGCTCGGCGGAGACGACGGCGCCGCCGGCCCGCATCAGCACCTCCAGGACGGCGAACTCCTTGGGGGCGAGCTGGACGGTGCGTCCGTCGCGGATCACCTCGCGCCGGCCGGGGTCGAGCGAGATGCCGGCGCGCTCCAGCACCGGGGGCAGCGGAATGGTCGCGCGGCGCCCCAGCGCCCTTACCCGGGCGACGAGTTCGCTGAAGGCGAACGGCTTCGGAAGGTAGTCGTCCGCGCCGATCTCCAGGCCCTCGACCCGGTCGCTGATGTCGCCGGAGGCGGTCAGCATGATCACCCGGGTCGCCAGGCCCTGCTCGACCACCTTGCGGCAGACGTCGTCGCCGTGGACCAGCGGGAGGTCGCGGTCCAGGACCACGACGTCGTAGTCGTTGACCGCGATGCGCTGGAGCGCGGCCTCCCCGTCGTACACCACGTCGACGGCCATCGCCTCGCGGCGCAGGCCGGTCGCTACGGCCTCGGCAAGCAGCTGCTCGTCCTCGACGACGAGAACCCGCACGGTCGTTGTCCCTTCTCCAGGCCGGCCCCGGAAGCGGACGCGCGGCTCCGACGGTGCCTCCATCCTGCCTGGTCCTGCGGTAAAGCAGCGATAAGCTGCCACTCGGGCACGGGGCCCGGGTCCGCGGCGGTGACGGTTCGTGTCGGTACCACTCCGCTTGGACTGTGACACGGGCAACTTTCTTCCGCCCGGAGGTTTCCCGGCCGCCTCCCGGGGGAGGACAGCTGCACACCCGCGATCTGGCTGTTGGCCGGTCGCACCCACCCGCCGTGCGTTTCGTCCGCGCCGGCCCTGGGGTTGGGACATCACCGGGAGCGGCCGCCAAGCCGTCTCCGCGTCCGACCGGAGAACCACCGTTTCCGGCCGGGGCGCTTTCACCGGCTGGACCTTCCTCGGGGCGGAGAACGCACGACCGTGCACGTCCGACACAGTAAGGGGGCCCGTATGGACGCCTTCAAGGCCGGAATCCTGCAGCGCATAGCCAACGCCGAGCAGGATCTGCACCGCGCGATCGAGGCCGGGGACGAGTTCCTCGCCGAGGTGGAGCAGTCCGAGCTGGACGACCTCCGCCGACTCGCCGCCGAACACGGTGTGGACACGGTGCTGGAGCGCCACCGCACCGCTGCCTGACCCGTTCGGCACCACCGACCCGTCGCCGGAACTCCGGCACCTGCGGCCCTACGGGGGCCGTGCGAAACCCAGGCCCTGGCATCCCCCGTATGTCAGGGCTCTTCGCATGCCCGGGGCCGTCCGACGGCCCGGTCCGGCCGGTCCTGGGTCGGCCGGGCCGGAGCCCGCCGGGCCGGACCGGCCGGAACCGGTCAGTCCGTCCAGGCGCGCAGCGCGGCCAGGCGCTCCTGCAGCGGCTCGTACACCCCCGGGGCGGCGGCCACGGTCAGTTCGCCGTCCGGCCCGTGCCCGGGGCGGCCGCCGGTCAGGGCGCCGGCCTCGGCGGCGATCAGGCAGCCGGCGGCGCGGTCCCAGGGGGCGAGGCCGCGCTCGTAGTAGCCGTCCAGCCGCCCGGCGGCCACGTCGCACAGGTCGACCGCCGCCGCCCCACCCCGGCGGATGTCCCGCACCTCGGGCATCAGTGCCAGCAGGACCTCGGCCTGGCGCACCCGCACCGACTGGACGTAGTTGAAGCCGGTGGCGATCAGCGCCTGGCCCCACGGCGGGGCCGGGCGGGCCGAGAGCGGCCGGCCGTTCAGTCGGGCGCCGCGGCCCAGGACGGCGTGGAACAGCTCGTCGCGCGCCGGGGCGTACACCACGCCGACAACCGCCCGGCCGTCCACCTCGGCGGCCACGCTGACCGCCCAGGAGGGCAGCCCGTACAGGTAGTTGACCGTGCCGTCGAGCGGGTCCACGACCCAGCGGACCCCGCTGGTGCCGGGCCGTTCGGCGCCCTCCTCGCCGAGGTAGCCGTCGGCCGGGCGGCGGTCGGTGATCAGCTCCAGCACGAGCTTCTCGGAGGCGAGGTCCATCTCGGTGACGACGTCGACCGGGCTGCTCTTGGTGCCGGCCACGCCGAGGTCGGCGGGGCGGCCGTCGCGCAACAGGATGCCGGCCTGCCGGGCCGCGTCCAGGGCGACGTCCAGCAGGTCGTCGAGGAGCCGGTCGTCGGGCTGGGCGGGGGCGGTCACGGGATTCTCCTCCGTAGCGACGGGAACGACGGAACGACGGGTCGGGCGGGTTCAGCGCTCGGCGACGGCCGGGCGCGGGGCCCGCGGGTTGGGGCAGCAGGCGATCGCGCACACGTCGTGGCCGGGGCCGAGCGCGCCGAGGGCGCAGCGGGTCACGTTCTCGCCGCGCTCGGTGGCGGCCCGCTCCAGGACGAGTTCGCGGACGGCGGCGGTGAACCGGGGGTCGGCGCCGACGGTGGCGGCGCGGGCCACCGGCAGGCCGAGTTCGGCGGCCTTGGCGACCGCCTCGGTGTCGAGGTCGTACTTGACCTCCATGTGGTCCGAGACGAAGCCGATCGGGACCATCACCACGGCGGGCGCGCCCTCGGCCCGCCGGGCCTCCAGGTGGTCGCAGATGTCCGGCTCCAGCCACGGGGTGTGCGGGGCTCCGCTGCGGCTCTGGAACACCAGCGCCCAGGGCCGGTCGGCGACACCGGTGCGCTCGGCGACGGCCGCGACGATCAGCCGGGCCACGTCCAGGTGCTGGGCGACGTACGCGCCGCCCGGCGTACCGCGGGCCGGGTCGTCCGGGGCGCCCGAGGTCTCGGCCATGGGGTCCGGGATGGAATGCGTGGTGAACGCGAGCCGGGCGCCGGCCCGGACGGCCTCGGGCAGCTCCGCCAGCGCGGCCAGGGTGGCGTCGATCATCGGCTCGACGAAGCCGGGGTGGTTGTGGAAGTGCCGCAGCTTGTCGACCCGCAGGGCGGGCACGCCTTCCTCCGCCAGGGCGGCCAGCGCGTCGGCGAGGTTCTCCCGGTACTGGCGGCAGCCCGAGTAGCCGGCGTAGGCGCTGGTGGCGAGCACGGCGATCCGGCGGTGTCCGTCGGCGGCCATCTCCCGGAGGGTGTCGACCAGGTAGGGCGCCCAGTTCCGGTTGCCCCAGTAGACCGGCAGGTCCAGCCCGTGTTCGGCGAAGTCCTTGCGCAGCCCGGCGAGCAGTTCGCGATTCTGCTCGTTGATCGGACTGACCCCGCCGAACATGAAGTAGTGCTTGCCCACCTCCTTCAGCCGCTCCTTGGGGATCCCGCGGCCGCGGGTGACGTTCTCCAGGAACGGGACGACCTCCTCGGGGGCCTCGGGCCCGCCGAAGGACAGGAGCAGCAGGGCGTCGTACGGAGCGGCGCCGGAGGGGAAGGGTTTGCGCGCGTCGGACATGGCACCGATCCTGCCACTGAGGGGCCGGGCGACGTCGCCGGGGCCGCGTCGGCGTCCGGAAAATACCGTTTGCCAACATACGTAAGCTGTGTTGGCCCGCCTCGTTCCTTACCTCACGGAGACTCCCCGTGCTGTCCAGCTACCGCCGGATATTCGCCGCCCCCGGCACTCTGGCCTTCTCCTCCGCCGGGTTCATAGCCCGCCTGCCGATCTCCATGGCCGGCATCGGCATCGTGACCATGCTCTCCCAGCTGACGGGGTCGTACGGGCTGGCCGGCGCGGTCTCGGCGACCATGGCCGTCGCGGCCGCGGCACTCGGCCCGGCGGTCTCCTGGCTGGTCGACCGGCGCGGGCAGCGCCGCGTCGCCCTCCCCGCCGCCGCGATCACCGTCGCCGCCGCGGCCGCACTCCTGCTCTGCGCCCACTTCCACGCGCCGTCCTGGACCCTCTTCCTCTTCGCCGTCGGCCTCGGCGTCATGCCCAGCGCCGGCGCCATGGTCCGTGCCCGCTGGGCCCACCTCTACCGCGACGACGCCGCCAAGCTGCACACCGCGTACTCCTTCGAGGCGGTCGTCGACGAGGTCTGCTTCATCGTCGGCCCGATCCTCGCCATCGGCCTGGCCACCAACGTCTTCCCCGAGTCCGGCCTGCTGGTGGCCGTCGTCGCGCTCGCTATCGGCATCGCCCTGTTCACCGCCCAGCGGCGCACCGAACCGCCGGTTCACCCGGCCTCGGCCCACAGCGGCGGCAGCGCCATCCTCAACGGCGGCCTGGTCGTACTGGTGCTGACCTTCGTCGCCACCGGAGCGATCTTCGGCTCGGTCGAGATCGTCACCGTCGCCTTCGCCGACGCCCAGGGGCACAAGGGGCTCTCCAGCGTCATCCTCGCCGTGTGGGCGTTCGGCTCCGGCCTGGCCGGCGTCGTCTACGGAGCGCTCAAGCCCAGGAGCCCGCTGGCCACCCGCTTCTTCGTCGGCGTGGTGATGATGGCGCTCAGCATGATCCCCATCCTGCTCGTCGCCTCCACCGTGCACGGCGTCGGCGGGCTGATCGCGGCCGGCGCCGCCCTGCTGGTCGCCGGCGTCGCCATCTCGCCCACCCTGATCTCCGCGATGGCCCTGGTCGAACGGCTCGTCCCGGCCGCCAAGCTCACCGAGGGCATGGCCTGGACCACCACCGGCCTCGCCCTCGGTGTGGCCTTCGGCTCGTCGATCGGCGGCTGGGTGGTCGACGCCTCCGGTGCCCCGGCCGGCTACTGGGTCCCGCTGACCGCCGGCGCCCTCGGGGTGCTCGTCGCGCTGACCGGACTCCGGCGCCTGCGCTCCGGAGTCGCCGCGAACGAGCCCGCCGAATCGGCCGATCGACCCGTAGACGTCGAACGGTGAACTGACTAATCTCTCGCCCTACCCACGGGCCTACCCGTGGGTAGGGCGGCCGCGCCGCCCCGGACCGCGCCGACCCGTTCGGCCCCGGAGCAGGAGGCAGCGCAATGCCCCAGGCCAGTACCGCGACCCGCACCCGGTGGACCAACTGGGCCGGCAACCAGAGCGCCGAGCCCACCCGGGCCACCGCCCCCGGAACCGCGGAGGAACTGGCCAAGGAGATCCTGCGCGCCGCCGACCAGGGCCGCACGGTCAAGGCCGTCGGCTCCGGCCACTCCTTCACCTCGATCGCCTCCGCCGGCGACGGCGTCCAGATCCGCCCGCACGCGCTCACCGCCGTACGCGAGATCGACCGCGAGGCGGGCACCATCACCGTCGAGTCCGGCCTCCCGCTGCACCGCCTCAACCGGATCCTCGCCGCCGAGGGCCTGTCCCTCACCAACATGGGCGACATCGAGGTCCAGACCGTCGCCGGCGCCACCAGCACCGGCACCCACGGCACCGGCCGCGACTCCGGCTCGCTCGCCGCGCAGATCCGCGCGCTGGAGATCGTCCTCGCCGACGGCTCCGTCAAGCGCTGCTCCCCCACCGAGAACCCCCGGCTCTTCCAGGGCGCCCGGCTCGGCCTCGGCGCCCTCGGGGTGATCACCGCGCTCACCTTCGGCGTCGAACCGGCCTTCCTGCTCACGGCGCACGAGCAGCCGATGGCCTTCGACGAGGTGCTGGAGCGCCTCGACGACCTCACCGCCGTCAACGAGCACTTCGAGTTCTACTGGTTCCCGCACACCGACCGCTGCTCCACCAAGCGCAACAACCGCAGCCAGGGCCCGGCCGCCCCGCTGCCCCGCTTCAAGGGGTGGCTGGAGGACGACTTCCTCTCCAACACCGTCTGGGAGGGCGCCTGCCGGGTCGGCCGGCGCTTCCCCGGTTCGATCCCCTCGATCGCGGCACTGGCCAGCCGGGCCTGGTCCGACCGCAGCTACACCGACACCGCGTACCGGGTGTTCACCAGCCCGCGCAAGGTCCGCTTCGTGGAGATGGAGTACGCGGTGCCGCGCGAGGCCGTCGGCGGGGTGCTGCGCGAGCTGAAGGCCCTGGTCGAGCGCTCCGACTGGAAGATCAGCTTCCCGGTCGAGGTGCGCTTCGCCCCCGCCGACGAACTCTGGCTCTCCACCGCCTCGGGCCGGGACAGCGCCTACATCGCCGTCCACCTCTACCGGGGCACCGCCGACCAGGGCTACTTCACCGGCGTCGAACAGTTGATGACCGCCCATCAGGGCCGCCCGCACTGGGGCAAGCTGCACACCCGCGACGCCGAGTACCTGGCCGGCGTCTACCCGCACTTCGGCGACTTCACCGCGCTGCGCGACGAGGTCGACCCGCAGCGGGTCTTCGGCAACGACTACCTGCGCCGGGTGCTGGGGGCCTGACCCCGGGAGCCGTACCGGACCCGTCAGTTCGCCGGGGTCCCGGCCGCCGGCGACGGGGCCGCCGGCGCCCGCGTGGGCTCGTCCCCCGCCACGGGCGGCTGCGACGTGGCCCCACCGGTGGGCTTCCCGCCGTCCGCCGACGGGGAGGAGCCGGCCGACGGGCCGGCGCTCGGGCCCGCCGAGGGCGAGGCCGTGCCCGCGCCGGTGCTCGGGGTACCGCTCGGCTCCCGGCCCGGCCGCGTCGTCGCCGGGGCCGAGGCGCCGCCGGACGGCGTCGTCGCCGGTCCGGGCGTGCCGCCCGGCGCCGGCCGCTGCGGCGGAGCGTCCTGCGGCTGCGAGGACTTGGGCGCCACCGAGCCGCCGAAGGAGGTGCCGTTGCCGGACTCGCCCTTGACCGTCGCCGACACCGGCTGCCCGGTGGCCAGTTCGAACGCCACGATCGGCGTCATCGCCAGCACGAACACCAGCCCGGACACCGCCGCACAGGTCTTCCAGGTCCACCGCCGGCGCGCCCGCACCACCTGCGGCTCGTTCCACTCCGCGGTCAGCACCGGCTGCCGCACCGCCTGCTCCGGCGGCTCGGATTCCACCGGCACCTGGCGCAGCGCGTTCGCCGTCTGGTTCGGCCCCCGGTCCACCGCCTCGCGCAGTTGTTCACCGGTCCGCCTGAAGAGGTGCTGGAGCACGGCGCCACCGGTGGTGGCCCCGACACTCACCACCGCGGCGCCCATGATCGTTCCGTACACGCCCAGTTCGGAGGCCAACAGCGCGCCCACGACGGCGGCCAGTGCGCTCGCCGCGACCTGAGCCACACTCAGATCGATCCGCTTGCGCTCCTCCTTGCCGCCCTCCTCGGCGGGGCTCCGCTCCGGCATCAACATCCCTCGGTCCGTACGACTTCCTCGAACAAGCCACTCCATCTTGCCCAAAGAAGGACACAAGGGACGAAAATGCGGTTCTGCACGCCCGGATTGTGTGAAGATGATCACCGTTCACCCGTCGGTGGTCCGCCATCGGGGGCGCGCACTCTTGAGATTCCCGTGAATCGCGGGAGACTTGAGCGGCGAGCCGCCCCTTTGGATGCCACGAATGGAGTACTGTTCGTAAAGCCTGAGCCTTGGGTCGACTTGTCGACTGCGCCTACACCGGCAGCTTGACGAGGAGCCACGGAACGGGCACGCACGGCGACGCCGGTCCCGGATCGTCGCGAACACTCCGCGTGCGAGGACGGCCGGGACACCCAGGCGCGACGCCGACGGATGGCGTGGCAAAAAGGCAACCGTGCCACAGCGGCGCGCGCGGGCATGAGCCCGACACGCCGGGGAACTCAGCAAGGTTGTGGCCAGTCGCGAGTGGGCAGGCCACACTCAGTACGGGAGCAGCGACGCAGGTGACGTCGGCAGGCACCACCCGGGAGGTAACCGTGCCCGAACTGCGGGTTGTGGCCGTCAGCAACGACGGCACACGGCTGGTGCTCAAGGCTGCCGACAGCACGGAGTACACCCTCCCCATCGACGAGCGGCTGCGTGCCGCCATCCGCGGCGACCGGCCGCGCCTCGGCCAGATCGAGATCGAGGTCGAGAGCCACCTCCGCCCCCGGGACATCCAGGCCCGGATACGAGCCGGTGCCTCCGCCGAGGAGGTCGCCCAGGCCGCCGGGATCTCCGTCGACCGCGTCCGCCGCTTCGAGGGCCCGGTCCTCGCCGAGCGCGCCTTCATGGCCGAGCGCGCCCGCAAGACCGCCATCCGCCGCAACGGCGAGTCCCCCGGCCCGCAGCTCGGCGAGGCCGTCGCCGAGCGCCTCGCGCTGCGCGGCGCCGAGAAGGACACCGAGCGCTGGGACTCCTGGCGCCGCGACGACGGCACGTGGGAGGTCATCCTCTCCTACCGGGCCGACGGCGAGGGCCGCAGTGCGTCCTGGACGTACGACCCGCCCCGGCGCCTGGTCCAGCCCAACGACGACGAGGCCCGCGCGCTGATCGGCGAGAACGTCGAGCGCGAGGAGGAGTCGGTCTTCCCGTTCATCCCGCGGATCGCCCGGCTCCCCCAGGAGCGGCCGCCCCGCCCGATGATCGACCGGCCCTCGGCCGACCGCATCATGTCGGCCCGCGAGGTCCGCGAGTCGCGGGAGGCCACCGCGGATTCCCGGGACTCGCTGACCAGCCTGCTCGACGTCGTCCCCGCCTTCCGCGGCGACCTCGCCGTCGGCGGCCCCACCCCGATCGAACCGGTGCCCGCCGAGGTCGCCGAGGAGAGCGAGGAGTCAGCCGCGGCCGCCGCCCCGGCGGTCGGCGCGGGCTCTGCCTACGCCGACATCCTGATGCCGCGCGCCGTCGCCCCGCACCGCGAGCGCCTGGTCGGCACCACCGACCGGCAGGCCGAGGCGGACGGCGTCCGGCCCGGACGCCGGGCCACCGTGCCCAGCTGGGACGAGATCGTCTTCGGCAGCCGGCGCAAGAAGCAGGAATAGCAGCAGGAAGTGGTGCGGGGCGTCGGCTCGGCCGACGCCCCGCACCACTGTGTGCCCGTCAGGAGATCCTGCCGCGGACCGGGTGCCGGATCAGCCCGGCTGGTCGGTGACCGCCACCGGACGGCTCGGGTCGCTCGACCACTCGCTCCACGACCCCGGGTACAGCGTGGCCGTCAGACCCGCCACCTCCAGCGCCAGGATCTGGTGCGCCGCCGTCACCCCCGAGCCGCAGTACACCGCGGTCTCCCGCTCCCCCGCGCCCAACGCGCGGAAGCGGGCAGCCAGCTCGGCCGCCGGGCGGAACCGCCCGTCCGGGCCGACGTTCTCGGCCGTCGGCGCCGACACCGCGCCCGGGACGTGCCCGGCCCGCGGATCCACCGGCTCCGTCTCGCCCCGGTAGCGCTCCCCCGACCGGGCGTCCAGCAGCAGACCGGCGCGTGCCCAGGCCGCGGCACCGTCCGCATCGACCGTCGGCAGCTGCCCGGGCACCGGCTTGAAGTCGCCCTCCACGGGCTCCGGCAGCTCGGCCGTCGCCGGCAGCCCGGCCGCCTGCCAGGCCGCGAAGCCGCCGTCCAGCACCCGGACGTCCCGGTGCCCGGCCCAGCGCAGCAGCCACCAGGCACGCGCCGCCGCCATCGAGGCCGCACCGTCGTACACCACGACCGGGCGCTCCGCGCTCACCCCGAAGCCGCGCATCGCCGCGCCGAACTCCTCCGGGTCCGGCAGCGGGTGGCGCCCGCCGAGGCCCGGCGCGCCGGGCGGGGCCGCGAGGTCCCGGTCCAGCTCGACGAAGTGGGCGCCGGGCAGGTGCCCGGCCCGGTACTCCTCGGCCGCGGTCGGGCCGCCCGGCGCGGCACCGACCAGCTGGTAGCGCACGTCCAGCAGCACCGGCGGACGGGCGGAGGCGAGCGCCTCCCGCAGCTCGGCCGCGGAGATCAGCGGAGAACCCTCGTTGTAGGTCGTCATGGCCGCCATTGTCGCTCAGCGCCGCCCGGAGGCGTGGCGTACGGATCCGTACCGGGCCCGACGGATCCACGGGACACGCCCGAGCCGCCGCTCTTTGTGCGGACTTTGCCGGATTTTCCGCGCGGCCCGAGGGTTGGGCGCCCGCCAGGGTGGAAGCATCACCCTCGCGCACGAGGATTTCCGTGCGCCAACCACCCACGAGGAGGCCCGCATTGCCCGCGGTGGAACTCCGACTGGCCCAGGGCACGCCCTGCTGGGTCAGCCTGCTGACCGACGACCTGGCCGGCGCCCGCGCCTTCTACGGCGAACTGCTCGGCTGGACGTACTCCCCGGGGCCCGGCCAGCTCGGCGACTACGTCCGGGCCGAACTCGACGGGGCACCGGTCGCCGGCCTCGGTCTCTCCACCGCCACCGGCTTCCCGGTCCAGTGGACCACCTACTTCGCCGTGGACGACGCCGACCGCACCGCCCAGTTGGTCCGCGAGTGCGGCGGCACCGTCGCCGTCGGGCCGCTGCAGGCCGAGCGCGCCGGGCGGATGGCCATCGCCTCCGACGTCTCCGGAGCCGTCTTCGGCCTCTGGCAGGGCGAGGAGCACCTCGGCCGGGAGGCCGGCACCGAGCCCGGCGAACCGGCCTGGGCCGAACTGCTCACCCCCGACACGGAAGGCGCCGCCGTCTTCTACACCGCCGTGCTCGACCGCCCGCTCCGGCCCGGTGCGGACGAGACCGCACTGCTCGTGCACGGCCGACCGGTCGCCGGCATCCGGCACCGCGCCGACCTGCGCGGCCACCCGCCCCGCTGGCGCACCCACTTCGCCGTCCGCGACAGCGACCTGACCGCCCGTCACGCGGTGGAGCTCGGCGGCCGGATCCTGGTCGCACCGCACGACACCGCCCGCGGCCGCGCCGCACGGCTGGCCGACCCGCAGGGCGGGCACTTCTCCGTACTGGAGGCCGTGGCGTAGCGGGTGCGGGCCCGGGACGTCAGGCCTGCTGCTCCTCGAAGGGCAGCACGTCCGGGGAGAGCACCGAGGCGCGGGCCGTCGCGGCCGTCATGCGGCGGCGGTGGTGACGGCGGCACAGCACCTCGTAGCCGACCTCGTCGTCACGCACCGAGATGTCGCCGATCACCACCTGAGCGCCCTCGACCACCATCACCCCGCCGACCGTCCGGGCGTTGTGGGTCGCCCGCGCCCCGCACCAGCACAGCGCCTCGACCTGCAGCACCTCCACCCGGTCGGCCAGCTCGATCAGCCGCTGCGAACCCGGGAACAGCCGGGTGCGGAAGTCGGTGGTGATGCCGAAGGTGTAGACGTCGATGTCCAACTCGTCCACCACCCGGGCCAGCTGGTCGACCTGCTCGGCGTCGAAGAACTGCGCCTCGTCGCAGATCAGGTAGTCCACCCGGCCGCCGGCCGAGAGCCGGTGCACCACGTGCGCGTGGAAGTCGAAGTCGTCCGTCACCTCGACCGCCTCGGCCCGCAGGCCCAGCCGACTGGAGATCGTCGCGGCGCCCGCCCGGTCGTGGCGGGTGAGGATCACGCCCTTGCGGCCGCGCGCAGTGTGGTTGTGGTCCATCTGCAGCGCCAGCGTCGACTTGCCGCAGTCCATCGTGCCCGAGAAGAACACCAGTTCAGCCATGGGTGGAGCAAGGGCCTTTCACATCAGGGGAGTTCGGGCACAGAAGAGTCAAGGGATCGATTCAGCCGCGGACTTCGAGCAGCGGCACGAACTGCTCGACCGGGGTCATCGAGCCGTGCAGCCCGATCATCGCGGATTCACCGGGCTCGTTGCGGGAGGCGACGATCGCGATGTCGTCGCGCGCCGCGGCGACCACGTCGCCGATCCGGCCGTACACCCGCTCGTCCACAGCCGGGCCGAACCAGCCCGCCGCGATCGCCTGGTCCCGGGTGGCCACCCACATCCGGTCGCCCAGCACCTCGCTCCAGACCGCGTGCACGTCGGCCGCGGCACCGGGCACCGCGTACACGTGCCGGGCCCGGCCCTCACCACCGAGCAGCGCCACCCCGGCGCCCAGCTCCCAGTCCTCGTCGAAGTCGATCCGGTCCTCCGGCGCGATGTCGATCATGCCGTGGTCGGCCGTCACGTACATCGCCGAGCGCGGCGGCAGCCGCTCGGCCAGCCGGCGGGCCAGCCGGTCCACCGCGTCCAGCGTCATCCGCCACTCGTCGGAGTCCACCCCGAAGCGGTGGCCCGCACCGTCCAGCTCGCTGACGTAGGTGTACACCAGCGCCCGGTCGTGCTCGGCCAGCCAGGAAGCCGCCAGGTCCATCCGCTCCTCGCCGGTGGTGCGGCCGAGGAAGGTGCCGCCGGACAGGGCCACCCTGGTCAGCGGGGTCTGTGCGAACAGCGGGGACGAGACCTGCGCGGTGGCCACCCCGGCCTGGTGCGTCCGCTCGAAGACCGTCGGGTACGGCTGCCAGGCGTGCGGCTCGGTCGGCGGCTGCCAGCGCAGCTGGTTCATCAGGTAGCCGGCGCCCGGCACCGCCACCGTGTACCCGGCCAGGCCGTGCAGGCCCGGCGGCGTCCCGGTGCCGACCGAGGCCAGCGAGGTCGCCGTGGTGGACGGGAAGCCCGCGGTCAGCGGACGGCCACTGCCGCCCAACGAGCTCCCGGCCAGCGAGGACAGGAACGGCGCGTACTCGGGGTGGCGCAGCAGCAGCTCCCACCCCAGGCCGTCCACCAGGAACACCACCACCCGGTCCGCCGGGGCGATCGGCAGCGTCGCGGTGAACCCGGGAACGCCGAGCCCCGCGGCCACCGAGGGCAGCAGGTCGCAGAGCGAACCGCTGCCGTACGGGGGCGCGGGGGCCGTGGCCGGGTCAAGGATCTCGAAGGCGTCGTAGCCGTCGGCAGGAACGAAGGACATGGAACCGGATTCGTAGCGGTCGGAGGCGGCGGCGATCAGACCCGCGGGCCGTTGTCGATCGTCGCGTCGGACAGGGCCCGGGCGAACACCAGCGCCTGGGACACCGTCTCCGGGCCGTCACCGGCCTCGCTCACCCGCAGCGAGAGGTCGTCGGCCGTCGCCGAGCCCGTGTAGCCGTGGTCCGCCTCGCAGTTCGGGTCCGAGCAGCCGGCCGGCTCCAGGTCCAGACGCTGCACCGCGCCCCAGCCGATCGTCAGCACCACCTCGCGCGGCAGCGTCCCCGGCGTGTACGTCTCCGGGTTCGCCACCATCCGGCTCACCACGACCGAGCCGATCCGGTCCAGCCGGACGCTCTCCGTCGAGGTCGTCGCGAACGGTACGGCGGGGCTGCCCTCCGCACCCGACTGCTCGTCGGTGTGGCTCACCACGAACCGGGTCGGGGTCAGCACCAGCACCGTCACGTGCCGGCGGACCTCGTTGGCGTCGAACGTCGTCTCCTGGTGCACCAGGTAGGAGCTGATCGGCTCCGGGCCCACCGCGGACTCCACCGCCTCGGACACCAGGGCCGGGTAGTAGCCGCTGCGCTCGATAGCCGAGCGCAGGTCCTGAGTGGTGGTGGTACCGGTCTTCGCCATATCTCCATCCTGGCATGGTCCGCCGACGAAGCGGGCGGCACGGCGCCGAGCTTCGGACAACAGCGCCCGGGCAGGGCGCAACCAAGGAAGGTTACAGCGTGCTCATCGCGCGCGGGCCCAGATCGCTGCGGACCGGCAGGGGCGCGACCCGCACCCGCGCCCCCAGGATCGCCAGCCCGTGCGGGGCCACGACCACGGGTTCGAGATCCACCGAGGCGATCTCCGGAACGTCGTCCACCAGCTGCGACACCCTGAGCAGCAGCTCCTCCAGGGCGCCGGTGTCCACCGCCTCGGCCCCGCGCCAGCCGAACAGCAGCGGCGCGGCCCGCACCTCCCGGATCAGCCCGGCGACCTCCTGGTCGGTGGCCGGAACCAATCGGTGCGCCGTGTCGCCCAACAGTTCGGCCGGCGCGCCCGCCAGACCGAAGGACAGGATCGCGCCGACCGCAGGGTCCACCGTGGCGCCGATCACCGTGTCCACCCCGCGCGGCGCCAGCCGCTGCACCACCAGCTCGGCCTGCGCGGCGCCGCCGAGCAGTGCGTCCAGCTCGCGGTGGGCACGGCGCAGGCCCGGCTCGCCGGTCAGGTCCAGCCGGACACTGCCCAGGTCGGGACGGTGGCGCAGGTGCGGGGCGGTCGCCTTCAGGGCCACCGGGTAGCCGAGCGAGGCCGCCGCCGCGACGGCCGACTCCTCGTCCGGGGCGGGCAGCGTCGGCGAGACGTCGATGCCGTAGCGGGCCAGCAGTTCGCGGGCCTCGGCGTCCGGCAGGGTGATCCGGGCACCGCCGGGCTGGGTGCGCGCGGCGATCGCGGCCCGGGTGCTCAGCACCGCCTCCACCAGCGTGCGGGCACCGGGCTCGTCGATCCGGTCCAGCTCGGGGACGCGCGCGGTCTCCTCCGCCTCGGCCGTCCGGCTGCGCCACTGCGCGTAGTGGACGGCGTGGGCGAGGGCGCGCACGGCCCGCTCGGGCGCCGCGTACGCGGGGATGCCGCCGGGGCGCAGCCGGGCCGGCAGGTCGGTGAGCGCCAGGTGGGCCAGCAGCAGCGGCTTGCCCAACTCCTTGGCGCGTTGTCCGGCTTCGAGCAGGGCGGCGGCGATCTCCGGGTCGTCGGAGCCCATCTCGGGGTCGTCCTCGCCGGTGAGCCGGCCGCCCATGAAGGCGTGTGCGGAGGTACCGATCGGAGGGATGGCGACGGCGATCACCGCGTCCACGGCGGGGTCGGCGAGGGCGACGTCCAGCGCGATCCGGAAGTTCTCGCCGGTCGCGGCCGTGGTCAGGTCCACGGGGGTCCGCGGGCGCAGGCCGGCGCTCAGCAGGGCGTCGTAGGTGAGCAGGCCGAGCGAGTCCGAGTTGCCGACCACGGCGACCCGGTCCCCCGACGGCAGCGGCTGCTGCGCCAGCAGCTCGCCGGTGTCGTACAGCTCGGTGATGGTCGCGACCCTGATGACGCCCGCCTGTTCGAACAGCGCGTCGACGGTCTCGTCGCGCAGGCCGGTGGCGGTGGCCGGGACGGCGTGGCCGGGCGGCAGGCTGCCGGTGTGCCGGGCGCCCTTGACCACCACGACCGGCTTGACGGCGGCCAGCCGGCGGGCGATCCGGGTGAACTTGCGCGGGTTGCCGAAGGACTCCAGGTACAGCAGGACGACCTGGGTGGCCTCGTCCTCGGCCCAGTACTGCAGGAAGTCGTTGCCGGAGACGTCGGCGCGGTTGCCGACCGAGGCGAAGGAGGAGACCCCGAGACCGCGCCTGTGGGCGGCCTCCAGCAGGGCCACGCCGATCGCGCCGGACTGGCAGAAGATCCCGAAGCCGCCGCGGCCGGGCAGGCGCGGTGCGAGCGAGGCGTTCAGCGGGTTCGCCGGGTCGGTGTTGATCAGGCCGAAGGCGTTCGGGCCGATCACCCGCATCCCCGCCGCGCGGGCCTGGCGGACCAGCGCGCGCTGCCGGTCCCGGCCCTCCGGACCGGTCTCCGCGTAGCCGGCGGTGAGCACCACCAGCCCCTGTACGCCGTGGGCGCCGCACTCGGCGACGGCGGCCGGGACGGCGCCCTCGGGAACGGTGACCACCGCGAGGTCCACCGGTCCGGGGATCTCCAGGATCGACCGGTGCACCGGGACACCGTCCAGCTCCGTGCCGGGCGGGGCGTTGCGGTTCACCACGTAGACCGGGCACTCGGCCGGGGCGCTGCCCAGCAGGTCGCGCAGGATCGCCCGGCCGACCGTCTGCGGGGTGCGGGAGACCCCGATCACCGCGACCGAGCGCGGGGTGAGCAGCCGCTGCACGGAGCGCGCCTCGGCGCGGTGCTCGCGGGCGCGCATCACGGCGAGCGAGCGGTCGGTCTGTTCGAGGTCGAACTCCAGGTGCACCACGCCGTCGGCGAAGCTGCGGTGCTGGGTGTAGCCGGCGTCCGTGAAGACCTTCACCATCTTCCGGTTCTCCGGCAGCACCTCGGCCTGGAAGCGGCGGATGCCGCGCTCCTGCGCGACGGCCGCGATGTGCTCCAGCAGGGCCGAGGCCACCCCGCGGCCCTGGTGGGCGTCCTGCACCAGGAAGGCCACCTCGGCGTCGGTGCCGGTGGCGGAGGGACGGCCCTCGGCGTCGATCCGGTCGTACCGGACGGTGGCGATGAAATGGTCCCGGACCACGACCGCGAGACCGACCCGGTTCACGAAGTCGTGGTGGGTGAAGCGGCGGACGTCCTTGTCGGAGAGCCGGGGATAAGGGGCGAAGAAACGGAAGTATTTGGACTGTTCCGAGACCTGCTCGTAGAACTCCACGAGGCGCCCCGCGTCGGCGGGCGTGATCGGCCGGATCCGGGCCGTACCACCGTCGCGCAGCAGGATGTCCGCCTCCCAGTGCTGCGGATAGTCCGGTTGCTGCTCGGGGTTCACTGCCGCGGAGTCGTCCACATTCGTCAGGCTATCCGGCGGCGGGCCGAATGGCGCCGGGTGCGTGCCCACGGCAGGGTGAACGGGACCAATGGCCGGGGTTTATGCCCCGAAAAGAAACAATCACAACTCCTGAACGCGGCGGCTCGCCGGGGTCGCCTGCGTGCAACACTGGTCTAGACAACATGGCCGCTTCCCCCGCTCCCCCGAGCACGGCCGTGACCAGCTTCACCGGAAAGGCACGTCTCATGGCTGAGCGCCGCGTCACCATCGGTTGGGCCGAGGGCCTGCACGCCCGTCCCGCCTCCATCTTCGTCCGGGCCGTCACGGCCACCGGCGTGCCGATCACCATCGCCAAGCCCGGCGGCAACCCGGTCAACGCCGCTTCCATGCTCGGCCTCCTCGCCCTGGGCGCCCAGGGCGGCGACGAGGTCGTCCTGGCCTCCGACGCCGCGAACGCCGACGACGCGCTCGACCGCCTCGCCAAGCTCGTCCAGGAAGGCCTCGACGAGCTCCCCGCCGCGGCCTGAGGCCTCACGAACGCCCGATCGGGGTGCCGCCGGAATCCCGGCGGCACCCCGATCTGTTGTGGTCAGCCCCGGCCGACCTGGTCAGCCCTTGACGCAGACGACCTGCTTGAGGTGCGCGACCACCTCGACGAGGTCCTTCTGCTGCTCGATGACCTTCTCGATGTTCTTGTACGCGCCCGGGATCTCGTCCACCACGCCGCTGTCCTTGCGGCACTCCACGCCTGCGGTCTGCTCGGCCAGGTCCCGCGTGGTGAACCGCTTCTTCGCGGCGTTGCGGCTCATCTTGCGGCCGGCGCCGTGCGAGGCCGAGTTGAACGACGACGCGTTGCCCAGGCCGCGGACGATGTAGGAGCCCGTCCCCATCGAACCCGGAATGATCCCGAGGTCGCCGGAGCCGGCCCGGATCGCGCCCTTGCGGGTCACCAGCAGGTCGACACCGTCATACCGCTCCTCCGCCACGTAGTTGTGGTGGCAGCTGATCACCTCGTCGAAGGTGACCTCGGCCTTGGCGAACTCGCGCCGGACGACGCCCTGGAAGAGCGCCATCATGACCGCGCGGTTGTGCTTCGCGTACTCCTGCGCCCAGAAGAGGTCCTGGCGGTAGGCGCCCATCTCCGGGGTCTTCGCGAGGAAGACCGCCAGATCCCGGTCGATCAGGCCCTGGTTGTGCGGCAGCGAGCGGGCGACGCCCATGTGGTGCTCCGCCAGCTCCTTGCCGATGTTGCGGGAACCGGAGTGCAGCATCAGCCAGACCGCGCCGGTCGTATCGACGCACAATTCGATGAAGTGATTTCCTCCGCCCAGCGTCGCCATCTGCTGCATCGCCCGCTCGCGGCGCCACTTGACGTCCTCCGCGATGTCGTCGAAGCGCCGCCAGAAGTCGTCCCAACCGCCTGCCCGGAAGCCCTGCAGCTTGGCCGGGTCGACCGGGTCGGTGTGCAGGCCGCGGCCGACCGGGATGGTCTGCTCGATCTTGTTGCGCAGGCCGGACAGGTCGTCCGGAAGGTCGTCGGCGGTGAGCGAGGTCTTCACCGCGCTCATCCCGCAGCCGATGTCGACGCCGACCGCCGCCGGGCAGACCGCGTCCTTCATGGCGATGACGGAGCCGACCGTCGCGCCCTTGCCCAGGTGGACGTCGGGCATCACGGCGAGGCCGCGCAGCCAGGGCAGGGAGCTGATGTTGCGCAGCTGCTGCAGGGCCTGGCCCTCGACCGTCGCCGGGTCGGTCCACATCCGGATCGGCACCCGGACGCCGGGCACCTCGGTGTACGTCATGATCGAACGACCTCCACGGGTCGGGTGGTTCACGAGAAAATGGGGTGCCGCGCGAAGGAATCCCGGCGCGGCTCGGGGAAGTTCAGGGGTGGGCTCAGACGCCCAGGGCGGTGGCACGGGAGGAGTGCGGCCGTGGGGAGCGTCGTCGTATGGCTCGCTCGACCCGCATGGTGACCGCCTCCCTTCGTTCGTCCCGATCCGCGTTCGCACGTGCTGTGCGTCGGGGAACATCTATCCACGGAACCGGCAGGGCCCGCAAGGCATTTAAAAACGCGTCGGCCCGGCGGAGCAGGTGCTCCACCGGGCCGGTCCGTCGGTGCGGATCAACCGGTCAGCTGACGACCGTGACCTCGCCGATGCCGAGCGCCCGCACGTCGTCGGCG
The DNA here is from genome assembly GCF_040302665.1 of Kitasatospora sp. NPDC097691. Lineage (NCBI taxonomy): Bacteria > Bacillati > Actinomycetota > Actinomycetes > Kitasatosporales > Streptomycetaceae > Kitasatospora > Kitasatospora sp. NPDC097691. Next base: position 122,037 of record NZ_JBEORY010000017.1, on the reverse strand, counting down.
ATCGCGGCCGCGTCGCCGACCAGGACGGTGACCAGGCGGTCCGGCGGGAACGCCGCGACGACCGCCTCGGTGGCGGCGGCGGTGGGCAGTTCGGCGAGCTGCCGGTAGATCTCGGCCTGGTAGTCGTCCGCCAGGTACTGCTCGACCTGGTCGGCCAGGGTGCCGGCCACCGAGCCCGCGGTCTCGTACTTCAACGGGGCGACGCCGACCAGGAACTGCACGGCCTCGTCGCGCTCGGCGTCGGTGAGGCCCTCGGCGGCGAGGGTGCGCAGGATGGTCCAGGTGTCGGCGAGCGCCGGGGCGGTGGAGGCGGTGTCCACCGAGCCGCTGATGGCGAGCAGCGAGCGCCCGCTGCCGTCGGCGGCGGAGCGCAGCGGCTGGGCGAAGGAGCGGACGCCGTAGGTGTAGCCCTTCTCCTCTCGCAGGACGCGGTCGAGGCGGGAGGTGAGGGTGCCGCCCAGGCAGTAGGTGCCGAGGGTCTGGGCGGCCCAGACCGGGTCGTGGCGGTCGGGGCCGATCCGGCCGATGAGCAGCTGGGTCTGGACCGAGCCGGGGCGGTCCACGATGACGACGCGGCCGCGGTCGTCGCCGGTGACCGGGGCGTGCGCGGAGGCCTCGGCGGCCGAGCCGGTCCAGGTGCCGAGGGTGCTCTCCAGGAGGGCGGGCAGGTCGACGCCGGTGAGGTCGCCGACCACGACGACGGTGCTCGTCGCGGGGCGCACGTGGGCCTCGTAGAAGGCCTTGACGGCGGCGCGGTCGATCGACTTGACCGTGTCGGCGGTGCCGGCGCGGGGCCGGGAGAGCCGGTCGGCGGCGTCGAAGAGCTCGGCGTAGAGGGCCTTGGCGGCGCGCCGCGCGGGGTTGGCCTGCTCGTGGACGATCTCGTCGAGGCGGTTGGCGACCAGGCGCTCGATCTCGGCCTCGGGAAGCGCGGGGGCGCGCAGGGCGTCGGCGAGCAGGGAGAGGCCGCGCTGGAGCCGGGAGGCCGGCACCTCCAGGGAGACCCGGATGCACGGGTGGTCGGCGTGCGCGTCCAGGGTGGCGCCGGCCCGTTCGAGCTCACCGGCGAACTCCTCGGCGCTGAGGGTGTCGGTGCCCTCGTTGAGGGCGCGGGCGAGGATCGCGGCGATGCCGTCGAGGCCCTCGGGCTCGGCGGCGAGCGGGGCGTCGACGAGGACCTCGACGGCGACCAGCTGCTGGCCGGGCCGGTGGCAGTGCAGGACGGTGATGCCGTTGCCGAGGGCGGCCCGCTCGGGGGCGGGGAAGGCCCACGGGCTGGGGGTGCCGGGCTGCGGCTGGGGGTGGAAGGTCATGGCGGGGACGTAGTCGGTGCTCATACGGCGGCACCCTCCTCTTCGGAAGCGTCGGAGTCGGTGTCGGAGTCGGCGTCGGCAGCGGTCGGCTCGTAGACGAGGACGGCCCGGTTGTCGGGGTGGATCCGGGCCTTGGCGACGGCCTGGACCTCCTCGGCGGTGACGTCGAGGACCTTGGGGAGGGCGTCGTTGAGCAGCTTGGGGTCGCCGAACAGCACGGCGTAGCGGCAGAGTTCGTCGGCGCGGCCGGCGACCGTGGTCAGCCGGTCCAGCCACTCGCGCTCGATCTGGGCCTGGGCGCGCTCCAGTTCCTCGGGCGTGGGGCCCTCGGCGGCGAAGCGGGCGAGCTCCTCGTCGACGGCGGCGTCGATCTGCGCGATGGTGGCGTCGCCGGAGGTCTTCACGTCGAGCCAGCCGAGGCTGGGGGCACCGGCCAGGCGCAGCAGGCCGAAGCCGGCGGCGACGGCGGTACGGTCGCGGCGGACGAGCCGGTTGTAGAGGCGGCTGGACTCGCCGCTGCCGAGGATGGTGAGGGCGAGGTCGGCGGCGTCGGCCTCGCGGGTGCCGTCGTGCGGGAGGCGGTAGGCGGCCATCAGGGCGCGGGACGGGACGTCCTCGTGGATCTCCTCGCGGAGCTCGCGGCCGATGGTGTCGGGGAGTTCGCCGGAGCGCGGGGGCTGCTTGCCGTCGTGGGCGGGGATGGAGCCGAAGTACTTCTCGACCCAGGCGATGGTCTGCTCGGGGTCGATGTCGCCGACGACGGACAGGACGGCGTTGTTCGGCGCGTAGTAGGTGCGGAAGAACGTCCGGGCGTCCTCCAGCGTGGCCGCGTCGAGGTCCGCCATGGAGCCGATGGGCGTGTGGTGGTACGGGTGGCCGTCGGGGAAGGAGAGCGCGGTGAGCTTCTCGAAGGCGGTGCCGTACGGGACGTTGTCGTAGCGCTGGCGGCGCTCGTTCTTGACGACGTCGCGCTGGTTCTCCATGGACGTGTCGTCGAGTGCGGCGAGCAGCGAGCCCATGCGGTCGGCCTCCAGCCAGAGGGCGAGCTCCAGCTGGTGGGCGGGCATGGTCTCGAAGTAGTTGGTGCGCTCGAAGCTGGTGGTGCCGTTGAGCGAGCCGCCGGCGCCCTGGACCAGTTCGAAGTGGCCGTTGTTGGAGACGTTGGCGGAGCCCTGGAACATCAGGTGCTCGAAGAGGTGGGCGAGGCCGGTGCGGCCCTTGACCTCGTGGCGGGAGCCCACGTCGTACCAGAGGCACACGGCGGCGACCGGGGTGAGGTGGTCCTCGGAGAGGACGACGCGCAGGCCGTTGGCCAGGCGGTGCTCGGTGATGGCGATGCCTCGGCTGGAGGCGGGGGCCGGGTTGGCCATGCGCTCGGGTCCTTCCCGTCGTCGATGTCGGGGTTCGTGTGGCGTCCCCCATTGTGGTGCAACGTGCGGGAGCCGTGTTCGTGTCCGCGCGGACGGGGCGTTCGCCAGGGGCGGAAGAGGGCCGCTGACCGGGAGTGTCGGCGCGAGGGTCCACAATGGGGGCGCCGCGCCCTGTCGACCACGCCCGGTTGACGGGTTCGGCGACGGGACGGCACCGATCGGCCGCCGACCGACCGACACACTGCCAGCGACACGTAAGGGAGCCCCGCCGCGATGGCCCGCCGCAGTTCGCAGACCCCGCCGCCCGGAGACTTCGAGGAGCGGATCCTCGACGTCGACGTCGTGGACGAGATGCAGGGCTCCTTCCTGGAGTACGCCTACTCGGTGATCTACTCGCGTGCGCTGCCCGACGCGCGGGACGGTCTGAAGCCGGTGCACCGCCGGATCCTGTACCAGGCCAACGAGATGGGCCTGCGCCCGGACCGCGCGCACGTGAAGTGCGCCCGTGTCGTGGGCGAGGTGATGGGCCGGCTGCACCCGCACGGTGACGCGTCGATCTACGACTCCGTGGTGCGCATGGCCCAGCCGTTCTCGATGCGGCTGCCGCTGATCGACGGGCACGGCAACTTCGGTTCGCTGGGCAACGACGACCCGCCGGCCGCGATGCGCTACACCGAGTCGCGGCTCACCGCGGCGTCGATGGCCATGGTGGAGTCGATCCACGAGGACACCGTCGACTTCGGCCCGAACTACGACGGCAGCGAGCAGGAGCCGCTGGCGCTGCCGGCCGCGTTCCCGAACCTGCTGGTGAACGGCGCGACGGGCATCGCGGTGGGCATGGCGACGAACATGCCGCCGCACAACCTGTCCGAGGTGGTGGCTGCGGCTCGGCACCTGATCAAGCACCCGAACGCGGACCTGGACACGCTGATGCGCTTCGTCCCCGGTCCGGACCTGCCGACCGGCGGGCGGATCGTGGGCCTGTCCGGGATCCGGGACGCCTACGAGTCCGGCCGCGGCACGTTCAAGATCCGGGCGACGACGACGGTGGAGGCGGTGACGGCCCGCCGCAAGGGCATCGTGGTCACCGAGCTGCCGTACAACGTCGGCCCGGAGAAGGTCATCTCGAAGATCAAGGACCTGGTCAACGCGAAGAAGCTGCAGGGCATCGCGGACGTCAAGGACCTGACGGACCGCGAGCACGGGCTGCGGCTGGTGATCGAGGTCAAGAACGGCTTCGTGCCGGAGGCGCTGCTCGAACAGCTCTACAAGCTGACGCCGATGGAGGAGACCTTCGGCATCAACAACGTGGCGCTGGTGGACGGGCAGCCGCTGACGCTGGGCCTGAAGGAGCTGCTGGAGGTCTACGTCGACCACCGCTTCACCGTGGTGCGCCGGCGCAGCGACTTCCGCCGCCGCAAGCGCGAGGAGCGGCTGCACCTGGTCGAGGGCCTGCTGGTGGCGCTGCTCGACATCGACGAGGTCATCGCGATCATCCGGTCGAGTGACAACGCGCAGCAGGCGAAGGAGCGCCTGATGGAGCGCTTCTCGCTGTCGGAGACGCAGACCGCGTACATCCTGGACACCCCGCTGCGCCGGCTCACCCGGTTCGACCGGGTGGAGCTGGAGCAGGAGAAGGCGAAGCTGACCGCGGAGATCGCGGAGCTGACCGAGATCCTGGAGTCGGACACCAGGCTGCGCAGCGTGGTGTCGTCCGAACTGGGCGCGGTGGCGAAGCAGTTCGGCACGGAGCGGCGGACAGTCCTGCTGGAGGCGGGGGCGGCGCCGTCGGCGGCGCTGGCGGTGCCGCTGGAGGTCGCGGACGACCCGTGCCGGGTGCTGCTGTCGTCGACCGGTCTGCTGGCGCGGACGGCGGACGGGGAGCCGTTCGAGCTGTCGGAGAAGCGCTCGAAGCACGATGTGATCGTGTCGGCGGTGCACGCGACGGCCCGTGCCGACGTGGGCGTGGTGACGTCCGCGGGCCGGGTGCTGCGGCTGCCGGTGATCGACCTGCCCGCGATGCCGCCGACCCCGTCGCCGAACCTGGCGGGCGGGGCCGCGGTGGGCGAGTTCCTGCGGCTGGAGGCCGGGGAGCGGGTGCTGGCGCTGACCACGCTGGACGAGTCCTCGCCGGGGCTGGCGCTGGGCACGCTGCAGGGCGTGGTGAAGCGGGTGGTGCCCGAGTGGCCGGCGAACAAGGACGAGTTCGAGGTGATCGCCCTCAAGGAGGGTGACGAGCTGGTCGGCGCGGTCGAACTGCGCACCGGCGAGGAGGACTTGGTCTTCATCAGCTCGGACGCGCAGCTGCTGCGCTACCCGGCGGGCCAGGTCCGTCCGCAGGGCCGCCCGGCCGGCGGCATGGCCGGTATCAAGCTCTCCGACGGCGCTCGGGTGCTGTCCTTCACCGCGGTCGATCCGGCCGCCGACGCCGTGGTGGTCTCGGTTGCCACCGCCTCCGGCACGCTCGCCGACGGTGAGCAGACGACCTGGAAGGTCACCCCGTTCGAGCAGTACCCGCGCAAGGGCCGCGCCACCGGCGGCGTCCGCTGCCAGCGCTTCCTGCGCGGCGAGGACGCCCTGGCCTTCGCCTGGGCCGGCGCCGCCCCGGCGCGCGCCGCCGCGGCCAAGGGCGTGCCGGTCGACCTCCCCGAGCGCGACCCCCGCCGCGACGGCTCCGGCACCCCGGTCACCACCCCGGTCTCGGTGGTCGCCGGCCCGGCGTAACGGCCCGCACCCGGCGGAGGGGTACCGGATGCCTCCGGTACCCCTCCGCTTTTCGTGCCCGCTCTGCTCTTTCGTGCCCGCTCTGCTCTTTCGTGCCCGCTCCGCTTTTCCGTGCCCGCTCCGCTTTTGCGTGCAGGCCCGCTCGGAAATCCGGGGTCGCCCCCCGCCGGACGGCCTGGCGGTCCCGCTCGTCGACGGCGTGCTGAGCGTCGTCCGCAGTACCCGCCTGGAGTTCGCCGACCTCCCGACCGTCCCCGCACCGCAGTACGACACGGTGGACGCGGAGGTGGCACAGCGGGTGAAGGCCGCCTTCGGATGATCGGGAGAGGGCGATCAGGTGAGGGTAGCCTTGCCCGGGTGAGCACCTGTGCGACGTTGTCGCGTGAACTTTCGGAGCCGCTGGCCGCGACCGCGGCGGTGGCGAGCACCTGGCTGCTGGTGGAGCAGAACGGGCCGTGGGGTGCGAAGGCGCTGCACGAGAGCCATCTGGACGCGGCGGTCGGGCGGGCGCTGGAGGAGGCCGCGGCGGGGACGGGCGTGCGGGTGGCGCTGGTCCGGCGGCCGGGGCGGCACGCGGACTGCCTGCCGACGGCGCGGCACGAGGTGATCGTGGCGCACACGGTGCCCGGCCGCGGCTGGGTGCGCCGGGCGCAGGTGGCGGACCCGGCGGAGCTGCTGGGGCTGGACTTCTCGGCGCTCGGCGCGGGCGACCACACCGGTTTCGGGGCGGAGCACGTCGGCGGCCCGGTGGCGCTGGTGTGCACCAACGGGCGGCGGGACCGCTGCTGCGCGCTGCTGGGCCGTCCGCTCGCGGCGGAGCTGGCGGCGGCCGGACACAGCGAGGTGTGGGAGGTGACGCACCTGGGCGGGCACCGCTTCTCCCCGACGATGCTGGTGCTGCCGTACGGCTACGCGTACGGGCGGCTGACGGCGGAGAGCGCCAAGGAGGTGCTGGCGGCGACGGCCTCCGGGCACATGGTGCCGGAGTGGTCGCGGGGCTGCTCGGGCTGGGAGCGTCCGGGCCAGGCTGCCGAGCACGCGGTGCGGCTGGCGACCGGTGAGACCGGGGTGGACGCGCTGACGCTCACCCAGCGGCCGGACGGCGCGGGCCGCTGGCTGGTGACGGTGCTGCACCGGGACGGTCGGGCCTGGGAGGTGGACGTGATCGAGTCGGCGAGCGAGCCGGCGCGTCCGGAGAGCTGCGGCAAGGCGGCGGGGACGCCGTCGCGGATGGACGTGCTGTCGGTCCGGGGCCTGTGAAGGCGGCCCCGCGCCCGTGGGGGTGAGCGCGGGACCGCGGCGCCGGGTGGTCAGCCGGTGGCCTTGCCGACGAACTCCGTGGTGTACGTCTTGGACAGGTCGATCGACCCCTCCTTGCCCTTGACGTCCGGGTGGAACGCCGCGAGCACCGAGAGCACGGTCTTCGGGCCGTCGGCCGGCATCACGCCGTCCGTGGTGAACATCGGCAGCGTCGCCTTGATCGCCGCCGCGTACTGCTCGGCGCCGCCCTGCGCGTAGTCGGCGGGCATCTTCGCGGCGATCTCCTCGGGGGTGTGGGTGGACATCCACCTGAGGGTCTTCACGAAGGCGTTGGCGAGCTTCTGGGTGGTGTCCTTGTTCTTCTCCACCCAGTCGATGTTCATGTACAGCGAGGACGACGGGTACAGCCCGCCGAGGGCCTGGCGGGAGCCCTCGGGGGTGCGCATGTCGTAGAGGACCTTGCCGAGGCCCTTGTCCAGGATGGTGGTGACGGTCGGGTCCGTGGTCATCCCGGCGTCGATGCTGCCCTGCTGGAGGGCGGCGATGAAGGTCTGGCCGGCGCCGACCGCGATCGGGCTGAACTCGCTGACGGCGGCGCCGTTCTTGACCGCGAGGTACTTGGTGAGGAAGTCGGTCGAGGAGCCGATGCTGGTGACGCCGAGCTTCTTGCCCTTGAAGTCGGCGCCGGACCTGACGGCGTCGGCCTGCTTGGTGGAGACCACCTCGACCTCGCCGGGCGCCTGGGCGAACTGCACCACGGACTCGACGTTCTTGCCCTTGGCCTGCAGGTCGATGGTGTGGTCGTAGAAGCCGACGGCGCCCTGGACGTCCCCGGCGAGCAGGGCGGTGGTGGCGTTGACGCCGGCGGGCTCGGTCATCAGCTCGACGTTGACGCCGGCCTCGGCGAAGTAGCCGAGCCGCTGGGTGAGCATCGCGGGCAGGTAGATGACCTTGTCGAGGCCGCCGACCATGATCTTGACCTTGGGCCCGTCGACCTGCTGACCGGCCGGGGCGGCGACCGCCCCGTGGCCGACGGTGGCGGCGTCGTTGGCGCAGGCGGAGAGCGGGAGGAGCAGGGCGGCGGCGAGGACGGTGGCAGCGGCTCTGCCAGTGGAGTTCGGGCGCATGGGTGGGGGTGCCTCTCTCTTCTTACCGGCGGGGGGTGTCAGCGGCCGTCGCCCGCGTCGGCGGGCTTCCAGCGGAACAGCTTCTTCTCGGCGAAGGTCAGCAGCCCCTCGGTGAGCAGCGCGACGACGGCGAGGATGGTCATGGCGGCGTACACGCCGGCCGCGTTGAAGGTGCCCTGGGCGGCCGCGACGAGCAGGCCGAGGCCCTTGGTGGCGCCGATGTACTCGCCGACGATGGCGCCGATCAGCGCGAAGCCGAAGCTGACGTGCAGGCTGGTGAAGATCCAGGTGGTGGCGGCCGGGATGACCACCTGAAGGGTGACCTTGCGGTTGTCGGCGCCCAGGATGCGGGCGTTGGCGACGAGGTTGCGGTCCACCTCGCGGGCGCCCTGGAAGGCGTTGAAGAAGACCGGGAAGAACACCAGCACCACGGCGGAAGCGACCTTGGAGGCCGGGCCGAGGCCGAACCAGATCAGGAAGATCGGCGCCAGCACGATGCGCGGGATCGCGTTGAGCACCTTGATGTACGGGCCGAACACGTCCGCCAGGAAGCGGATCCGGCCGAGCGCGATGCCCAGCAGCACCCCGCCGACGACGCCGATCACCCAGCCGGTGAGGGCCTCGTAGAGGGTGTATCCGATCTGCTCGCCGAGCGAGCCCTGCGCGGTGCCGTGGGTGATCCACTGCCAGATCTGGTCCCAGATCCTCGACGGCTGCGAGAAGTTGAACGGGTCGATGACGCCCGTCCGGGCGCAGACCTCCCAGAGGCCGAGGAAGGCGGCGAGGACCGCGGCCCTGACGCCGTGGACGCCCAACTTCCGGTTGCGGGCGGCCCGTTCACGGGCCTCGGTTCTCGTCGTGACGGCCGGGGGCTTCCCGGCGACGGGCGATGCGGTCTCGGACGCGGTCTCAAGCGGCACGACCCGCTCCTCTCTCCCGGGTGATGCGCACCTCTTCGCCGAGCGAGGCCCAGATCTCGCGGTACAGCTCGACGAACCTCGGTTCCAGCCGGACGGCCTCCACGGTGCGCGGTCGTGGCAGGTCGACGGTGAAGACCTCCTTGACGGTGGCCGGTCCCGCGGTCATGACGACGACCCGGTCGGCGAGCGCAATGGCCTCGTCCAGGTCGTGGGTGACGAAGACGACGGACGAGCCCGTGCCGGCCCACAGCTCCAGCAGCTGGTCCGACATGAGGGCGCGGGTCTGCACGTCCAGCGCCGAGAACGGCTCGTCCATCAGCAGGATCGCCGGGTCGTTCACGAAGGTCTGGGCGAGCGCGACGCGCTTGCGCATGCCGCCGGACAGCTGGTGCGGGTAGCGGTCCTCGAAGGCGGCGAGGCCGACCCGGCCCAGCCAGTCCCGGGCCCGTTCCCTGGCCTCGGCGGCGGGCACGCCGCGGAATCGCGGGCCGGCCATGACGTTGGACAGGACGGTGCGCCAGGGGAAGACGGCGTCCTGCTGGAAGACGAACCCGACCTTCGGGTCGATCCCGCCGACGGGCTCGCCGTACACCCGGACCTCGCCCTCGGTGGGCTCCTCCAGACCGCTGACCAGGGTCAGCGTGGTCGACTTGCCGCAGCCGGTGGGGCCGACGACGGCGACGAACTCGCCCTGGGCGACGGTCAGATCGAGATCGCGGACGGCGGTGTGCAGGGCCCCGGACGGGGTGCGGAACCGTTTGGTCGCGCCGGTCAGCTCGATCGCCGGGGTTGTGCTCATTCGTTCCTCCCGGGTCAGTGCTTGCCCCGGAAAGGTAGGAGCGGCCCCGGCCCCGGCGGGAGCCTTCTTCGCGTAGTGCGACTTCTCCGCATTGAGGGGTGTTCTGCTCGTTTTGCTTCCGCTACAACTGCGGGGACGCGGCTGACAGAAACCCGCCCGAAACGTAGGGTGTCCCGACCCCCACCCGCGGACGCCCCGGCTCCTCCCGAGCACACGCCCCCGCCCCAGAACCGCCCCCGCCCGAGAACCGCCCCGCTCCCCCGCAGAACCAGCCGGACGCAGAACCACCCGCAGCACCGCCCGCCCCCAGGACTCCCCGCACCCCGCACCCCCGCACCCCCGCGAAACCGCCCGAAGCCGCCGAGAGGAGGCCCGGATGAAGCTCCCCCACTGGCCCCGCCGGGTCTTCGCCCAGCTGCTGCTGAGCCAGACCGTCGTCACCGTCGGTGTCACCGCCGTGACCGCCGGGCTGTTCCTGGCCCCGGTCAGCAGCGAGCTGGACCACGACGCGATGCAGCGGGCGCTGTCGATCGCCCAGGCCACCGCGACCGACGAGACGATCGCCCGGGCCGCCGACGCCCGCGACGTGGTGACCGCGCAGCGCAACGCCGAGCAGATCCGCCTGGCCACCGGCGCCAGCTTCGTGGTGGTCACCGACCTGGACGGGATCCGGCTCTCGCACACCGACCCGGGCCGGATCGGCCACCGGGTCAGCACCGACCCGGAGCCCGCGCTGGCCGGCCGCAGCGTCACCGCGATCCAGGAGGGCACCCTGGGCCGCACCGCGCGCGGCAAGGTTCCGCTGCGGATGTCGGACGGCCGGATCGTCGGCGAGGTGTCGGTGGGCATCAGCGACGACTCGATCCGCCGCCGGCTGCTGACGATGCTCACCGGGATCCTGCTGTGCGCGGGCGCCGGCCTGGCCGCCGGTACGGTCGCCACACTGGCGCTGGCCCGCCGGCTCAAGCGCCGCACCCACAACATCGCGCTGGCCGACATCTCCGCACTCCTGGTGGAGCGGGAGGCGATGCTGCACGGCATCCGCGAGGGCATGCTCGCGCTGGACGAGCGCGGCCGGATCCGGCTGGCCAACGACGAGGCGGTCCGGCTGCTCGGCCTGCCCGGGGACTGCACCGGCCGCCCGATCGCCGAGGTGCTGCCGCCGGGCCGGCTGACCGACGTGCTGACCGGGCGGATCACCGGCGCCGACCTGCCGGCCGTCCGGGACGACCGGGTGCTGGTGGTGAACCGGATGGCGACCGCCGCGGAGCTCGGGGACCGACCCGTGGGCGGCGCGGTGGTCACGCTGCGCGACCGCACCGAGCTGGAGTCGCTGGTCCGCGAGCTGGACACCACCCGCAGCCTCACCGAGGCGCTGCGCGCCCAGGACCACGAGCACGCCAACCGGATGCACACCCTGTTGGGCCTGCTGGAACTGGGCCGGCACGAGCAGGCCGTGGCGTTCATCTCGGAGCAGTCCGGCTCGCACGCCGTGGTCGCCGCGCGGATCGCCGAGCAGGTGCAGGATCCGCACGTGGCGGCGCTGCTGGCGGGCAAGACGGCGGTGGCCGGCGAGCGCGGGACCCGGCTGGCGCTGGCCCCGGCCGCACACCTGCCGGACGCGGTGGTGGACGCGCGGGCGCTGGTGACGGTGCTCGGCAACCTGATCGACAACGCGGTGGACGCGTTGACGCCGGGTGGGGGCGGCCGGGTGGAGGTGAGCCTGGCGGCGTCCGGCTCCACCCTGCTGCTGCAGGTCGCGGACAGCGGCCCGGGCGTGCCGGAGGAGCTGCGCGAGCAGGTCTTCGAGGAGGGGTGGACCAGCAAGGACGCACCCGCGCACCGTCCGCGCGGGCTGGGGCTGGCGATGGTGCGGCGGCTGGTCGAGCGGACCGGCGGCCGGATCGTGCTCGACGCCGGGCCGATGGGCGGCGCCCGGTTCACCGTCGAGCTGCCCGAGGCACTGCTCACCGATCGGCTCGTGGAGGCGTGATGATCGACGTACTCGTGGTGGACGACGACTTCCGGGTCGCCGACGTGCACGCCGCGTACGTGGCCAAGGTGCCGGGCTTCCGGGTCACCGGCACCGCGCACTCGGCCGCGGAGGCACTGGCCTCGCTGGAGCGCCGCCCGGTGGACCTGCTGCTGCTCGACCACCACCTGCCCGACGAGACCGGCCTGGCCCTGGTGCGTCGACTGCGGGAACGCCAGGTGGCCTGCGACGTCATGATGGTGACCGCCGCCCGCGACGTGTCGACGGTGCACGCCGCGATGCAGCACGGCGCGCTGCAGTACCTGGTCAAGCCCTTCACCTTCGCCGGGCTGCGGGACAAGCTGGCGGCGTACGCGCAGCTGCGGCACGCGCTCGCCGCACCGGCCCGGGAGGCCGGCCAGGACGAGGTGGACCGGCTGTTCGCGACCCTGCGCAGCGCCGCCGCCCCGGCCGGGACGCTGCCCAAGGGGCACTCAGCGCCGACCACCGACCTGGTGCTCGGCGTGCTGCGCGGGGCGGGTCGGCCGCTGTCCGCCCAGGAGGTCGCCGACGCCACCGGGCTGAGCCGCTCCACGGCGCAGCGCTACCTCAAGCAGCTGGAACGGGACAGCCGGCTGCGGCTGACCCTGCGCTACGGCGACACCGGCCGCCCGGAGCACCGCTACGGGCTGGCGGCCCGCGCATAGCCCCGGGCCTGCGGCGCGGCGCCGGGGCGACGGTCACGGCCCCTGACCGGGTACGGGCTCCGGGCCTCCCGACCGCCGACCACACCAAGGGGCGGGGACAGGGACAGGCCGCGGGAACCGGCCCCGGACACGGGGGAACCCCGGCGGCCCCAGGCCCGCCGGGGTTCCCCGGGCGCGACGGCTCAGGCCGCGCCCGCACCGGTGAGGGCACGCACCTCCAGCTCGGCGAACCGGTCCGCGTCGGCGGGCTCGGGCGAGGTGATCGTCCCGATCCAGCCCGCCAGGAAGCCGAGCGGGATGGAGACGATGCCGGGGTTCTCCAGCGGGAACCAGTGGAAGTCGAGGCCGGGGAACAGCGCCACCTTGGTACCGGAGACCACCGGCGAGAAGACCACCAGCACGATGGCCGGGACCAGCCCGCCGTACACCGACCAGACCGCGCCGCGGGTGGTGAACCGCGACCAGAACAGGCTGTACAGCAGGACGGGCAGGTTGGCGGAGGCGGCGACGGCGAAGGCCAGGCCGACCAGGAAGGCGACGTTCAGCTGCTGGGCGTAGAGGCTGATGACGATCGCCGCCGCGCCGATCCCGCCGGCCGCGAACCGGGCGACGACGACCTCCTGTTGCTCGGCGGCTCCGGGTCCCGGCTCCTCCGCCGCCCGGGACGTCGCGACGCCCTCGGCCGACCGGGTCGCCGGGACGGCGTCGCCCCGACGGCGGCGCCCCCGGGCGCGCGCTGCCCGTGCCCGCCGCGGTCGGGTGCGCCAGGCCCCGGCCCAGATGTCGTGGGCGAAGGCCGCCGAGGAGGCCAGGGTCAGCCCGGCGACCACGGCGAGGATGGTGGCGAAGGCGATCGCCGAGATCAGCGCGAACAGCACCACCCCGCCGGTGCTGCCGTTGCCGCCGCCGAGCACCAGGGCGAGCAGCGGCACGGCGGTGTTCCCGGCCGCGTTGGCGTGCCGCACCTCGGCCGAGCCGACCAGCGCGGTGGCGCCGAGGCCGAGCGCGATGGCCATCAGATAGAAGCCGCCGACCAGGCCGATCGCCCACATCGTGGAGCGGCGCGCGGCGCGTGCGGTGGGCACGGTGTAGAAGCGGGACAGGATGTGCGGCAGGCCGGCGGTGCCGAGCACCAGGGCGAGGCCGAGGCTGAAGAAGTCCAGCCGGCTGGTGAAGCTGCGCCCGTACTTGAGCCCGGGTTCCAGGTAGCGGTGCCCGGCGCCGCTGTGCTGCGCGGCCTGGCGCATCAGCTCGCCGAGGTCGCCGTGGAAGCGGACCACCAGCAGCACGGTGAGCAGCACCGAACCGGCGGTGAGCAGGAAGGCCTTGATGATCTGGATCCAGGTGGTGGCCCGCATCCCGCCGATCGTGACGTAGACGATCATCAGGGCGCCGACCGCGATGATGGTCCAGGTCCGGGCGTGCGGGCTGTCGGTGCCGAGTAGCAGGGCGACCAGCGAGCCGGCGCCGACCATCTGGGCGACCAGGTAGAGCAGGGTGACGACGACGCTGGCGCCGCCGGCCGCGGCGCGCACCTTGCGGCGGCGCAGCCGCAGCGCGAGCACGTCGGCGAGCGTGTACCGGCCGGCGTTGCGGACGAGTTCGGCGACCAGCATCAGCACCACCAGCCAGGCGACCAGGAAGCCGATGCTGTAGAGCACGCCGTCGTAGCCGTACAGGGCGATCAGCCCGGCGACGCCCAGGAAGGACGCGGCGGAGAGGTAGTCGCCGGAGAGGGCGAAGCCGTTCTGCAGCGGGGTGAAGTCGCGGCCGCCGGCGTAGAAGTCCTCGGCGGCGTTGCCCTGGCGGCCGACCCACAGGGTGATGCCGAGGGTGACCAGGACGACGACGGCGAACAGCACGATCGCGAGCGAGTGGTGGTCGCCGGTGGGGGCGACGGGGGGCGGGGTGGCGGTCGTCAGCACGGTCGTCACCGTGCTCCGCACCGCACCGGTCATCAGGGTCGTCATCACGCTCGTCATCGCAGTTGGTCCTGGGTGTCCCAGCGCAGGCCCAGGGCGGCGCGGTCGCGCTTGGTCCGGGCGTTGCGGGCGTAGAGCCAGGTGAGCAGGAAGGTGGAGGCGAACTGCAGCAGGCCGAGCAGCCAGGCCACGTTGAACGGCCCGGCCACCCGGGTGCGCATCAGGCCGGGGGCGGCCGCCTGGGCGGCGACGTACAGCAGGTACCAGCCGAGGAAGGCCCCGGCGACCGGGAAGACGAACGAGCGGTGGCTGCGGCGGATGTCCTGGAAGGCCGCGCTGGCCTGGACGGCCCGGTAGACCTCGGTGCGGTCGACGGCCTCCGGACCGGCCCCGGCGACCGGCCCGTCCCGGTGGGGCGACGGGTCGGCGGGCCCGGCCGCGACCGGCTGCTCCGGACGGGCGGGGGCCGTGTGACCCGGGGCCGCGTGAGCCGGGGCCGTCCGGGCGGGCACCGGCTGCGCCGGCACGACCGTTCGGCGGTGCGGCGCCGACGGCTCGGACGGGACGCCGGACGGAGCGCCCGGCACGACGCCGGACGGGGCGTCGGCCGGGGCACCGGACGGCGCGTCGGACGGGATGCCGGTGGCCGGAGCGGCCCACCAGTCGAATCGCTGCCCCTGGCCGGGACTGCTCGCCTGTTGCTGTGGCACTGCTGCTCCTGGACGGCCGGACGTTCTGACCCGAACCATGATGGTGGCCGCCGGACAGCCCCTCCGACCATCGCAGATACGTTCACTCGATGAGGTGATCGATCATCCGACAGACACTCATCCGACTACTGCTGCGTACCGGTGATTCCGTGTCGGAACGCGTACGCGACCGCCTGCGCGCGGTCCCGGACGGCGGTCTTCGCGAACAGGTTGTTGATGTGCGTCTTCACCGTGGCCTGGCTGACGAACAGCCGTTGGGCGATCTCGGCGTTGGAGAGCCCCTCCGCGATCAGCGCCAGCACCTCGGCCTCCCGGGCGGTCAGCCCGTCGGGCAGTTCCCCCGGCCGGGCGGCGGGCCGTTCGACCGTCGGCACGGACCGGCCCTGCTGCTCCGACAGCCTTTCCAGCAAACGGAGTTGGACCTGCGGCGAGAGCCCGGCCGCGCCCGACCGGACGTCCGCGATGGCCCGGGCGATCTCGTCGGCTCCGGCGTCCTTGGTGAGGTAGCCGCGTGCCCCGGCCTGCAGGGCCGGGAACAGCGAGTCGTCGTCGGCATAGGTGGTGAGGATCACGACTTCGGTCTCCGGGTGGGCCGCCCGGATCCGCCGGGTCGCCTCGACGCCGTCGCAGCGCGGCATCCGGAGGTCCATCAGCACCACGTCGGGGTGATGCCGCTCCACCAGGGTGACGGCCTCCTCCCCGTCCCCCGCCGCGCCGACCACCTCGATGCCGGGCAGCAGCCCCAGCAGCATCACGATGCCCTCGCGCACCACCGTCTGGTCGTCCGCCACCAGCACCCTGGTGACCGCCTCCGTCATGCCGGCACCCGCAGCAGCACGCGCCACCCTCCGTCATCCGGGCCCGCCAGCAGCGTGCCGTCGAGCAGTTCCGCGCGTTCGCGCATTCCCAGCAGACCGTACCCGCCACCACTGGCGGCCAGCTCGCCGGAGGACTCACCGCGCGGCGACCGGGTGTTGCGCACTTCCAGCTCGACCACGTCGTCCAGGTAGCGCAGTTCGACCGAGCAGCGGGCGCCCGGCGCGTGTTTGCGGACGTTGGTCACCGCCTCCTGCGCCGTGCGCCGCACCGCCAACGCGGCCTCGGCGGCCAGCGGCCGGGGTGTACCGGTCACGGTGAGCGGGGCGCGCTCCCGGTCGGACAGTTCGACCAGGAACTCCCCGACCGGGGTGAGCTCGCCGCGCAGCGCGGACAGCGCCTGCCGGGTCTCGGCCAGCCCGTCCTGCGCCATCCGCCGGGCGGCGACGACCCGTTCGCGGATCTGCGCGCGGTCGGTGTCGCGCTCCAGCATCAGCCGGGCCGCCTCCAGGTGGACGAGCTGCGCGGAGAGGCTGTGGGCGAGCACGTCGTGGATCTCCCGGGCGATCCTGGCCCGTTCGGCGAGCGCCGCGCTCTCCGCCTCGGCCGCCCGGGCGGCCCGCTCCTGGACCAGCAGCCGGCGGGCGGTGCCGCGCGCCTCGATGTCCAACCGCAGCAGGAATCCGACCAGGACGGAACCCCCGACGGTGGCGCAGACGCTGAGCCAGCTCGCCGGGGACGCCGCCGTGTAGGAACCCAGCGCGGCCGCGGCAGCGAGCAGCGCGGGCGCGGGCGGCAGTCGGATCAGTACCGTGACGGCCAGCCCGATCCAGAGGAAGTCGGCCAGTGTGTGGGCCAGCCCCCGGTTGGCGAGCCAGGCGCCGCCGACCAGGGCGGCGGACAGCAGGTACGAGGCCGTCGGGCGCTGCTCCCGGGTGACGCGCAGGTACAGCGCCCAGAGCGCGACGGCCACGACCAGCCCCGCCGCCGCGGCCGCCGCCGCCCAGCCGGCGTACTTGCCGTCGGAGAAGGTCCCCCAGCCGACGACGGCCAGCAGGACGGTCCGGCCGAACACGCTGAGGACCCGCCGCGGCCGGCTCTCGGCCTCGCGTTCCAGCCCCTCGCGGGACGGCCAGCGGGTCCAGTGCCACCCGGCCACGGGTGCCTCCTCGGTGCTCACGGCGGTTGATCAGTGCAGGTGGATCAGTGCAGGTGGATCAGTGCAGGACGGCGGTGGTCGGCGCGGGGTCCAGCATCCGGGCCCGCCAGTTCACCACGAGTGAGCGGACCAGCAGCATGACCGCCATGCCCAGCATCAGCGAGCTGCCCGACTGGTGGACGTGCAGCGCCGAGCCGATCCCGTACAGGCCGACCCGGACGGCGATCATCCCACCCCAGGCGGCCATGGTGGCCTTGGTGCCCTTGGCCAGCACGGCGCCGTCGGTGTCCCGCCAGAGCCGTACCGTCCAGCCCCAGATCGAGCCCATCGCGAGCACCGTGACCAGTCCGGCGGCCAGCAGGGCCGCCGAGAGCCCGGTGTGCTGGTGGTCGATGATCTGCGGATCGCGCAGCGCGAGCGCGCCCAGGATCAGCGGCAGCAGCCAGAAGCGGCGCTCGGTGTCCAGGCGCTGGACGCGCATCTGGCGCTGGACAACCACGACCACCACCACGGCGATGACGAGGAGGTTGGCGATGGCGCTCATGGGGATCTCCGTCCCGACGGAAGGCTTCTGCTGACCTCTCCGACGCTACGGACCGGGGCTTTCCCGCTGATCGGAGCCGGGGTGGACCTCGGGTGGAACGCAAACGCGCGGGCCCTCCACCCGTGGGTGGAGGGCCCGCGCGGACGGCCGGCGTCAGGCGTCGATGCGCGAGCGGTCCAGGGTGGCCGCGGAGTCCACGATGAACTCCTTGCGCGGGGCGACGTCGTTGCCCATCAGCAGGTCGAAGATCCTCTCGGCCTGCTCCAGGTCGCCCAGGTTGATCCGGCGCAGGGTGCGGTGGCGCGGGTCCATGGTGGTCTCGGCCAGCTGGTCGGCGTCCATCTCGCCGAGGCCCTTGTAGCGCTGCACCGGCTCCTTCCAGCGCATCCCCTTGCGCTGGAACTCCAGCAGGGTGGAGCGCAGTTCGGCGTCGGAGTAGGTGTAGTGGTACTTCTCCTGGCCGCGCTTGGGGCTGGTGAGCTCGATCCGGTGCAGCGGCGGCACCGCGGCGAAGACCCGGCCCTGCTCGACCATCGGCCGCATGTAGCGGTGGAAGAGGGTGAGCAGCAGGGTGCGGATGTGCGAGCCGTCGACGTCGGCGTCGGCCATGAAGATGACGCGGCCGTAGCGGGCCTGGTCGATGTCGAAGGTGCGGCCCGAACCGGCCCCTATCACCTGGATGATCGCGGCGCACTCGGCGTTCTTGAGCATGTCGCTCACCGAGGCCTTCTGCACGTTGAGGATCTTGCCGCGAATCGGCAGCAGCGCCTGGAACTCGGAGTTGCGGGCGAGCTTGGCGGTGCCGAGCGCGGAGTCTCCCTCGACGATGAACAGTTCGCTGCGGTCGACGTCGTCGCTGCGGCAGTCGGCCAGCTTCGCGGGCAGCGAGCTGGTCTCCAGCGCGGTCTTGCGGCGCTGGGCCTCCTTGTGCTGGCGTGCGGCGACCCGGGTGCGGGCGGCGGCGACGACCTTCTCCAGGACGGCCCGGGCCTGGAGCTTCTCGTCCTTCTTGGCCGAGGTGAGGAAGGCCTTGAGCTCCTTGGCGACGACGGCGGCGACGATCCGGTTGGCCGCCGAGGTGCCGAGCACCTCCTTGGTCTGGCCCTCGAACTGCGGCTCGGCGAGCCGGACGGTGACGACCGCGGTGAGGCCCTCGGTGGCGTCGTCCTTGGTGATGTCGTCCTCGGCGACACGCAGCAGCTTGCCCGCCCGCAGCGCCTCGTTGACGGTCTTGGCCAGCGAGCGCTCGAAGCCGGTGACGTGGGTGCCGCCCTTGGGGGTGGCGATGATGTTGACGAAGGAACGCAGGGTGGTGTCGTAGCCGGTGCCCCAGCGCAGCGCGATGTCCACGCCGAGGTGCCGGGTGACCTCGGTGGGGGTCATGTGGCCGAGCTCGTCCAGGACGGGCACGGTCTCCTTGAAGGTGCCCTCGCCGCGCAGTCGCAGCACGTCGCAGACCGGCTTGTCGGGGGCCAGGAACTCGCAGAACTCGGCGACGCCGCCGTCGTAGCGGAAGACCGACTCCTCGATCTGCTCGCTCTCGGTGAGCCGTTCGTCACGCACGACGATGGTCAGGCCGGGGACGAGGAAGGCGGTCTGCCGGGCGCGGCTGTGCAGCGTCTCCAGGGAGAGCTTGGCGTCCTTGAGGAAGATCTGCCGGTCGGCCCAGTAGCGGATCCGGGTGCCGGTGCGGGTCTTGGGCACCTTGCGGGCCTTGGTCAGGCCGTTGGCCGGCTCGAAGGGCGCGTCCGGGCTGGTCTCGGTGAAGATGCCGGGGGTGCCGCGGCGGAAGCTGATCGCGTGGGTGTGGCCGCTGCGGTCGACCTCGACGTCCAGCCGGGCGGAGAGGGCGTTGACCACCGAGGCGCCGACGCCGTGCAGACCGCCGGAGGCCGCGTAGGAGCCGCCGCCGAACTTTCCGCCGGCGTGCAGCTTGGTCATCACGACCTCGACGCCGGACAGCCCGGTCTTGGGCTCGACGTCGACCGGGATGCCGCGCCCGTTGTCGCGGACCTCGACGGAGGAGTCCGGGTGCAGCACGACGTCGATGCGGTCGCAGTAGCCGCCGAGAGCCTCGTCGACGGAGTTGTCGATGATCTCCCAGAGGCAGTGCATCAGGCCGCGGCTGTCGGTCGAGCCGATGTACATGCCGGGGCGCTTGCGGACCGCCTCCAGGCCCTCCAGGACGAGCAGGTGCCGCGCGGTGTAGTTGGAACCGTCGTCGCCGGCCAGCAGCGCGGACGGCACGGTCGTTTCGGCACTCACGCGGCACTCTCCTCGGTGAAGTTCTGTCTCATCGGTCACATCCGGACGGATCCGGACCAAACGCCAGTGCAGCACGCCGCACCGACATTCGTCGCTCTGCGTGCCCACACCCCTCCGCCGGGTGCACAGCACGTCGGCCCGGCCCCGCGCAGCTTGTACGCGCTGCGCGAACAAGGACCGCTCCGGGGCGTGGGCCCCGGGGGCGCCATCTCCTCCCGGTAGCACCGGTCCTGGCGGATCGTGGGGCCCGGTGCAGGCTCCGGAACTGCCGTTATGCAGGCTACCGGGGCCCGGGACGGGGCTTATGCTCCAACCCGGCAGAGGATTATGCTACGCGGAACCTCGAACCCGATCCCGATCGGACGTTCGAGCGATGGGCGGATCCCGGGTTTTCGGCACGCATGAACCACCGGCCCCCGGGGCACGTCCTCATCAACACAGCAGAATCCTCAGAGAAGAAAAGCCACGAGCGGGAACGTTTTCGGCCTGGTTGGATGTTGACCCTGGTACGACAGCTCGTCGAGCTAGAGAAGAGGCGACGTGACTACTGTTCTGACACCTGCGAGCCCGCTCACCGCGGCTGACCGCTGCGACCGCTGCGGCGCCCAGGCCTACCTGCGCGTCGTGCTCGCAAGCGGCGGAGAGCTGCTCTTCTGCGCCCACCACGGCCGGAAGTTCGAGCCCGAGCTCAAGAAGATCGCCGTGGAGATACAGGACGAGAGCGGCCGTCTCAGCGGCACCGCCGCGACGGCCGACGACGACGAGCGCTGATCCCAGGCGCCACCACCGGCAGCCGACGTCGAGCTGTGTCCGGTCGCGCACCGCGCGCGACCGGTGAGCCGGGCGACCGACCCCCTCGGGGGCCGGTCGCCCGGCTCTGCTGTTCCAACGGCGGCTCTTGCGCCGCGGACGACTGCTGCTCCACGGGCGGCTCCTGTTCTACGGACGGCTCTCCCGCGTTCACCCGCCCCGGCCCGCACCGCCCGACACGGCGTCAGAAAGTGACCGCCCCATCACCCACCGCGAGCTTCGCGGCGGCCTGGGCCGCTCACAGCACCGAGTGCACCGCGTCCGCGACCGAGGACACCCGGGTGTAGACGCCCGGGTGGGCCGCCTCGGCGCAGCCCGTCCCCCACGAGACCAGGCCGACCAGCCGCCCGTCGACGATCAGCGGGCCGCCGCTGTCGCCCTGGCAGGCGTCCTTGCCGCCCTTCTCCTCGCCCGCGCAGACCATGCCCCGGGCGTCGAACTTGCCGTCCTGCCCGCCCGGGTAGGCGTGCGCACAGGACTCGTCCGGGACCACCGACACCTCCACCCCGCGCAGCACCGGCGAGTAGTCGCCCCGCCCCGTGGTGTCACCCCAGCCGAACACCTGCGCCCTGGTCCCGGCCGCGTACGGCGCGGTCTCGCCCTGGCCGACCAGTTCGACCACCGGCCGCGAACCCTGGGACTCGGCGAGGGTGAGCACCGCGACGTCGTTCATGTTGGCGGCGAAGGAGTAGTCGGGGTGGACCCAGACCGACCGCACCGGCACCTCGCGCCCGGACGTGCCGCGCATGTCGTCCCGGCCGACGATCACCTTGAGGCCCGGCCGCTCCACCCGCCCCTTGGCCTCGTCGTAGAAGCAGTGCGCGGCCGTCACCACCTTGGTCGGGCTGACCAGCGCGCCACCGCAGAACTGACCGGAGCGGCCGCTGCCGAACTGCTGACGGCTGGCCAGCGCCACGATCCACGGGTGGTCGACGGTGCTCGCCGAGTTACCGCCGACCACCCGGCGCTGTGCCTCGGCCGGCGCCGCCCCGAGGGCGACCAGCGGGACGGGTACGGCGGCGAGCAGCGCCAGCGCGGCGGCCCGGCGACGGCGGTTCGCCCGGGCGACGGCCGGGTCGCTCCGCGGCGGGGCGGGGTTCGGCAGGTCAGTGCGGTCCGGCTCGGTCGGCACCGTGACTCCAGAGGGCTCGGCAGCAGGCAACCGGCACAGCGTAGGTGACCGGCTACACCGTGCGACCGCATCCGGACGCGCCGCCACCCGGACGAGCGACAACCACCACCCGGACGCTGACACACCGGGTCCGAACAGCCGCGAAGGCCCGGAACCGTACGGCTCCGGGCCTTCGCATCGACGGATCGTTACCGATCCGATCGCTACCGATCAGTCCAGGTAGTCGCGCAGCACCTGGGAACGGGACGGGTGGCGCAGCTTCGACATGGTCTTCGACTCGATCTGGCGGATGCGCTCACGGGTGACCCCGTACACCTTGCCGATCTCGTCGAGCGTCTTCGGCTGGCCGTCGGTCAGGCCGAAGCGCATCGAGACCACACCGGCCTCGCGCTCGGACAGCGTGTCCAGCACCGAGTGCAGCTGCTCCTGGAGCAGGGTGAAGGAGACCGCGTCGGCCGGGACGACCGCCTCGGAGTCCTCGATGAGGTCACCGAACTCGCTGTCGCCGTCCTCGCCCAGCGGGGTGTGCAGCGAGATCGGCTCGCGGCCGTACTTCTGGACCTCGATGACCTTCTCGGGGGTCATGTCGAGTTCCTTGGCCAGCTCCTCCGGGGTGGGCTCGCGGCCCAGGTCCTGGAGCATCTGGCGCTGGACGCGGGCCAGCTTGTTGATGACCTCGACCATGTGCACCGGGATGCGGATGGTGCGGGCCTGGTCGGCCATGGCGCGGGTGATCGCCTGGCGGATCCACCAGGTGGCGTAGGTCGAGAACTTGTAGCCCTTGGTGTAGTCGAACTTCTCGACCGCACGGATCAGACCCAGGTTGCCCTCCTGGATCAGGTCCAGGAAGAGCATGCCGCGGCCGGTGTAGCGCTTGGCCAGCGAGACCACGAGGCGGAGGTTGGCCTCCAGCAGGTGGTTCTTGGCCCGGCGGCCGTCCTCGGCGATGATCTCCAGCTCGCGCTTGAGCTTGGGGGCGAGCTTGTCGGCGGCCGAGAGCTTGTCCTCGGCGAACAGGCCGGCCTCGATCCGCTTGGCGAGCTCGACCTCCTGCTCGGCGTTGAGCAGCGGGACCTTGCCGATCTGCTTCAGGTAGTCCTTGACCGGGTCGGCGGTGGCACCGGCGACGGCGACCTGCTGGGCCGGCGCGTCGTCCTCGTCGTCGTCGGAGAGGACGAAGCCCTCCGACTCCTCCTCCGGAGCCTCGGCCTCGGCCTTGTCAGCCGGCAGCGCGGCGTCCTCGAGCAGCTCCTCCTCGCCGAGCAGCTCCTCGTCGCCACCCTTGCCGGCCTTGGCGGCGGTGGTCTTCTTGGCGGCGGCCTTCTTGGCCGGCGCGGCGGTCTTCTTGGCGGCGGCCTTCTTGGCCGGAACGGCCTTCTTCGCCGGGGCGGCCTTCGCCTCGGCGACCGCGACGGCCGCGCCCTCGACGGTGATCTCGGCGGAGACCGTGGGCGCCGGCGCGGCGGCGGCCGCGACGGCCGGAGCCGCGACGGGAGCGCCGGGGGCGATCCGCACGGGCGGCTTGGTCGGGGCCGACGGGGTCCGGGTGGTGACAGCCTTGGTGGCGGTGCGCTTGGTGGGGCTCTTGGCGGCAACGCTCTTGCGCTTGGCGCCGGCCGGTTCGGCCGCGCTGACCATGAGGTCCACACCCTCCTCAATCAGCACCTGATTGAGGCTGCGCATGACGTTCTTCCACTTGGTGACCGGGATCTGGTCCGCCTCGAACGCCTGGCGCACGTCGTCACCGGCGATCTGCCCCTGGGCCTTGCCCCGCTCGATGAGCGCCAGCAGAGCCGCGGACTCGGCGATCTCGGGGGGAAGTGAACGGGATGTGCTGGCCGACACGAACAACCTCTCGGACGATGAGTGGACTCGAACCCGTACCGGCCGCCCGAGCGGGCGGGGAAGGAGATCGCGCGCTGGACGCGCGGTGTCGATTCCGACCGACTCGGGCTTGAGGACTGGGTTTGCAGGACGGCAGCAGCGCCGCGGACCAACACAGCATTCTGACATGTTGGAGTATTCCGGAGCTGCTCCCGCTCAGGAGACATCGCTGCTACTCGTCAAGTGTTACGCATGGCCTTCGTGTCGCGGGTCACACCACTCGGCGCCCACGGCCACGCGGCCGGATTCCATCATCGCGCACTCGCGCCGAAACCTATTGTCATGGCTTGGGCAGCCTTGCGGGGGCCGCAGGAGCAGGACCGGCGGGAGCAGGACCGGCAGGAGCAGGACGGGCAGGAGCGGGGCCGACGGGGTGGGGCCGGCTATCTGAGCCCGGGGAGACCGGGGCGGTCGGGGGCCGCGGTGATCGGAGCCCCGCGGGCCTCCGCATGCGGAGGCCCTCCGGCTGCGCCGCGCGGTGCGGCCGGAGGGCCCTGGCGGAGCGGACCGCCGGGCCCGGCGCCTCCGCTCGTCGGAACAGCCCGCTCAGTGCTCCCGGGGCGCGGGGACGGACGGCTCGATCTCGGGATGGACGGTGAGCAGCGCCCGCATCGCGACCTCGCCGGCGGCGCCGTCGCCCGCCCCCAGGGCGTCCACCAGCCGGGCGTGCAGGCCGACCGAGGACTCGGAGGGCCGCTCGCAGGAGATCGCCGGGCCGCCCGAGACCTGCAGGGCGCAGGCGACGATCCCGGACAGGTGCTCCAGCATCCGGTTGCCGGCCATCTGCAGGACCAGGCCGTGCAGCTCGGCGTCGGCCCGGGTGTAGGTGGAGAGGTCGGCCTGCGAGGCGGCGTGGCCCATGATCTCGACCAGCTCGACCAGCCGCTGCTGGACGTCCTCCCGGCCGTGGCCGGCGGCCAGCCGGGCGGCCAGCGGCTCGATCGCCCAGCGGAGCTCGAAGAGCTCCCGGCGCTGCTCGTCCCGCTGCGGGCCGAAGGCGCGCCACTCGATGATGTCGGGGTCCAGCAGGTTCCAGTCGCCGACCGGACGGACCCGGGTGCCGACGTTCGGCCGGGCGCTGACCAGGCCCTTGGCCTCCAGCACGCGCAGCGACTCGCGGACGACGGTCCGGGAGACCTCGAAGCGCTGGCCGATCTCCTCGGGGACCAGCGGGCGGTCGGCGCCGAGGTCACCGGAGACGATCATCTGGCCGAGCTGCTGGACCAGCTGGCCGTGCAGACCGCGGCCGCGGCTGCTGGTGGTCTTGCGGCCGACCCGGGAGATGTCGGACTCGGCGCCCTCCCAGCGGGGCGCCGGCGGGGTCGGCCGCTCGGCGTACGAGAAGCGGTCCAGGTCGCCGGAGCCGTGGATCGGCCCATCGGCGGAACGGGCGGGGGTCATGGTGGGGTGCGCAAGGGTACTCACGCCTCCTTTGTCGGCGATCGGCAGGCGCGGCTTGAGAATTCTCGTGAAAAGCACACGAAAGGGTGATCGACCGTGACTGGATAATTGACTTCTTATCAGGAAGAACCGCTCATTACGGTCACTGCTGGTCGATCTTGGTCCTTCGGGGCGCTCGGCTCCCGACCGCTTGCGGCGGCGGGCTCCACGGAGAGCGGCAGCGGGCCCTACAGCGCGCGGCGGCGGGCCAGGACGAGCAGCGCGGCGAGCAGCAGGACGGCCGCGGGGGCCGCGACCGCCGCCAGCAGCTCCGGGTCCGTCAGCGCCGTGCTCCCGGCCGACGCCCCGCGCGCGCCGCCGTACACCCAGCCGTAGGCCCACTCGATCCCGGACTGGAACGGCAGCAGCTCGGCCGCCCGCACCGGCCACGGCCGGCCGGTGCGGCGCAGCAGCAGGGCGACACCGGACTCCAGCAAGGGTGGCAGCGCACACAGCAGCAGCACCCCGGCGGCGGCACTGCGGGTCAGCGCCGCGGCCAGCACCCCGGTCCAGGCGGCCACGACGGTCAGCAGGACGAACGCCAGCAGAGCTGCCGGCACCCCGTGGCCGGCGACCAGCGCCAACGGGGCGAAGGCACCCGGCAGGTCGGACAGCCCGGACAGCCCGGCGCCGCTCACCGCCCCTGACACCCGCTCCGACAGCGCGCCGGGCTCCGCCCAGGCCGCCACCGTCACCCCGTCCGGCAGCGCGAGGTGCACGGCCGCCGCGTCGAGCAACAGCGTGGCCGGCGCCAGCAGCGCTGCCACCGGGCCGACCACCAGCAGCTTGGCCAGCAGCAGCCGCACCCTGCGCGGGTACGACACCAGCGAGGCCGGCAGCCCCGGATGGCACACCTCGTGCCCGTACGAGAGCGCGCCCAGCACGCCGGCGCCGAGCGCCGCGAACGGCAGCGGGATCAGTGGGACGGCGGCGGTCAGCAGCCGCACCCCGGCGGGGGCGGCCAGCGGGCCGTCCGGGGTCTGGCTCGCCAGGACGGCGGCCACGGCGGCGTCGCCGAGCAGCACGGCGGCGAGCAGCAGCCAGGTGGAGCGCAAGCCGCGCAGACGGCGCAGTTCGTAGGCCAGGACACGCACGGTTCACTCGCTCCGGTGGTCGTCGGTGGTGGCGGGCGCCGGGGCGGCGGTCGCGCCCGAGGTGAGGCGGCGGAGGCGGACGGTGTCGTCGGTGAGGAGGTCGGGGTTCTCGCGGCGGCCCGGGGGCTTGGCCCGGGCGGTCTGCCCGACCGGGGCCGGCTCGTCGCGGAAGAGCCGGTCGACGGCGACGGTGGGGGCCGGCTCGCCGGACCTCGGGCGCTCGGCGGGCCGGCCGGGATCGGTGGACGCGGCCCGCGGGGCGGGTGTGCCGAGCCCGGGGAGGGCGGCACCGACCACGGCGACGGGCAGCGCGCGGGTGGGCAGGGACCCGTCGTCCTGGGGGTTCGGCACCCGGCGCTGCGGGGTGGTGGCCTCCGGGGCGAGCTCGGCTTCCGACGGGCCGTCCGACGCGCCGTCCGGTCCGGCGGCCGACGGGTCGTCGGGTTCGACGGAAGGCCCGACGGCGGGGACGGGCCCGACCACGGGGGCGGCTCCGGCGGAGAGCCGCGCGGGCTCGTCGACGGCTTCCGGGCTCGGCTCGGGGCTCGGTTCGGTGTCCGCTGCCGGACGGACCCGGAGGTGGCCGGAGCGGCCCGAGGCGGCCGGCAGGAGGACCCGGGGCACGGGCTGCTCGACCACCCGGTCGGCCAGCTCGTGCAGCAGGATTCCGTGGCGGTAGGCGAGTTCGCCGATCTCGGTGCGGTCGACGCCGGCCACGGCAAGGCCCACGCTGCCGTCCCGGCGGACGTTGGCGCCCTGGCTGACCAACAGGTCCGCCAGCCGCGCCATCTGCGGCCCCCGGACGGCCACTTCGGGGCTGAGCCTGGTCCGGCGGAACTCCGTGACCGGCTGGTCGGCCACCAGGCGGCCGTGGTCCAGGGTGACGACCCGGTCCGCGACCTGGGAGGCCTCCTGCGGGGTGCGGGTGGTCACCAGGACCGTTCCGCCGGCGACGGCGAAGGAGCGCAGGAAGGAGTGGAACCACTCGATGTTGCGCGGCGACAGGCCCTCGGTCGGCGCGTCCAGCAGCAGCGTGCCGGGGTCGCCGAGCAGGGCGGCGGCCAGGGCCAGCCTGCGGTGCATCCCGGGCGAGAAGGTGCGCAGCCGTTGCCCGGCGACGGTGGCCAGCCGGGTCAGTTCCAACAGTTCGTCCGCCCGCCGGGCCGGGACGCCGACGGCGGCCGCGAGCATCCGCAGGTGGCCGTTCGCCCGGCGGCCCGGGTGCCCGGCCACCGCGGCCACGCCCTCGCCCGGACCGGGCAGCAGCACGCCGACCTCGCGCTCGGGGCGGCGGAGCCGACGGTACGGGCGGCCGTCGAAGAGCGTGACGCCCTGACCGCGTTCGAGTTCCAGCATCAGCCGCAACGCGGTGGACTTGCCCGCACCCTCGGCACCGAGCAGCGCGGTCACCGTGCCGGGCCGGGCGTCGAAGGTCAGATCCAGCACGGCGGGCGGAGCGCCCTTGCGGTAGACCTTGGTCAGTCCGGTGATCTGGATCATCGCTGGCTGCTCCCATGCCCTCGGCCGACCTGCTCGACGCGGAGCATCCCCTGGTGGGCCGGCGTACGCCCGCCGCACGGCTCCGCGCCAGCACATTAGGGGGCGGCGACGGGTATTTCGGGCATTGCGGGAACGGCACGGGCCCGCCGACTGCCCACCTCACCCGATCAGGGGAAAATCCGATCCTGCGATTCACGGGGCGGCCTGTCGCGGGGTCGCGGGCACGAAGGGCACCGCGCACCCGCCCGCACACCTGCCCGCTGTCCTACTGGGGCGGCCAGGGCAGCCGAGGGAGCGTCTCGTCGCCACAGACCGCCCGGAACTCGTCGACGGCAGCCTGGCCCTCGACGGCGATCTGGCCCAACTGCTCGCGCTCGGCGGCCAGCCTCTCCTGCACGGCGGCGATCGTCTCGGGTGCGGCCTGCTCGGCCTGCAGTCGGGCCAGCTCCCTCTCCGTGGCGGTGGTGGTCACGTCCAGGCTCTGGTAGTCGGCCACCAGCCCCTCGATGAGGAATCGCTGGTGCGCGCAGTCCTTGAGGGCCATCGCGGGGCTCCTGGGGTCCGGAAGGCCTCCGGCCCGGCGGCCGAAGCGTCCACCGACACTCTGCGCCGGTGCCCCCGTGGTCGCAGCCAGGCCGGGCCATTCGGCTGCCCGGGCAGCGGGTGCGGGCGCCGCTGCGGGCGCCGCTGCGGGCGCTCAGGACTCCGGGCGGAGCATGGGCGGGTTGAGGACCGTCGCGCCGCCGGCGGTGAACAACTGCGCCGGGCGGCCGCCCTGACGGGTCGTCGTGCCGCCGGAGGGCAGCAGGAAACCGGGGGTGCCGGTGACCTTGCGGTGGAAGTTCCGCGGGTCAAGCGCCACGCCCCAGACCGCCTCGTAGACCCGGCGCAGCTCGCCGACGGTGAACTCGGTCGGGCAGAACGCGGTCGCGAGGGAGGAGTACTCGATCTTGGAGCGGGCGCGTTCCACGCCGTCGGCGAGGATCAGCCCGTGGTCGAAGGCGAGGGGGACGCCGTCGGCCGGGTTGTCGCCCAGGAGCTCGCCGACCGGGGCCCAGCGGGCGCTGCTGGCGTCACCGCCGGCCCGGGGCGTCGGCAGGTCGGGGGCGAGCACCAGGTAGGCCACGCTGACCACGCGCATCCGCGGGTCGCGCTGCGGATGGCCGTAGGTCGCGAGCTGCTCCAGGTGGGCCCCGGCCGCACCGGGGCCGACCGCGTCGTGGCCCGGGGCCGAGTGCGCGCGCAGGCCGGTCTCCTCGGCCAGCTCCCGGGAGGCGGCCTCGGCCAGGCCCTCGTCCGGGCGGACGAAGCCGCCGGGCAGCGCCCAGTACCCCTGGAACGGCGGCTCGCCACGTCTGACCAGGAGGGCACAGAGCGCGTGATCGCGCACCGTCAGCACCACCAGGTCAACCGTGACAGCGAACGGGGGGAAGGCCGACGGATCGTAACGCGACATGGCGACGATCATAGTCGTCTCTCTGACGATAAGCACAGGCCCTGCGCACGGCCCTGCCGAGGCCGGTGGCCCGCCCGCCCGGCACGGTTCGCGCACGGGCGGGCGTGACCTCCGGGCCCGGATCCACCGAGGTGGTGTCACCGGCGCGGTATCCCGGGCCGGTGACACCGGCGGGGGTGCCACGGCCGCAGTGCCACCGGCCGCAGTGCCACGAGGCGCGGTACGACCGGGCCGGGGAAGCGTGGCCGGAGCGCGCGGTCAGCGGGCGACGAGTTGCAGGTCCCCGGAGGCCTCCTCGACCATCGCCACCCCGATCCGGCTCACCCGGACGGAGAACGGCTCGCCCGCCACCCGCAGTCCGGTCAGCTCCAGCTCGCCGAGCGGCGCGGTGCTTGCCGGGCGGACCAGGACCCGGCCACCCGGGACGTCCGGGCGGACCCCGGCGAGGGCGAACACCGCGTGCGCGGCGCCGGCCGCGGAGACCGCCGCCGGACGGCAGGCCGCCGGGTGCGGCACGGGCGGGCAGCCGGGGGTGCGCTGCTCCCCCGCGTACATCTCCGGCAACCGCCCCTCGAAGTGGGCGGCCGCGGCGAGCAGGCCCTCCAGCAGGGTGCCGGCCTCGTTCTCGTGGCCGACCTCGGCCAGTCCGGCGATCGCCAGCGCCGTCTCGTGCACCCGTACCGCGCCGCCGCGGTGACCCAGCGGGTTGAAGCGGGGCGACTTGGCGCTGAGCGTGCGCAGGCCCCAGCCGCTGTCCAGCTCCGGTGCGACCAGACGCTGGGCGAGCAGCCGGGTCTGCTCGCGGTCGAGCAGGCTGTCGTGCCGACCGCCGTCGGCGGCGAGCCCGGTGTCCAGCAGGTGCACCAGGCAGGAGGCGAGGGCGGGCAAGGGTTGGCCGCCCGGGGCCAGCCCGGCGGCGGGGCGGCCCCCGGAGAGGTCGTCGATCCAGAACCGCTCGCGGAAGCGCCCACGCAGCTCGGCGGCCCAGCTCCGCCAGCCCTCGCCGCCCGGGCGGCCGAAGGCCTCCAGCAGCTCGGCACCGTGCAGGGCGGCCCGGTGGGCCTGCGCCTGGACCTCGGCACGGGCGGCGACCGGGTGGGCGGAGCGCTCCTCGGCGGGACGGCTCAGGTCGGTCACGAAGCCGTCGACCAGTCCGTCGCACAGGGCGGCCAGGGCGCGCTCGGCGGCCGGGAGCAGCTCGGCGACCTCCGCCCGGGGCAGGCCCCAGCGCCAGGCCTCGGCCAGCACGGTGACGAACAGCAGGGTGGCCTCGGTGGCGGTGCAGGTGGGCGGCAGCTCCGGGCCGCCGTGCCGCAGGCCTCCGGGCAGCAGGCCCTCGGTACGGCCCGGGGCGGGGGCGAGCTGCTGACGGCGGGCCAGTGCCCGGAGCGTGCCCGCGGCCAGCCGGGTGCCGAGCGGCAGGGTCAGCCGGGCGGCCCAGAGCGCGTCGGCCGGGGCGAGGCCGAAGCGCCAGGGCGCACCGGAGGCCGGGTAGAGGTCGGTCGGGCGGTCCGGGTCGGCGAACAGCAGCCCACCGAGGGCGTCCAGGGACCGCGAGACCAGCGGGGCGGCCCGGGAGTCGTCGCTGCGGACCTCCGGCTCGGACCAGGGCAGGGGGACACCGGTGCCGCGGCCGCCGGGTGGGCGCGGGCCGGTGGCGGCGCTCTCCAGCTCGGTGCGCAGCTCGACCGACCAGCGGGCGCCGGGCTGGACCTCCAGGTCCCAGCGGAGCACCCCGGCGCCGGCCAGCACGGCGTGCGGGGAGGGCTTGGCGCTGACCACGGCGCTGTGGACGGGGCCCGTCCAGCGCAACCCGGCGGACTGTACCTGGCCCGGCAGGTCCGGCGGGCGGTGTCCGGCGGCGATCTCGGCAACCGGGCCGAGGTCCGTGCCGAGGGCGATCTCCAGCGGCAGCCGGGCGGGCCGCGGGCCGGTATTGCGCACGACGACGGTCTCCACGCCGTCCGCGTGGCGCAGCCGCTCGACGGTGAGCGCCGGGTCCGGGTCGAGGTCGCCGGGGACGCGGACGGCGCCGAGGAAGCGGGCCTGGGCGGTGCTGGTCAGGGCGCCCTGGAGGGGCAGCGGCTCCATGCCGCCCAGCCGCAGCTCCATCCGGGCCAGGGCCCGGACGCCGTTGCGGTAGAAGCCGTGCAGGCCGTGACCGCGCAGCTGGCCGTCGGGGCCGGAGGCCGCCATCGCCGGGGCGTTGACGCAGATCACCGCGTGGTGGACCGCGGGCGGCTGGGGGCGCGGCGGGGCGGTGGGCCGACCGAGGCCGGCGGGTGCGCTCCCGGGGCCGGCCGGCGGGACCAGGTCGGGGCGCCCGACCGGTCTCGGCGCGCCGACCACGCTCTCGGCCGGCATGGCCTGTGGTGGCCTCATGGCGGTCACCGGACTCTCCTCCCCTCGGCGGTCCGGTGGCCGGGTCAGGCCGGTGGGCCGCGAGCATGCTCGATCGCGTGCTGATGGTGCCGGGCCGACGGGGTTTCCCGTCGGCGGGTGTGCCGTGTCTGGCCGTACCCGGCGGCGGGTCGTGCCATGCGGTGCCCGGTACCGGACCGGTACCGGCGCGCCGCGCCTTCGCGTCGAGCCCTCACGCGCCCGGCGCGCCGTCAGGTCCGGTTTCCCGGCCTGCCGGTGACGCCTGCCCCGTGGCCCGCCCCTCGGGCCGGCCGGGCACCGGCCGGCCGCCGTCCGGGCGTGGGGCCCCCGGGGTGAACGCCGCGCACCGCCACCAGGTCACGCCCCGCCGTGATCGCCGCTGGTCGGGACGGGCCCCGCCGGGCGGTTCTGCCGCTTGCGCCGGAGCGTCGCCGGGGCCTCACCACGGGCCGTCGGCGCCCACGGCCGGGGCCTGGTTCCGGGCCTCCCTGGCGGCCGTCCGTACTGCTCGGACCGGGCGTGGGCCGCGGTCGGCCGCCCGGTCGGTCGGACGGGGGCGGTCGAACCGGCGCTCGATCGCCGCCAGGATACGGTGCGAGGGTCGCGGCCCCGCACCCGGTGACCCCGTGACCCGCGACGCCACCGCTGTGACCAGCAGAGACCGAGGAGTTCCATGTCCACCGTCAGCCGGCTGCCCGGGATTGTCACGACCGACCACGTGTTCCAGGTCCCCCTCGACCACGCCGCCCCGCAGGGCGAGCAGATCGAGGTGTACGCCCGCGAGGTGGTGGCCGCCGGCCGCGAGCGGGACGATCTGCCCTGGCTGCTCTTCCTCCAGGGCGGGCCCGGCGGCAAGGCCGCCCGCCCGGTCGGCCGGGACGCCTGGCTGGAACGCGCGCTGGACGACTACCGGGTGCTCCTGCTCGACCAGCGCGGCACCGGACGCTCGACGCCCGCGACTCGGCAGACCCTCGCCCGGCGCGGCGGCCCGCAGGAGCAGGCGGACTACCTGGCCCGCTTCCGCGCGGACTCGATCGTGCGGGACGCCGAGCTGATCCGCACCCGGCTGCTCGGCGCCGACCGGCGCTGGAGCGTGCTCGGCCAGAGCTTCGGCGGCTTCTGCACGCTCACCTACCTCTCCATCGCTCCCGAGGGCCTGACCGAGGCCTTCATCACCGGTGGCCTGGCCGGCCTGGGCAGCTCGGCCGACGACGTCTACCGCGCCGCCTACCCGCGTGTGGTCCGCAAGAACGAGGACCACTACGCCCGGTTCCCGCAGGACGTCGACGCGGTGCGACGGATCGCCGCCCACCTCGCGGACTCCCCCGCGACCCTGCCGGACGGCGGGGTGCTCACCGTCGAGGCGTTCCAGGCCCTCGGGCTGCTGCTCGGCGGCGGCAGCGGCTCCGCCGTCCTGCACTACCTGCTGGAGGAGGCCTGGGTGGAGGGCGCGGCCGGGCCGGAGCTCTCCGACACCTTCCTGGCCGGCGCCCAGGCGCAGCTCTCCTTCGCGGGCGGCCCGCTGTACGCCGTGCTGCACGAGTCGATCTACGGCCAGCGGTCGGTGGACCAGGGCGGCACCGCCTGGTCCGCCGAGCGGCTCCGCAAGGAGTTCCCGCAGTTCGACGCCCGGGCCGCGTTGGAGTCCGACGCCCCGGTGCTGTTCACCGGGGAGATGATCTACCCCTGGATGTTCGACACCGACCCGGCGCTGCGGCCGCTGAAGGAGGCCGCGGAGCTGCTCGCCGCCCGCACCGACTGGCCCGACCTGTACGACCGGGCACGCCTGGCCGCCAACGGCGTGCCGGTCGTCGCGGCGGTGTACCACGACGACATGTACGTGGACACCGCCGACTCGCTGGAGACCGCCCGCGCGGTGCGTGGCCTGCGGACCTGGATCACCAACGAGTGGGAGCACGACGGCCTGCGGGCGAGCGGCGGGAAGGTGCTGGACCGCCTGATCAAGATGGCGCACGGCGAGGCGTAGCGACCGGAGGGCCGGTGCGGCGGCGAGCGGCTCAGTGGGCACGGCGGCTTCCCCTCGCCGTCCGCCGGACCCCGCGGCACCGGTGCAGGCCGGTCCCGGGGCGGGCGGCCGCGGGCACGCACGCCGCCGCACGGCCGAGCCGCAGGCTCCGGGCGGAGCGCTCCCCGGCCGGCCGGGCACGCCCGGACGACGCGGCCCGGCCGGGCGCGGACAGCACGGCCACCGGACCGGGGGCGCTCCCGTCCGGCGCCGGGCCGCCGGGGCCCTGATCGGTCGGCGCCGGCGCAGGTGCCGATGCCGGTGCCGGTGCCGTGGGCGAGCCCTTGCGGCGGGTACCCCGGCGACGTCGGCGGGCGTCGGCCGCCCGGCCGGGCCGCTCACCGGGGGCTTCGCCCACCGAGGCCG
The DNA here is from genome assembly GCF_040302665.1 of Kitasatospora sp. NPDC097691. Taxonomy (NCBI): domain Bacteria; kingdom Bacillati; phylum Actinomycetota; class Actinomycetes; order Kitasatosporales; family Streptomycetaceae; genus Kitasatospora; species Kitasatospora sp. NPDC097691. Next base: position 88,339 of record NZ_JBEORY010000017.1, on the reverse strand, counting down.
CGGGCGCCGGCCCCGCTCCCCCAGCGGGCCGCGGCGGGTCGTCGGCCGGGGCCGACGCGGGCGCGTGCTGCTCGCGCCGCCGTCGCTGGGCCTCCACCGCGGCCAGCAGCGCCCCGGGCGTCATGCCGTCGTTGAGCGACTCGAAGAGCAGCTCGGCCAGTAGGTAGCCCGGGTCGAGCCGCAGGACGTGGCCGAGCACCACCCTGGCGGTCGCCGTGTCCCCGGCGACCCAGGAGGCCCAGGCCAGCAGGGTGAGCGGGGCCACCGCGCAGCCCTCGTACGGCGGCACGGCGTGCCGGGCGAGGAAGCGCCAGAGCCGTTCGGCGGGAGCCAGCTCGGCGGACCGGGCGTACTCGACGCCGCGGTCCCGCACGACCCGGTCGCGCAGGGCGAACAGCAGCCGGGCCGTCCGCTCCGGATCGAGCTCCCGGGCACCGGCCGCGAACTCGGCGACGGCCTGGTCGAGCAGCCCGATGCCCTGCTCCCGGGAGACCGAGCCCACGGCCGCCTCGGCCCGGACGAGCGCCTCGCGCGGGGCGGCGTCACCCGGCGGCCCGATCGGGGCCAGCCCGCCGATGATGGCCTTCCGGCTGCCGCGCGGCACCAGGCCGGCGACCGTCGCGGCGGCGGCCGCCGGGCCCGGATCGGGACCGCGCCGCACCGGGTTTCCCGCCGGATCGCAACACCCGGTGCCGCGGCACAGGAAGGACCACCAGCGGCCGCCCGAGACGCACAGCGACTCCTTGACCACCACGCCCCGGCGCCCGAAGGCCGCCCGGAGGTCGTCCGCCAGCGGCCGCAGGCCGTCCACCACCGGCGGGGCGTGCGGCGCGCCGGGATCCTGGCAGAGGTAGAGGAGCACCTGGGGCGGTCGCGCGCCGTGCCGCTCGGAGAGGGCGACCAGCAGGGCGGCCGTCTCCTCCGCGGCAGCCGGCCACTGCGCGGGCGAGTCCGGCAGGTCCGCCCGGATCACCCCGCCCTGGTACAGGTCGGGGCCCTGGAGGCCGACCGCGACGATGCTGTCGTCGGGGTAGAAGCCCAGGAGGTAGGGCAGCAGCTCGGCCATGTCGGCCGGACCGCGCATGACGACCGGCCGGTGCTCGGAGGCCGGGCCGAGGGACAGAATGACGTGTTCGTTGTTCATCGCGTTCATGGCGGCAAGACTGGACGCAATCCGCGGGCGGCACCGAAACCGGATTTTTTCTGTGGATAACTCCGCCTCCGAATTTCCCTTAGCTCATTCGGCGCAAGCGACACGCCCTCCGCGGGGTGATTTTTGACCGCCGTTCAGCGGACCAGCAGATGAAATACACCTCTCCTTCCCCGACCGCCGCACCCCGGCATTCGCTCCTTGTCGGCGATACGGGGTTACATGGACGCCATGCAGCAGCCCGACACCCACACCACCGCCACCGCCGACCGCGCCGAGGTCCGGGCGCGGGCCGAGGCCGTCCTGCGCGAGCTCGCCGGCCCCGGCGCCACCCTGCGCGAGGACCAGTGGACGGCCATCGAGGCCCTCGTGGTCGACCACCGCCGCGCCCTGGTCGTCCAGCGCACCGGCTGGGGGAAGTCCGCGGTCTACTTCATCGCCACCGCCCTGCTCCGGGCCCGTGGCGCCGGGCCGACGGTGATCGTCTCGCCGTTGCTCGCCCTGATGCGCAACCAGGTCGACTCGGCGGCCCGGGCCGGCATCCACGCCCGCACCATCAACTCGGCCAACACCGACGAGTGGGACGAGATCCAGGCCGAGGTCGCCGCCGGGAAGGTCGACATCCTGCTGGTCAGCCCCGAGCGGCTGAACAACCCGGACTTCCGCGACCAGGTGCTGCCCAAGCTCGCCGCCTCCACCGGCCTGCTGGTGGTCGACGAGGCCCACTGCATCTCGGACTGGGGCCACGACTTCCGCCCCGACTACCGCCGGCTGCGCACCATGCTCGCGGAGCTGCCGCCCGGCGTCCCGGTGCTGGCCACCACCGCGACCGCCAACGCCCGGGTCACCGCGGACGTGGCCGAACAGCTCGGCACCGGCACCTCCGACGAGCACGCCCTGGTGCTGCGCGGGCCGCTCGACCGGGAGAGCCTCACCCTCGGCGTGCTGGCCCTGCCCGACCCGGCGCACCGGCTGGCCTGGCTGGCCGACCACCTCGACCGGCTCCCCGGCTCGGGCATCGTCTACACCCTGACGGTGGCCGCGGCCGAGGAGGTGACGGCCTTCCTGCGCGAGCGCGGCTTCCCGGTGGCCTCCTACTCCGGCCGCACCGAGGACGCCGAGCGCCGTACCGCCGAGGCCGACCTGCTGGCCAACCGGGTCAAGGCCCTGGTCGCCACTTCCGCGCTCGGCATGGGCTTCGACAAGCCGGACCTCGGCTTCGTCGTACACCTCGGCTCGCCCAGCTCGCCCATCGCCTACTACCAGCAGGTCGGCCGGGCCGGGCGTGGCGTGGACCGGGCCGAGGTGCTGCTGCTGCCCGGGCGCGAGGACGAGGCGATCTGGCGCTACTTCGCCTCGCTGGCCTTCCCCCCGGAGGAGCAGGTGCGCCGCACCATCGACGCGCTGGCCGAGGCCGGCCGCCCGCTCTCCACCGCCGCCCTGGAGCCCCGGGTGGACCTGCGCCGGGCCCGGCTGGAGACCATGCTCAAGGTGCTCGACGTGGACGGCGCCGTCCGCCGGGTCAAGGGCGGCTGGACGGCCACCGGGCAGAGCTGGGCGTACGACACCGCCCGCTACGCCAAGGTCGCCGCCTCCCGGGAGGCGGAACAGCGGGCGATGCGCGACTATGCGGCGGCCACCGGCTGCCGGATGGAGTTCCTGCGCCGGCAACTGGACGACGAGCAGGCCGCGCCGTGCGGGCGGTGCGACAACTGCGCGGGACCGCTGCACACCCCGGACGTCTCCGCCGAGACGCTGGCGGCCGCCCGGGCCGCGCTCGGGCGCCCGGGCGTGAGTTTCGAGCCGCGTCGGCTCTGGCCGACCGGGATGGACGCGCTCGGAGTGCCGCTCAAGGGCCGCATCCCGGCGGGCGAGCAGGCCGAGACCGGCCGGGCGCTGGGCCGGCTGTCCGACATCGGCTGGGGCAACCGGCTGCGCACCCTGCTCGCCGAGCAGGCGCCGGACGTGCCGGTCCCCGGCGAGGCGGTGGACGCGCTGGTGGCGGTCCTCGCCGACTGGGCCCGCGGGCCGGGCGGCTGGGCCGGTCCCGCGACGGCGGAAGGCGCCCGGCTGGAACGGCCGGTCGGCGTGGTGACCATGGCCTCCTCGACGCGCCCCCGGCTGGTCGGCAGCCTCGGCGCGCGGATCGCCGAGATCGGGCGGATGCCGCTGCTCGGCCGGATCGAGTACGCCGGCGGGCTGCCGCCGCACGGGGCCCGCAGCAACAGCGCCCAACGACTGCACTCACTGGCCGGGTCGCTGGTCCTGCCGCCGGAGGTGGAGCAGGCGGTTGCGGCCGCCGGCGGGCCGGTGCTCCTGGTGGACGATCTCGTCGACTCGGGCTGGACGGTCACCGTGGCCGCCCGGCTGCTGCGCCGGGCCGGGGCGACCGCGGTGCTGCCGCTGGTGCTGGCCGTACAGGGGTGACGGGACGGCGGAAGGCCGTCGAGGGAACAACGGCCTTCACTCGAATGGCCTAACAGAAAGGATCAAGCCAAGCGATTTCGATCACACCGGCCAACCGACCCGGGAAAGGGGTGGTCACCGTGCCGAAGACGGTTCACCTCACGCTTGGAGCGTTGTGGATCAAGGCGTGTCGGCACCCCGGCAACGCCCGGGCGATGGTGGAACATATCCGGCAGACCATGGGCTATCGGATGGCGTTCATCATTTCATCGTTGCCGCTCTGCCCCCGATGCCCCGAGAATTGGGAGGTACCCGAAACTCGGTCCACCAGACCCGCCCTTCGGCGTACCCAGGCACCCACCTGCCCACGGGTCAGGAAGGAGGATCGTGATCAACGGTATCGGCCGAGGTCAGCATCCCCTCTCCCGGAGTTCGGTACCCAGACGGGTGCTGGACCTGGAGACCTGGGCCGCCTCGGGGATCCCGTTGCTGCGCGACCCCCGCGAGTTCGTCCTGGAACTGCACCAGCGCCACCTGCCCCAGCCGGGCACGGTCGTGGTCGGCATCCTGGACGCGCTCCACCGCCTCGCCGCCTCGGCCTCCTTCAGCCCCTGGTCGCACGACACCGACGGCTGGCAGCACCGGAACGCCCTGCTGGCGCACCTGCGCCGGATCGTCCCGCACGACCTGCGCCTGCCCGAGCCGACCCGCACGGCCGTACTGCTGCGCTGCCGCGACGGCGCGCCCGGCTGGACGGAGCAGGACGGCGCCTGGATGTGGGCGCTGAGGGACGCGGCCGTACTGCACGGGCTGCGCTGCGGCGCGTACATCGGGCTCACCCCGGCGGGCTGGCAGGTCCTCGGGGACGGGCGGAGCGGACGCAATCCGCACGCGGGCTCGTGGGCGGACGGGCCCGTGCACACCGTGACCGAACTGCCGCCGCGCTCGGCGCTCGACGCCCCGCGCGGTCAGCGCGCCCACCGACCACCGGTGGAGCAGGGCGAGCACGGCCCGGACGCGCAGCGCTCCCCACAGTCCGAGCCCCCGTGGATGCCGGCGCGGGTCGCGGCGGCCGAGCCCACCCGCCGTACCGGCACCCGCTGAGGCTGGCCCAAGCCGCCGAGGCCCCCGAGGCCACCGGACCCACCGAATCCACTGAGCCGACCGAACCCCACCGAGCCGGCTGAGACGGCCACCGGCCACCGGCCACCGCTCACGCAGGTCCGGCGGTGCCGTGTCACCCGGCGCAGGACGGGCTCGGCGCGGAAACCGCCCGTCGCCGGACGGAGTTCGGGCCCGGCACCGTACGGCACCGGGCCCGGAGCGGGACGGCTTTGGTCAGGCGTTGACGGGGCGGCCGGCCGCGGGCGCGGCGGCGGCCGTTCCCACGGTCGCCGGGCCGGCCTCGCCGCAGACCACCAGCAGGGCGGTCGCGCGGCCGAGCGCCTCGGTGTACGCCTCGGCGGCCCGGGCGGGCGTTCCGCCGTTGACCACCAGGACGACCACCTCGCGGCGGACCGGACGGGCCAGCGCGGCGTCGGCGTAGAACACGTCCCCGCCGTCGGCGAGCTGCGCCCAGTAGCGCTCCTCGCCGAAGGACAGCTCGTGCTGCTGCCAGGGGTGCGCCTCGCCGACCGTCAGCACCAGGATGGTGCCCGGGTCGCGGCCGGCGTCCAGCAGCAGGTCGATCGCGTCGTCGGCGTGCTCCACCGCCCGGGCCGGGGTGGCGGCGATCCGCTGGACCTCCACCTGCGGCGTGGCGGGGGCAGGGCGGCGCGGCCCCTGACCCGGCTTGGGGATCGGCAGCGGCGGACCGGGCCGGGCGGCGCGCGGCGGGGCCGGGCGCGGGGGCGCCGGGCGGGGGCCTGGCACCGTGGCCGGAGCGGCGACGGTGGTGGGGGCGGTGGCGGGCGCGCCGCCGGTGGCAGGCGCGTTGAGGGCTTGTGCGTCCGACTCGCGGGGGAAGGGAACGCCGGGGCCCGGGAGGCTCTCGTGAATCTCCGGCTCCTCGGGGAAGACAGGCATACCCGGATATCTATCAAATGCCGGTCGAACGCGCACGGGCGCCCCACCCATTGGGCACCGAACACCCACGGCCCCCACCCGGGGCAATTCCAGACGGACCGTCAGAAACCGAGCGTCAACTGTTCGTCGGCGGATCCCCGACTCCCGCCCACTTCCTCCCGAACGCGCTTGAGATGACGCCACTTCGGCAGTCCGTCCATGAATGCCCAGGAGACCCGGTGCTGCTCGGTGGGGCCGAGTTCCTCCAGCGCGGCGCGGTGCACCGGGGACGGGTAGCCGGCGTTCTCGGCGAAGCCGTACTGCGGGTACCCCTCGCCCAGTTCGGCCATCAGGCCGTCGCGGTGGACCTTGGCGAGCACCGAGGCGGCGGAGACGCAGATGCAGGACTGGTCACCCTTGATGACCGTGCGCACCCGCCAGGGGCCGCCGAGGTAGTCGTGCTTGCCGTCCAGGATCACCGCGTCGGGTTCGACCGGCAGCGCCTCCAGGGCGCGGACGGCGGCCAGCCGCAGCGCCGCCGTCATGCCGAGCTCGTCGCACTCCTGCGCCGAGGCCTGCCCGAGGGCGTACGCGGTGACCCAGTCGGCGAGGACAGGGGCGAGCGCGCGACGGCGCAGTTCGGTGAGCAGCTTGGAGTCGGTCAGCCCCTCCGGCGCCTTGCGCAGGCCGGTGACGGCCGCACCGACGGTGACCGGTCCGGCCCAGGCACCGCGCCCGACCTCGTCCAGCCCGACGACGATCCTGGCGCCGGCCCGGCGGAGCGAGCGTTCGACGGAGTGGGTCGGCGGGACGATGGGCATGGCGGATTCCGTTCAACTGGGGCAGCCTCCAGCCTAAGCCCGCCCCGGGTCCGCTTGATCCGCCGCCTTCGCCGTGGAAAGCCCTGACGGCCGGTCCCGCGTGGGCCCTCAGGCACGGATCATCGGCTGCAGCACCTCGTCCACCAGCCGGGTGGCGAAGTCCGGCCCCAGGTCCTGGAACCCGCGGATCTTGGCCTGGTAGAGCAGCATCGCCGGGATGACGTCGGCCACGAGCGGGGTGGCCGCGCCGGGCCGCACGTCCCCGCGCGCGGCACCACGGCGGAGGATCTCCAGGATGGTCTCCGTGGTCGGCTCGATGACGCGGTCGTTGATGAAGCCCTTGAAGACCTCCGCCCGCTCCTGGTCGATCTCGGCCATCAGCGCGTGGAGGGCTGCACCCACGCGGGAGCCCACCGCGGCCGTGAACCCCCCGATGAGCTGCAGGAGTTCATCACGGGCCGACCCGAGGTCGGGGGTGTCGTAAGGGCGTGGAAGAGTGGCGTCCAGGGCGTCGATGACGAGTTCGTCCTTTGAGGCCCAACGCCGGTAGAGCGCGGCCTTCCCGGTCCGCGCCGCGCCGGCGACCCCTTCCATGGTCAGCCGCGCGTAGCCGCCGGAGGTGAGCTGGTCGAGCGCGGCCTCGAAGATCGCGTTCTCCAACTCCTTCCCCCGCCGCCTCCCCGGCCGCGCGAGGGCCTGACGGGCGACCCGCACCGGGCAGTGGGCCGCTTCCGTACCCGGCCCCGGAACCACCGGACCCGGCCCACCAACCGTGACGCCCGAGACACCCGAGGTGCCCGAGGTGCCCGAAGCACCCGCGGCGCCCGAACCACCCGCGGCGCCCGGCGGCTCCGCCGACAAGGACGCCCCGCCCGCCGACGTGCCCGGCGCCCCGCCCGGCGACCGCCCCGACGGCCGACCGGACCGGTCCGCCACCAGGCGCCGCACCAACCGTTCCATCGCCACCCATCCTTAAGGAACGCTTGCGTTCACAATCGAGGCCAGGATATCGTCCAGATTAGTGAACGATCCCGTTCCTTCCCGGTCTGCGCAAGAGCGCAGTGCCACACCCGGGCACCGGCGGTCCGCCGGGTCCACAGCACCGAGCACATAGCCAGCAGGGGGCACATTCGTGGCTATCTCCGACACGCTCAGCAAGAACTCACCACCGCAGGCCGCGAAGGGGCAGGGCAAGGGCATCACCCTGGCCGTCATCGCAGCCACCCAGCTCATGGTGGTGCTCGACGCGACCATCGTGAACATCGCGCTGCCGCACATCAAGGACGCCCTGAACTTCTCGACCACCGACCTGTCATGGGTCATCAACGCCTACACGCTGACCTTCGGCGGGCTGCTGCTGCTCGGCGGTCGCGCGGGTGACATCCTCGGCCGGCGGCGGGTGTTCATCTTCGGCACCCTGCTGTTCGGGCTTGCCTCGCTGCTCGGCGGTTTCGCGCAGGACAGCAGCCTGCTGCTGGCCGCCCGCGCGCTCCAGGGCATCGGTGGCGCGATCTGTTCACCGACGGCCTTCGCGCTGATCGCCACCAACTTCGAGGAAGGGCCGGCGCGCAACAAGGCGTTCGGCGTGTTCTCGGCGGTGGCCGGCTCGGGCGCCGCGATCGGCCTGCTGGCGGGCGGTCTGCTCACCGAGTACCTGAACTGGCGCTGGGTGTTCTTCGTCAACGTGCCGATCGCCGTGCTGATCGCGATCGCCGCGCCGCGCTACATCGCCGAGTCCGAGCGTCACCCGGGCCGCTTCGACCTGCCCGGCGCGTTCACCTCGACGCTCGGCCTGGTCGGCCTGGTCTACGGCTTCATCCGGGCCGCCTCGGACGGCTGGTCCGACAGCCTCACGCTCGGCTCCTTCGCGGCCGGCGCGATCCTGCTGGCCGCCTTCCTCGTGGTGGAGAGCCGCACCGACCAGCCGATCACCCCGATGCACCTGTTCGCGGACCGCAACCGCACCGGCGGCCTGGTGATGATGCTCTGCCTGGCTGCGGCCATGTTCGGCATCTTCTTCTACGTGGTGCTGTTCGTGCAGGGCCCCCTCGGCTACAGCCCGCTGATGGCCGGCGTGTCCTTCCTGCCGATCAGCGTCTCGATCATCATCGCCGCACAGCTCGCGTCCACCCTCCAGGCCAAGTACGGCCCGAAGCCGTTCATGGCCGGCGGCGCACTGCTGGTGACCATCGGCCTCAGCTGGCTGACCCAGATGGGCAAGGACAGCGGCTACGTGGACGGGGTGCTCGGCCCCACGGTGGTGTTCGGTCTCGGGATGGGCATGATCTTCGTCCCGGTGATGCTGCTCTCCGTCGCGGGGGTCCCGGGCGAGGAGACCGGCGCCGCCTCCGGCCTGCTCAACTCGATGCAGCAGATCGGCGGTTCGCTCGGCCTGTCGATCCTGACCACGGTCTTCGCCCACTACGCCACGGCCGAGGCCACCGTGCAGCTGCCGAAGTTCATGCAGAGCGCGAACCCTGACCAGCTGGCCTACCTCCAGCAGCACCACGAGTTCCCGCCGGGCACGGACGCCGCCAACACCGTGCTCACCCAAGGCATTTCGCACGGCTTCATCGTGGGTGCCGCACTCGCGGCGGTCGCCCTGGTGGTCGCGGTCTTCGCGATCAAGGCCAAGGCCGGCGACCTGCCGAGCGGCGATTCCGCCGCCGTCGCGATGCACTGACAGCGCGGCAACGCCCAGGGCCGGCCGGGAGCAGCACGCTCCCGGCCGGCCCTGTCGCTGTCCGGAGCCCCTGTCGCCGCCCGAAGGTCCTGCCCAGGCACTTTCCGCTCCAACCAGCCCCGGCCCGCCCCAACCAGCCCCAGCCAGCCCCGGCCCGCCCCAACCAGCCCCGACCCGCCCCGGACGGCCCGCCAGGCCTAGTACGGCGACCCCGCCCGGTCGCAGAGGCTGCGGCCGATCATCGGCGTGTCCGCCGGCACCGGCCGCTCCGCCAGGATCTGCCGGGCCCTGGCGGCCGCGAGGTCGGTCGCGTACCAGGGCTTCCCGTCCCGCACGGCCAGCTGGATCAGCTGCAGCGAACAGCTCCGCTGCGGCTCGGGGAGCCGGTCCAGGGCGGGCACCGCGTCCGCCGAGAGCGTGCGGACGTTGCGCAGGTCGATGGTCGCGGTCAGGGGGTCGGTGCGCAGGGCCCGCTCGTAGCGGGACACGTTCTGGTTCGCGACGATCGCGTCCGGGCCCATCAGGCCGTAGACCGCCACGGTGAGCATCCCGCTGAGGACGACGACGCGCGGCAGCCAGGCGGCGCGGCGGGTCAGTCCGGAGGCGATCAGCAGCAGGAAGACGACGCCCAGCCAGATCTCGACCACGAGCACCCAGAGCCGTGCCCGGGTGAGCCCGGAGGCGTCCACGTAGAACCACATCCGGCCGAGCGCCGAGGCGACCACGGCCAGCGCCAGTACGCAGAGCATCCCGAGCAGGACCTTCGCGACCCGGCGGTCGGCGGCGGTGGTGCGCGGCGCCCAGCGCTTGGCGAACGTCACCACGACCAGGGTCAGCACGGTGATCACGCTCAGCTGCCAGAAGCCCTGCCGGGCGTACGCGGAGCGGCTCATCCCGGTGTTGCTCAGCACGGCGTCCGCGCCGCCGAGCACCACCACGGCCTGGATCACCGCGAAGACGCCGAACAGCAGGTTGAGCGCGACCAGCGGCAGCATCCATTCCGTCCGTCGCCGTTCCCGGCCGGGCCGGACCTCGGTCCGGTCCCAGCGGCGCGGGCCGGCCGCGATGTGCGCGAAGCCCAGCACGGTCAGCGTCCCGAGCACGAACAGCATCCCGCGCCCCGGGAGTTGGTCGAGGTCGAGGTCCGGGCTGAGGCCGCTCAGCAGGTCCGCCATGGCGGCGTCGGCGCTGGCGAACAGCAGGCCGAAGACGGTCAGCAGGGCGGCGGCGACCGCGAGCGCCTTGAGCACCGGGACGATCCGGTCGCGACCGCGCAGCGAGCGCCCCTCCATGCTGATCCAGGCCCACCGCACGGCGGGCACCGACTGCCAGAGGAAACCGGGCATGGCGAGCAGGACGCCCGTCCAACGGCGGCCACCGTGCACGGCCAGTGAGGCCAGGGCGAGGGCGCACCCGGCCGCCAGCAGGGTGGGCAAGGGGGCGCTCCACACGGCCGGGACGGCGAGCAGGGCGAGGGCGAGCAGACTCCAGGCGGCCGTCCAGGGCCGGATCCGACGGCCCGCCACCCGGGCGGCGAACCCGGCCCCGACGGCGGTCACGACCCCGCAGATCAGCAGGTTGGCGCCCAGACCGTCGTAGAGCAGCCAGGCCGTCAGCAGGCCGGTGAGCAGGGAGGCCAGGACGACCCGGGGCGTGGCCCCCGCCCGCCGCTCGGGGTCGCTGGTACGCAGCCGACTCGCTCGCTTCGACGCGGGCGCGGCGGCGGCAGCGGGCGCACGCCAGGGACCGGTCTCGCCGTACAGGTCCCAGGGGCTGTACGGCCGGCTCGGATCCTGCGACCCCGACCACGCCCCCGGCCCGGGCACCGGACCAGGCCCCGGCATCGGCCCCGCCCCCGGCACCGCCCCCGGAGCGGGTGGCGGATCGGCCGAGGCAGGCGTGGACAGACCGGACATGAGTCCCCCTCAGAGGTCGACGGGCATGCGGAAGCCACCCTCGGGGCAGTCCGCCGGGCAGCTCGGCGCCGCCGTCGTTGCCGACTGTAGACCATTCTGAACGGGTTCAAAAGTTGGTTCTGAACGCGTTCAGAACACCCGGCCCGCCATCCGTTCCTCCGGAGCCTCCGTCCGCTACCCCTTCACCGACCCGGCCAGCAGCCCCCGGACGAAGTACCGCTGCAGGCTGAAGAAGACGATCAGCGGCACGATGATCGACAGGAACGCCCCGGCCGTCAGCAGCTCCCAGCGGCCGCCGAGGGAGCCCGACAGCTGCGCCAGCCGCACCGTCATCGGCGCCACCTCCGGTGTGCCGCCCGCGAAGGTCAGTGCGACCAGCAGGTCGTTCCAGACCCACAGGAACTGGAAGATCGCGAACGAGGCGAGCGCCGGGGCGCTCAGCGGCAGCACGATCGAGCGGAAGATCTTGAAGTGCGAGGCGCCGTCCACCACGGCCGCCTCCATCAGGTCGCGCGGCAGCTGGGCGATGAAGTTGTGCAGCAGGAACACCGCGAGCGGCATCGCGAACATCGTGTGCGCCAGCCACACCGGCGCGTAGCTGCCCTTCAGGTCCACCGCCGGAATCAGCGTCAGCGCGCCCAGGTGCGCACCGCTGGAGAACAGTCGCAGCAGTGGGATCAGCGCCATCTGGAGCGGCACCACCTGCAGCGCGAAGACGGTGAAGAACACCGCGTCGCTCCCCCGGAACCGCACCCAGGCCAGCGCGTATGCCGCCATCGCCGCGAGCACCAACGGGAAGACGGTCGCCGGCACGCTGATCGCCAGCGAGTTCACCAGGAACGGCATCAGCCCGGTGGAGGCGCCGGAGCCGCCCTCGAACAGCACCGAGTGGTAGTTGCCGAGGCCGAAGTCAGGGTGGAGCAGCGCGCTCCACCAGCCGCTGGTGGTCACGTCCTGCTTGGGCCGCAGCGAGGTCACCAGCAGGCCCAGTGTCGGGATCGTCCAGAGCACCGTCATCGCGATCACGAACACCGAGGCCAGCGGGCTGCTGAAGGCCTTGCGGACCGGACCGCCGCGGCCGCCGACCGCCCGCGGGGCCGCCTTCGGAGCGGACGCCTCCGGGCCGGACGACGCGGGGCCGGACGCCTTCGAGTCGGAGGGCTCAGGGCCGGACGACGTCGGGTCGGAGGGCTCGGCGCCGGACGACGTCGGGTCGGAGGGCTCAGGGCCGGAGGACTTCCGCAGCGAGGTCACCGCACCTCACGCTCCTTCCGCAGTTGGACGATGTTGTAGGCCACCAGCGGCAGCACCGCGAGGAAGAGGATCACCGCGAGGGCGCTGCCCCGCCCGGAGTTGAACTGCACGAAGGACTGCGAGTACATCTCGTTGGCCAGCACCTGGGTGCCGAAGTTTCCGCCCGTCATGGTGCGGACGATGTCGAAGGCCTTCAGCGTGATGATCATGACGGTGGTCAGCACCACCATCACCGTGGTGCGGATCATCGGCACGGTGACGTACCAGAACAGCCGCACCCCGCTCGCGCCGTCCAGCCGGGCCGCCTCCACCACCTCGTCCGGGATCGCCTTGATGGCCGCCGACAGCACCACCATCGCGAAGCCGGTCTGCACCCAGACCATCACCGCCATCAGCAGGAAGGTGTTCAGCGGCTGCGAGAGCATCCAGTTCGGCGGGTCGTCCCAGCCCACCGCGACGGCGAGCCGGCTGAGCAGTCCGATCTGCGGCTGCTCGGGCCCGCGCGACTCGTAGACGAACTTGAAGATGATCGACGCGCCGACCAGCGAGATCGCCATCGGCATGAAGATCAGCGACTTGTAGAGCGACTGCCCGCGCATCCGGTCCACCAGCAGCGCCAGCACCAGCCCCAGCCCGGTCGCCACCAGCGGTGCGACCACCAGCCACAACAGGGTGTTGACCAGCACCTCTTGGACCGATTCGGTGGTCAGGGCCCAGCCGAAGTTCCCGCCGCCGACGAACCGGGTGCCGTCGTCGTTCTGCAGGCTCAGGTAGACCGTGCGGATCAACGGCACCACCAGGCCCACCGCCAGCAGCAGCACCGCCGGGCCGAGGAACACCGCGACGGCCAACGGACGGGCCAACCGGCCGCGGGCCCGCCCGGCGACCAGGAAGACCACCAGCAGGATGCCGAGGAATCCCGCCACGGCGCCGAAGGTGTTGCCGAACTTGACCGCCGCGTCGCCCCAGGAGCCGACCGCCAGTCTCTCGGTGGCCAGCACGGTGGCGGGTGACGGGGATCCGGGTACGGACATGGCTGCGCATCCCTTCGGGTGTGGTGGGAAGGGGGCGGGCGGTGCGGGTGGGTGGCCCCGCACCGCCCTCGACAGGTGGTCCTCTGGTGCGCCTGCTCCGGCCCCACCACGACACGGCGTGGGAGCGGAACGCCGGCCCCACCACGACGCGGCGTGGGAGCGGGGCGTCGGCCCGGTCGCGACGCAGCGGCGCCGGAACGGGCCCGCGGCCCGGTTACTGCGGCCAGGCGGCGTCGATGTCGGCGGCGGTCTTCTGGATCGACTGCCCCTCGGCGAACCAGGCGGTCAGCGACTTCCACTCCTGCCCGGCGCCGACCGCGGCCGGCATCAGGTCGGAGCCGTCGAAGCGGAAGGTGGCCCCGGGGTCGGTCAGCGCCTCGGCCGACAGCTTGTCGATCGGGTCGGTGTACAGGGTCTTGTCCACGCCCTGGTTGGCCGAGACCCAGCCGCTCGCGGTCCGCACCCGGCTGCTCGCCCAGTCCGAGCTGGACAGGTAGTTCTGCACCGCCTGCACCTCGGGCCGGCTCGCGAAGGCGGCCAGGAACTCGCCGCCGCCCTCGACCGGGTTGGCGACGGACGGGTTCACCGCGGGCAGGTGGAAGGCGAAGACGTCCCCGTCCGGGCCGACCTTGGTGCCCTTGGGCCACTGCGCCTCGTAGAACGAGGCCTGCTGCAGCATCATGCACTTGCCGCTCAGCACCGGCGTGCCCGCGTCCTGGAAGGTCGTGGTGGCGATCGACTTCACGTCGCCGAAGCCCGCGTTGGCCCAGGCCGGGTTCTGCATCCAGTCGGCGACCGTCTTCATCGCCGTGGTGATCTTCTCGTCGGAGAACTTCACCTGGTGGCCGACCCACTGGTCGTACACCTCACCGCCGTAGCTGCCCAGCACCACCTCCTCCAGCCAGTCGGTGGCCGGCCAGCCGGTGGCCGTACCGGAGGCGATGCCGCCGCACCACGGCTTGGGGCCGCCCGCCTTGGCGATCCTGTCGCTGAGCGCCATCAGGTCCGCCCAGGTCTTGGGCGCCTCGTAGCCGGCTGCCTTGAAGGCCTTCGGCGAGTACCAGACCAGCGACTTCATGTTGGCACTCATCGGCGCCGCGTAGAAGGTGCCGTTGACCGAGCCGTAGGTCTTCCAGATCGGGCTCCACTTGTCCTGGTTGGCGACGGTCTGGGCGGGCGGCTTCACCACCTTGCCGCTCTTCACCATCTGCGCCAGCAGGCCCGGCTGCGGGATGATCGCGAAGTCCGGGGCGTTGCCGCCGGCCACCCGCACCGGGAGCTGCGACTCGAAGTCGTTCGACCCCTCGTAACTGATCTTGATCCCGGTGCACTTGCCGAACTCGGCCCAGGACTTCTCCAGGTTGTCCGACTCCGGGCTCAGGATGGAGGCGAACATCGTCACGGTCGTGCCCGAATGCCCTGCGTACGGCTGGTACTTGGCGCAGTCGCCGGACAGCGACTGGGCCGCGCCGCCTCCGCCGTCCCCCGAACCGCCGGAGCTGTTGGAGCAGGCCGCGGTCAGCGCCAGCGCCGCCACCAGGGCGGGTACGGCGGCCAAGCGCCGACGGTGACTCGATGGCGGCGCGGTCGGGTTGGGGGTCAATGCGGTCCTCCTCGCCAGGGCATTGCTGCCGACGGTGGCTGAACGACATTGCGCTGTACCGGAGATGGGCCTACAGGGATCGCGGGCGGACGGCGGCCGAACTGATCGAAGACGTTAACGCAGCAGCCGCCCGGCGCCAAGGTCCACGTTCGACCTTCACAAGGCGGTGTCCCGACCGTGACCCACGACCAGCCCTGATCCGGACCGCAGCCACCAGAAGTCGAAGGCCCCGCCCGGAAGGCCGGACGGGGCCGCACTGCATGACGATGCGTCAGAACAGCCGGATCGGCAGATCCAGCAGACTGTTCACCACCAGCGACGGGCTCGGCCGCAGCTCGGCGTCCGGCACCGCGAGCGACAGCTCCGGGAACCGCTCGAACAGCGCCGGAAGCGCGATCCCCGCCTCCAGCCGGGCCAGCGGCGAACCCGGGCAGACGTGCGGGCCGTGGCCGAAGGACAGGTGCCGGGTCGGGTCCCGGGTGACGTCGAACAGCTCCGCCGTCACCCCGTGCTGCAGCGGATCCCGGCCGATCGCGTTGTACGAGACCAGCACCGGCTCGCCGGCCGGGATCACCACGTCACCGACCGGGATGTCCGCGGCGGTGAAGCGGAACAGGAAGTTGCTGGTCGGCGGCGTCCAGCGGAGCGACTCCTCCACCACCGCGTCCCAGGACACCTGCCCCGAACGCACCAGCTCCAGCTGGTCCGGGTGCGCCAGCAGCGCCCGCACCGCGTTGCCGATCAGGTTCACCGTGGTCTCGTGGCCGGCCGCGATGATCACCCGCAGGGTGGCCGCCGCCTCCGCGTCGGTCAGCGCCCCGCCCTCGGTGTCGGCCGCCAGCAGCACGCTCGCCAGGTCCTCACCGGGGGCCGAACGACGCTGCGCCACCAGGTCGTTGACGAAGGCGTTCAGCCCGGCGATGGTCGCCTGGATGCCCGCGGGGTCCGGCTTGATACCGAAGAACCGCTCGTACAGGTCGCGCAGCACGCCGTGGTCCGACTCCGGCACGCCCAGCAGCGAGCAGATCACCGTCATCGGCAGCGGGAAGGCGAAGGCCGTCTTCAGGTCGACCTCCGGCTCCCCCGCCGCCAGGGCGTCCAGCAGCGCGCGGGTGATCTCCTCGACGCGCGGGCGCATCAGCTCCACCCGGCGCGGGGTGAAGGCCTGCGCGACCAGCGCCCGCAGCCGGCGGTGCTCGGCGCCGTCCGTGGTCACCATGCTCGGGCCGGGCACCGCCAGGCCGATCAGCGGCCAGGTCTTCGGCACCTCGCCGCGCTGGTAGGCGCCCCAGTGCGCGGCGTCCTTCACCAGCCGGGCATCCGTCAGCAGCTCACGCGCCGCCGCGTGCCGGGTCACCGCCCAGGCGGCCACGCCGCCGGGCAGCTCGACCGGCACCACCGGGCCGGTGGCCCGCAGCAGGGCGCCCTCGGCCGCGTTGTCACGGGCCAGCGGGTCGAGGACGATCGGGGCCTGGGCAGCGGTCATCGCAACTCTCTTTCGGACGACGGGTGTCGACGGGTGTCGGCAGGTGTCGGCAGGTGTCGAACCCCGTCGACGATCGGCGACGGTCAGCGGCAGCCGGCAACGATCGGCGGCAGCCGGGGACGGTCGGCGACGGTCGAAGGGGTTCGACGGATCAGGCCGGGTGGCCCGGGGTGAACGAGACCGGCAGCGCCACCAGCCCGCGCACCCAGGCCGACGGCCGCCACACCAGCGCGTGCTCGGCGACCGCCAGCCGGAGGTCCGGCAGCCGGTCCAGCAGCACCTCGATCGCGGTGGTCGCGATCACCTCGGCCGCCTCCTGGGCCGGGAACGGGCAGCCGTGCTCGCCGTAGGAGTAGCTCATGTGCGCCCGGTTGCCCTCGGCCGGACGGCCGTCGGCCTGCCGCACCGACGGGTCCGCGTTCGCCCCGGCGAAGCCCAGCAGCACCATGTCGCCCGCGCCGATCCGCTGACCGCCCAGCTGGGTGTCCCGGACCGCCCAGCGCCCGGCGAAGATCTGCGTCGGGGTGTCCTCCCAGAGCGCCTCGTTCAGCGCCTGGCTGATGCTGCGCCGACCGCCCGCCAGCGAGGCGGCGAACCGCTCGTCGGTCAGCATCAGCCGCAGCGCGTTGGAGATCCAGTACGAGGACGGCTGGTGGCCGGCGATCAGCAGCACCCGCAGATCGCGCATCACCTCGTCGTGGTTCAGACCGGCCTCGTGCGCCAGCATCCGCGAGGCGACGTCGGCGCCCGGGTGCTCGGCCTTCTCCTCGACCAGGGCGAGCATCAGCTCCAGCAGCCGCTGGGCGCCGGCCGGCGCGTCCGGCCCCCCGTCCAGCATCGCCAGCAGCGCCGCGATCAACTGCGGCGCCTGCTCCTCGTCCAGGCCGAGCACCCGGCACAGCACCAGCAGCGGCATCCGGTGCGCGTACTCCGCGACCAGGTCCGCCTCGCCGCGGCCGGCGAACTCGTCGATCAGCCGGTCGGCGATCTCCTCGGAGTGCTTGCGCAGTTCGTACGGGTCGATCCCGGCCAGCGCGTCGGTGACCGCGCGCGAACGCCGGACGTGCTCCTCGCCCTCGGCGTACAGGATCGAGGGGACGGGCGCCATCATCGGCTTCAGCGGCCAGTCGGCGGGCAGCGTCTCCCAGGCGTTCCAGCGGCTGGAGTCACGGCCGAACAGCTGCGGCTGACCGGTCACCAGCTGCAGCTCGCGGTAGCCGATGACCAGCCAGGCGGGTACGCCGCCGGCCAGCTCGACCGGAGCGACCGGGCCGTGTGCGGCCCGCAGCTCGCGGTAGAGCTGGGCCGGGTCGGTCTGGAAGCGCGGCCCGTACAGCGGCGTGGCGCCGGCGTGCGCCGGGCAGCCCGGCGGCGGGGTGGCGGCGGGCTCGGTCACGGGGTGCTCTCCTCGTACATCGCGGTGGGGGCCGCTGCCGGGGCGGCAGCCTCGTCGGAGCCGGTCGGGTCGGCTGCAAGGGCACCGTCGGCACGGGCCGGGTGGGCACCGCCGGTGCCGTCCGTACCATCCGGGTGGGCGGCGGCCGGGTGGGCACCGCCGACCTCGGCCAGGTAGGCCTCGTCGGCCCCGGCCAGGGCCGCCAGGTGGTGGACCAGTTCGATCAGCACCCGCTTGCCGGACTCGCGGTCACGCGCGTCGCAGTCCACCAGCGGCACCTCGGCCGGCAGGTCCAGCGCCTCGCGGACCTGCTCCAGGGTGTGGGTCGGCTCGCCGAAGTTGTTGCGGGCCACGATGAACGGGGTGCCGTGGTGCTCCAGCCGGTCGATCGCGTACCAGGAGTCCTCCAGCCGCCGGGTGTCCACCAGGACGACCGCACCCAGGGCGCCGCTGAACAGGCGGTCCCACAGGAACCAGAAGCGCTCCTGCCCGGGCGCGCCGAACAGGTACAGCACCTGGCGCTCGGAGAGGGTGATCCGGCCGAAGTCGAAGGCGACCGTGGTGGAGCGCTTGCCCCAGGAACCGGCCGGGTCGATGCCCTCCCCCGCCCGGGTCATCACCTCCTCGGTGTTCAGCGGGCGGATCTCGCTGACCGAGCCGACCAGGGTGGTCTTGCCCACGCCGAAGCCGCCGACCACGACGATCTTCAGTGCGTTGTCGGCGGTCGCCCGCAGCGGAGTGCGCGCGGCGGGCCGGACGTCAGAGCCGTTGGAGGCCATGCAGCACCTGCTTCAGCGTGTCGAGGTCGGGCAGCCGGGCCTTGTTGGGCGCGAACCGGGGGTGGCGGGCGGTGACCGCCCCGGACTCCAGCAGGTCGCCGAGCAGGATCTTCACCACCGAGATGGGCAGCGCCAGCTCCGCCGCCACCTCCACGACGGCGGTCGGGGCCTCGCACATCCGCAGGATCCGGACGTGCTCCGACTGCATCCCGGGCGTCGGCTGCCGTTCGGCGACGATCAGGGTGACCAGGTCGAAGGCGTTCTCCGGGGCGCGGCTGCGGCCCTTGGTGATGGTGTAGAGGCGGTCCGGGTCGTCGTCACGGCCCGGCAGCACCGACCCGTCGGTCATATCCCCGCGCCCTCCGGTGTGGTGGCGCCCCCGTCCGTCGCCCCGTCCTCCGTGCTGCGGGCCGGGGCACTGAGGTGGACGCCGATCTGCTCGACCAGGCCGTGCATGTTGTGGCCGACCACGCCGACGTCCGCCTCGTCGTCCGTGACCACCGCGAGGTGCGCGCCCTCACCGGCCGCCACGATGCACAGGATGCCGCCGTGGAACTCGGTCATCGACTGCCGGACGCCGCCGCTGCCGTCGCCGAACTCGATCGAGGCGCCGTGCGCCAGGCTCTGCAGACCGGACGCGATCGCGGCCAGCTGGTCGGCCTGGTCGGTGCTCAGCCCGGCGGTGTGACAGAGCTTGAGGCCGTCGGCGGAGAGAACCAGGGCGTGCCGGGTGCCGGGGGTTGCCGCCAGCAGGTTTTCCAACAGCCAGTCGAGGTCGCGGTCGGGGGCGCTGCTCATCAGGTGTCCTTCTCGGTGACGGGGGAAGCGTCGGGCGTGGTGTCGGTGTCCGTGGTCGGCGTCGAGGTGGAGTGCTGCTCGCCCTCCACCGGACGGGCGGCGGCCCGGCGGAACGCGCCGAACCGGGCGGCCGCGCTCGCCGCGTCGGTGCGGACGGGCTTCGCGGCCCGGTCCGCCGCCGGAGCGGTGGCCAGCGTCTGCCCGCGTCGACGCTGCGGCAGGCCGCTGTCGGTCACCCGGGCGGGCGCGGGCGGCAGCGGGGCAGCAGTGACGGGTGCGGGCGCGGCCGGGGCCGGGCTGGTGCGCGCGGCCGGGACGGTGAGCGCGGTCGGTGCGGCGGGCGCCGGCGGCAGGGGGGCGGGGGCCGGGCGCGCGGGGGCCGGGCGCGCGGGGGTGAGTGCCGGGCGCGCGGACTCCGCGACCGGGGCCTTCGTCGGGACGGCCGTCGGGACGGCCGCCGGAGCGGGGTGCGAGATCAGCTGCTGCGGGATCAGCATCACCACTCCCGTACCGCCGCGCGCCGACGGCCGGAAGGAGATCTGCAACCCGTGCTTGCGCGCCAGCACGCCGACCACCGCGAGGCCCAGCCGGGTACCGGCGGAGAGCGTGGTCAGGTCCAGCGGCTCGGCGGAGACGGCCCGTTCGGCCCGGCGCAGCCAGCTGTCGCCCAGGCCGAGCCCACTGTCCTCGACGGTGACCACCAGCCCGGCCGGCACCTCCTCGACGTAGACGTGCACCTCGGCCGGCGGGGCGGAGAAGTTGGTGGCGTTGTCCAGCAGCTCGGCCAGCGCGTGCATGACACCCTCGGCGGCGTACCCGGCGACCGCGGCGGTGCTGGCGTTGTGCAGCCGCACCCGCTGGTAGGCAACGATCCGGCCCAGCGCACCGCGCAGCACCGACTCGACCGCGATCGGCTTGGCCCAGCGGCGGCCCGAGCGGGCCCCGGTGAGCACCGCGATGCTGTCGGCCATCCGGCCCGCCTGGGCGGTCGAGTGGTCCAGGCTCAGCAGATCGCCGAGCACCTCCTCGTCGTGCCGGTGCTGCATCTCGCGCAGCTCGGCGTGCATGCTCGTGGCCAGTGCCTGGACCCGCCCGGCGGCGGTCGCGCAGACCGCGAGCGCCGCGGCCCGCAGTCGCTCGCCCCGGCCGATCTCCTCACCGACGGCGCGCAGCAGCGCGTACTGCGGGTGCTTGCGGTGGGCGGCCAGCGCGCTGTCCACGGCCGCGCCGCCGCGCAGCTTCTTCACCACCTCGGGCAGGACGCCCTCGGCGATCAGGTCCAGCTCGGCGCGCTCGGCCTCGGCCCGCGCCCGCTCCGCTTCCAGGCCGGCCCGCTCGGCGTCCAGCTCGGCCCGTACCCGGGTCAGCTCGGCATCCAGCTCGGCTCGTACCCGGGTCAGCTCGGCGTGCGCGGCGGAGACGTCCGCCTCCGCCCGGGCCTGCTCGGCGCGAGCGGCGTCCCGCTCGGCCTCCGCGGCCGCGGTGCGACCCTTGGCCGCCGCCTCGGCCTGCCGGGCCGCGCCGGCCACGACCAACGCCGTCATCGCCTCCTGGTGCTGCTCCTCCACGTCCTCGGCCAGCTTGCGGGAGCGTTCGGTCCCGATCGCGGCGAGGCCGACGGCGATCAGCCACAGGACGGTGACGGCGGCCACCGCGAGGGCAGTGAGCGGCTGGTGCGCGCCCAGGGCCCGGCTGACGCCGACCGGTGCGGCGACCAGCGCCAGCAGGACGGCGGCCGCCGTCAGGGCGACGGTGCGCGGTGCGGGCCGTCGGCGCGGCCGGCCGTCGGGGCTGATGGCTTCTCTCATCGGTGCGGTCCTCGGCAACGTCGGCGGGCGGCGGCACGGCGGCGGATCGGCGACGGTCGCGACCGCCGACAGCTGGTGGGGCGCATACCAGACCGCCCGGCGACGTCGCGAAACGTCTCCGGGCGGCTGATCGGTTCACGCTATCGGCCGATCATATCGATTCAGACATTGGCCTCAAGAGGCCAGTTGACGGGCAGTCTCCTCCATCCACGACCCGTACACCGATTCACGACGCAAACGACGCAACCGCCGCACGACCGAGTGGCGCGGCTCACAACCGGCCTCACCCCAGCGTCCGCTCGACCGCCTGCCGGACGGCCTTCGGGTCCAACCCGTGGTCGACGACCACCCGAACCCCCAACCCCTCACCCTCGCGGAGCACACCGAGCAGCAGGTGCCCGACCCCTATCTCCCCCGACTTCAGCCGCAGCGACTCCCGCAGCGACAGCTCCACCGCCTTCCTCGCCCGCGCCGTGAACGGAATGTGCCCGCCCCTCGCACCGCCGGAGCGGAACCAGCCCCGACGCTTCGGCGCCTCCTCGGGCGGGGCGTCCAGCGCACCCTCCCCGAAGACCGACTCGACCGCCTCGCGCACCGCGTCCAGATCGACCCCGATCGAGGCGAGCGCCTGCGCCTGGCCGGTGTCCCCCAGCAGGCGGCGCACCGCCTGCCGAGCCGTCCCGTGGTCCAGCCCGGCCTCCGTCAGCACCCCGACGGCCGGCTCCTCCGACCGGCCCAGGATCGCCAACAGGAGGTGCTCCGTGCCGACGTAGCCGTGCCGCAGCTCCCGCGCCTCCTGCTGCGCGGCGACCACGACCTGCCGCGCCGACTCGGTGAATCGCTCGAACATCCCTCAGCCTCCGTCCTGGTCCGTGCCGGTTCCGCGCCGGGCGTACTTCTTGTGCACCGCCTGTCTGGTCACCCCGAGGCAGACCGCGATGTCCTGCCAGGACCAGCCCTGCGACCGGGCATTGCCCACCTGCAGGGCCTCCAGGCGGTCCGCCAGATCACGCAGGGCGCGGACCGCCCGGAGCCCCACGGCGGGGTCACGGCTGCTCGCCGCGGCCGTGAGTTCTCCGCTCTCGCTCATGGTGTCAACTTTGGTTGACATCAGCGCGGATGTCAACCCTGGTTGACAGCCTCGTTCGCGGCTCCGATCGACGGCCCGGATCGACGGCTCGGGCATCAGCGGCCGCCGAACCGACGCTCCAGCGCCTCCTCGAAGGTCCCCCGGCCCACCGCCCGCTCCGGCGCCAGGTTCCCGCCCGCGCGCAACCCCCGGCCCGCCGCCCCCGGGATCCGCACCGGCAGCAGCATCCGCCGCTTGCCCGCCGCCCGCAGGTACGCCCCGGCCAGCTCCCGGTACGTCCGCACCTGCGGCCCGCCCACCTCCGGCGCGAACCCCGCGGGCTCCTCCCCCACCAGGGCGACGACCGCCGCGGCCACCTCCCGGACGTCCACCGGCTGGAACCGCGCCCCGCCGAGCACCGGGAACACCGGAAGCTTCACCGAGGCGTCGAAGAACCTCAGCAGCAGGTCGTGGAACTGCGTCGCCCGCAGCACCGTCCACCCCAGCCCCGACTCCCGCACCACCTGCTCACAGGCCAGCTTCGTGTTGTAGTACGCCATCGGCACCCGGTCGATCCCCACGATCGACACGTACACCAGGTGCCGGACGCCCGCCTCCCGCGCCTGCGCCACCAGTGTCCGGACCGCCGCCACGTCCGCCTTCCTCTGCGTGGTCGCGCAGTCCACCACCACCTCGACCCCGGCCATCGCCCCGGCGATCCCGGCCCCGCTCACCAGGTCCCCGACCACCCACTCGACCCCGTCGTCCCCGCCCCGCGCCCGCCGGCTCAACCCCCGCACCGCCGCCCCGCGCGCCACCAGCAGCCGCACCACCTCCCGCCCCAACGTCCCCGTCGCCCCGGTCACCAGCACAGTCCCGTTCACCACACCGCTCCTCTCGTCGAACGCCTTCTCCCTACGGACCGGACACGGCCCTGATCTGTGACATCGGCGGGTCGGGAAACGGAAAAGAGGCGGGGCGAGGACCTGAAGTCCTCGCCCCGCCTCGGGTTTCACCTCATCAGGTGAGACCGGGGTCGAACACGATCAGCTGCAGCCACTGGTGGAGCCGCACCCCTCGCAGAGGTAGCAGCTGCCGGCGCGGCGCATCTTGGTGCCGCAGGAGAAGCAGAGCGGGGCGTCGGCGTTGAGGCCGAGCTGGATCTCCATCAGCTCCGTGGAGTTGTGGGCCTGCTTCGGGGCCGCCTTGGGCGCCTCGACGGCCGGGGCCGGCTTGGCGGCCACCGGGGCCGACTGGGCGAGCGACTCGGTGTCGAGCTCCTCGGCCTCCAGCGGCTCGTAGGAGCCGGTCTCCAGGTGGCGCGTGCGCTCCTCGACGGAGTGGATGCCGAGCGCCGAGCGGGTCTCGAACGGCAGGAAGTCCAGCGCCAGGCGGCGGAAGATGTAGTCGACGATCGACTGCGCCATCCGCACGTCCGGGTCGTCGGTCAGACCGGCCGGCTCGAAGCGCATGTTGGTGAACTTCGAGACGTACGTCTCCAGCGGCACGCCGTACTGCAGGCCGACCGAGACGGCGATCGAGAAGGCGTCCATCATGCCCGCGAGGGTCGAGCCCTGCTTGGACATCTTCAGGAAGACCTCGCCCAGACCGTCGTCCGGGTAGGAGTTGGCGGTCATGTAGCCCTCGGCGCCACCGACCGTGAAGGAGGTGGTGATGCCCGGGCGGCCCTTGGGCAGACGCTTGCGGACCGGACGGTACTCGACGACCTTCTCGACCGCGGCGGGGGCCGTGGCCTCCTCGGCCTTGGCCTCGGAGTCCTTCTTCTTGGCCGAGAGCGGCTGGCCGACCTTCGAGTTTTCGCGGTAGATGGCGAGCGCCTTGACGCCCATCTTCCACGCCTCGAAGTAGATCTCCTCGACGTCCTCGACGGTCGCGGCGGCCGGCATGTTCACGGTCTTGGAGATGGCGCCGGAGATCCACGGCTGGATCGCGGCCATCATCCGCACGTGGCCCATCGGCGAGATGGAGCGCTCGCCCATCGCGCAGTCGAACACCTCGTAGTGCCCGGACTTGAGGCCCGGCGCGTCCACCACGTTGCCGTGCTCGGCGATGTGGGCGACGACCGCCTCGATCTGCTCGTCCTGGTAGCCGAGGCGCTTGAGGGCGCGCGGGACGGTGCCGTTGACGATCTGCATCGAGCCGCCGCCGACGAGCTTCTTGAACTTGACCAGGGCCAGGTCGGGCTCGACGCCGGTGGTGTCGCAGTCCATCATCAGGCCGATGGTGCCGGTCGGGGCGAGGACCGAGGCCTGGGCGTTGCGGAAACCGTTCTCCGCGCCGATGCGCACGACGTCCTGCCAGGTCTTGTTGGCCGCCAGCCAGACCGGGGCGTCCAGCTCGTCCACCGAGTCGGCGTCGAGCGAGGCGTCCGCGTGCTGCTTCATGACCTGCCGGTGCGCGGCCGCGTTGCGGGCGTAGCCGTCGTACGGGCCCACCACGCCTGCGAGTTCGGCACCGCGGCGGTAGGCGGTGCCGGTCATCAGGGAGGTGATGGCGCCGGCCAGGGCGCGGCCGCCCTCGCTGTCGTAGGCGTGGCCGGTGGCCATCAGCAGGGCGCCGAGGTTGGCGTAGCCGATGCCGAGCTGGCGGTAGGCGCGGGTGGTCTCGCCGATCTTCTCGGTCGGGAAGTCGGCGAAGCAGATGGAGATGTCCATCGCGGTGATGACCAGCTCGACGACCTTGGCGAACCGCTCGGCGTCGAACGAGTCGTCGTCCCGCAGGAACTTCATCAGGTTGAGCGAGGCGAGGTTGCAGCTGGAGTTGTCCAGGTGCATGTACTCGGAGCAGGGGTTGGACGCGTTGATGCGGCCGGACTCCGGGCAGGTGTGCCAGTGGTTGATGGTGGAGTCGTACTGGATGCCGGGGTCGGCGCAGGCCCAGGCGGCCTCGGCCATCTTGCGGAACAGCTTCTTCGCGTCGACGGTCTCGATGACCTCGCCGGTCATCCGGGCGCGCAGGCCGAATTCGGTGCCGTTCTCGACGGCGGTCATGAATTCGTCGGAGACGCGGACCGAGTTGTTGGCGTTCTGGTACTGGACGGAGGTGATGTCGTCCCCGCCGAGGTCCATGTCGAAGCCCGCGTCGCGCAGGGCGCGGATCTTCTCCTCCTCCTTCACCTTGGTCTCGATGAAGGCCTCGACGTCCGGGTGGTCGACGTCGAGCACGACCATCTTGGCCGCGCGACGGGTGGCGCCGCCGGACTTGATGGTGCCGGCGGAGGCGTCGGCGCCGCGCATGAAGGAGACCGGGCCGGAGGCGTTGCCGCCGGAGGACAGCAGCTCCTTGGAGGAGCGGATCCGGGAGAGGTTGAGGCCGGCGCCGGAGCCGCCCTTGAAGATCATGCCCTCTTCCTTGTACCAGTCGAGGATCGACTCCATGGAGTCGTCGACGGCCAGGATGAAGCAGGCGCTGACCTGCTGGGGCTGCTTGGTGCCGACGTTGAACCAGACCGGCGAGTTGAAGCTGAAGACCTGGTGGAGGAGGGCGTGGGTCAGCTCGTGCTCGAAGATCTCGGCGTCGTCCGGGGTGGCGAAGTAGCCGTGCTTCTCGCCGGCGGCGCGGTAGGTGAGCACCACGCGGTCGATGATCTGCTTGAGGCTCCACTCGCGCTGCGGGGTGCCGACGGCGCCGCGGAAGTACTTGGACGTGACGATGTTGACGGCGTTGACCGACCAGAAGTCGGGGAACTCGACGCCCCGCTGCTCGAAGTTGATCGACCCGTCACGCCAGTTGGTCATGACGACGTCACGCCGCTCCCAGCGGACCGCGTCGTACGGGTGCACGCCAGGAGTGGTGTGGATGCGCTCCATCCGGAGACCGCCCTTCGGGGCCTTGGCGCCCTTGGCCGCGGCCTTCTCGGACTTCGACCCGCGTGCGGAACCGCTCGTGGTGTCTGTCACTTCTCGCTCCTCCTCCTGGGCAAACGCCCGAAGTGCCCTGAAAAGTCCGGGCACTGCTGGTTCGTTCTTCCGGTGTGCGGGCAGGCGGGGACCCTGCCTGCCTTCGCACGGTTTGTAGTGTTCTGCGCCCCGTTTCCGGGCACGCCGGGGCCCCGTGGGGCCTTGTGGTGCGGCCGGGCCCCGACTGGGGCCGGCGAGCCGGCGCCTCCTAGGGCGCGGCGGCGGAGACGGACACGCGGGCGTCGTCCGTCTCCGGGGTGCGGGGCCGTTCGGCGCGGAGTTCCGCGATGGCGGCCTCGAAGTCTTCCAGTCCGTCGTAGGCCTGGTACACGCTGGCGAAGCGCAGGTAGGCGACCACGTCGAGTTCCTTGAGCGGGCCGAGTATGGCCAGCCCCACGTCGTGGGTGGTCAGCTCGGCGCTGCCGCTGGCGCGCACGCACTCCTCGACCCGCTGGCCGAGCTGGGCCAGCGCGTCCTCGGTGACCGGTCGGCCCTGGCAGGCCTTGCGGACGCCGGTGATGACCTTCTGCCGGGAGAACGGCTCGGTGACGCCGCTGCGCTTGATGACCATCAGTGCGGCCGTCTCCACCGTGGTGAAGCGGCGGCCGCAGTCCGGGCACTGCCGACGGCGGCGGATGCAGCTGCCGTCCTCGGTGGTCCGGCTGTCGACAACGCGGCTGTCGGAGTGCCGGCAGAAGGGGCAGTGCACCTCGGGATCCCTCCCTGGCAGATCGTGCGGACCAGTCGAGTCTATGCGATGCGCCCCCGGCCTCGGCAAGCTGATCATGCGCGGCGACCACTAGTACTGGGCACGGAGAGGACTGTAGCCACTACATCTAGGCCTCCGGGGGAAGTGACACCCCTGGCGTGTCGGCGCCGATTAGACTGCCGGAGTCGGGTTCCGATCGAACATTTACTCGATGTACAACAAAGCCTTGATCGAGTCAGCCAACTCCCGAATAATTCACTCGAACGTGTGTTTGGCGCAACCTTTCGATAGGAGGTGCGTTGGGCTGGAAAAGGGAGAGGACAGCCGTCGAGAGGGGCCGCCGTGAACACGATCGAAAGCAACACCATCCCGGTGCAGGAACACTCCCAGTTCAAGGTGGGGCAGCGCACCACGAATCAGCAGAGCGTGGACATCAGCATGGACCGCAGTGAAGACCACCGGCTCTCCGGCACGGCCCTTTCCGGCTCCAACCGTGTGCCCGACCAGCCGATCGAACACTCCTCCGTGATGGACGACACCCACTCCTCGCCGGCCCGCGCGATGCCGGGCCGCCCCCCGGGCATCCGCACGGACGAGGCCGGGCTCACCGAGCGCCAGCGCCGGGTGATCGAGGTCATCCGGGATTCCGTCCAGCGCCGGGGCTACCCGCCGTCCATGCGCGAGATCGGCCAGGCCGTCGGCCTGTCCAGCACCTCCTCGGTGGCCCACCAGCTGATGGCCCTGGAGCGCAAGGGCTTCCTGCGCCGGGATCCGCACCGGCCGCGCGCCTACGAGGTCCGCGGCGTCGAGGTGGCCCGCCCCAACACCGCCGAGACGGCCGGCCGCCCCTCCACCTCCTACGTGCCGCTGGTGGGCCGGATCGCCGCCGGCGGGCCGATCCTGGCCGAGCAGACGGTCGAGGACGTCTTCCCGCTGCCCCGCCAGCTGGTCGGCGAGGGCGAGCTGTTCGCGCTCACCGTGCGCGGCGACTCGATGATCGAGGCGGCCATCTGCGACGGCGACTGGGTCACCGTGCGCCGCCAGCCGGTGGCCGAGAACGGCGACATCGTGGCCGCGATGATCGACGGCGAGGCCACGGTCAAGCGGCTCAAGCGCGAGGACGGCCGGATCTGGCTGATGCCGCACAACCCCGCGTACGAGCCGATCAACGGCGACAACGCGACCATCCTGGGCAAGGTCGTCGCGGTGCTGCGCCGCCTCTGACAGCCCCCGACGCCCTCGGACACCCCCGGACACCCTCCGGCGGCCCACGGCAACGGGAAGGGGCTCACCGCGATCCGCGGGGAGCCCCTCCGGCGTTCGCGGGCCGTGCGGTCCCTTCCTGCGGGGGAAGGGACATCACGACCCGGATCGATCAGCCCCGCTTCACCACCGGCCGCACCGGCGCCGCCGAGGCGTCGATCGCCGCCAGCGAGCGGCGCACCTGGTTGCGGTCCGTGGTGTACCAGAACTCGGGCATCGACGAGCGGAAGAAGCTCCCGTACCGCTTGGTCTCCACCCGCGGGTCGAGCACCGCCACCACGCCGCGGTCGTCCGCCGCGCGCACCAGCCGGCCCGCGCCCTGCGCCATCAGCAGCGCCGCGTGCGTCGCCGCGACCGCCATGAAGCCGTTGCCACCGCGCTGTTCGACGTCCCTCTGGCGGGCGCTCATCAGCGGGTCGTCCGGCCGGGGGAACGGGATCCGGTCCATCACGACCAGCTGGCAGGCCGAGCCGGGCACGTCCACGCCCTGCCAGAGCGAGAGCGTGCCGAACAGGCAGGTGGACGCGTCCGAGGCGAACTCGCGGATCAACTCGCCGAGGGTGTCCTCCCCCTGGAGCAGGATCCGCTGGTCGAGCCGCTCCCGCATCGCCTCGGCGGCGGTCTGGGCGCCGCGCATCGAGGAGAACAGGCCGAGTGTCCGCCCGCCGGCCGCGCCGATCAGCTCGGCCAACTCGTCCAGCATGTCCGGCCGTTCGGGATCGCGCCCGGGGTCGGCCAGGTGCTTGGCGACGTACAGGATGCCCTGCTTGGGGTACTTGAACGGGGAGCCGACGTCGATCCCGCGCCAGTACGGCACCG
The DNA here is from genome assembly GCF_040302665.1 of Kitasatospora sp. NPDC097691. Taxonomy (NCBI): domain Bacteria; kingdom Bacillati; phylum Actinomycetota; class Actinomycetes; order Kitasatosporales; family Streptomycetaceae; genus Kitasatospora; species Kitasatospora sp. NPDC097691. The sequence goes on along the minus strand of NZ_JBEORY010000017.1, from coordinate 59,421 downwards.
CGTCCTCGCCGAAGCCGGGGCCGGGCTCGGGGTTGTCCCCGGCCGTCCGGACGTCCGGCAGCCGGGTCTCGGAGGGCAGGCCGACGGAGGCGGCGACGCCGTTGAAGTCCCCGCCGAGCTTGAGCGTGGCCGAGGTGAGGACGACCGAGCGCTCCTTGTACAGCCCCTCGCGCAGCAGCCCGGAGACGCTCAGCGGGGCGACCCGCAGCGAGGCGGTGCCCAGCCCGTAGCGGTCGCTGCGCTCGATCCAGACCACGTCGTACTCGGAGTCCTCCAGCAGCCGCTCGGCGGTCTCGTGCAGGGTCTCGGCCGAGGCCATCGCCTGCTTGCGGACGGCGTCCTCGTCGCTGAGCCCCTTGTCCCTGGTCTCGCCGAGCGAGCTGATCACCTGGCGGGCGGCGTCCCGGATCGCGGTGACCGCGTACGCCAGGTACTCGGGCAGCTCCTCGACCCGGCCGGGCTGGGCGGTCTCCATCAGGCCGTGGTAGTTCTCGGCGGCGGCCTGCAGGGCGTCCACGGCCTTCTCGTTGGCGAGCCGGGCGGACCGCTTCACGGCCCGGTTGACCGCGCCGACGGTCAGCTCGGCAGTGGCCGCACCGGTGACCCGGTTGACCAGCTCGTGCGCCTCGTCCACGATCAGCAGCCCGTGCTCGGGCAGCACCGGTGCGCCCTCGATCGCGTCGATCGCGAGCATCGCGTGGTTGGTGACCACGACGTCCGCCAGCTTGGCCCGCTCCCGCGCCTTCTCGGCGAAGCACTCCTGCCCGTACGGGCAGCGGGTGGCACCCAGGCACTCCTTGGAGGTGACCGACAGCTGCGCCCAGGCCCTGTCGGAGACGCCGGGGCTCATGTCGTCCCGGTCTCCGGTCTCGGTCTCCTCGGCCCAGTCGCGCAGCCGCAGCACGTCCTGCCCGAGTTTGCCGGTGGGCCCGCCGAGCGCGTCCACCGGGTCGAAGAGGCCCTCGCCCTCGTCGCTCGGGGTGCCCTCGTTGGCCCGGTGCAGGCACAGGTAATTGGAGCGGCCCTTGAGCATCGCGAACAGCGGGCGGCGGCGCAGCACCGGGTGCAGCGCCTCGACGGTGCGCGGCAAGTCCCGCTCCACCAGCTGGCGTTGCAGCGCCAGGGTGGCGGTGGCGACCACCACGCGGTCCCCGTGGGCGAGCGCGGGCACCAGGTAGGCCAGGGACTTCCCGGTGCCGGTGCCGGCCTGGACGAGCAGGTGCTCACCGTGGTCGACGGCGTCGGCGACGGCCTCGGCCATCCGGACCTGGCCGGGGCGCTCGACGCCGCCGACGGCCGCCACCGCGGCGTGCAGCAGCTCGGGAATCCGCGAGCGCGGGACGGCCACGGCTTCCTCGGCGTCGTCGCCGAGGTCCGCCGCCCGCTGGGATTCGGAGTCGTGGGATTCGGAGTCGTTCGTCATGACCCTCCCACCCTACGGGGCGGGGGTGACAATCCGGTCCCGTCGCGCGGGCGGCCGCACGTCCACCGCCACCAACGCGTTCGGCACGGTCCCGAACCGGGCGGCGTGCGGGCGGTGCGGGCGGTCCTGGTAGCCGTCGAGGAGCAGCCGGTTGCGGTTGAGGCAGAGCCGGTCGATCCGGGGCCGGAACAGGTCGAACAGCTCGAAGCGCTCGCGCAGCTCGGGGAAGCGGTCCTGGTGGCGCAGGACCTCGGCGCGCAGCAGGGCCCAGAACTCGGTCTCGGGCAGTCCGGTCTGCGCCTCCAGCAGCGGGGCGAGGTAGCGGAAGACGCCGATGAACAGCCCGGAGTGGATGAACTGGCAGAGCCCCTGCGCTCCCTCCCGCAGCAGCACGTCGGCGACCTCGGCGGGCAGGTCGCGCAGCTCGGGCAGGTCCTGCGAGCTGAGGTTGACGTCGTCCACGAAGTCCTTGACCGCGAGCCGGGTCGGGGTGTCCCGCTCGTCGAAGACCACGATGGCGTTCTCGCCGTGCGGGGAGAAGACCAGCCCGTACCGGTAGAGGAAGTGCAGCAGCGGCGGCAGCATCGCGGCGAACAGCCGGCCGGTCCACCCGGCCGGGGTGAGGCCGGAGCGGGCGATCAGCTCGGCGGCGAGCGCCCGCCCGTCGGAGCCGGTCTGCAGCAGGGCGGCCAGGGTGCGGGCGCGCTCGCCGCCGTCCAGGAAGGGGCCGAGCGGTTCGCGCCAGATCGCGCCGAGCAGTTCCTTGTACTGGTACGGGGCGTCGGGCATCGCGCCGTAGACGGGGTGGTCGACGGTGACGGAGGCGATCTCGCCGAGCAGGATCACCCGGCACTCGTCGCGCAGGAACGGGTCGGCGTCGCGCAGGCCGTGCAGCCAGGCGGTGACGGCGGGCGCGGCCAGGGTGCGTTCGGTGGGCAGGCCGCGCCAGACCAGGGTGTTGAGGATGGACAGCGGCAGCTTGACGGTGCAGCGCTCGGGGTGGGCGGTGTTGAAGAAGGAGCGGATGGACTGCTGGGGCAGCCGTGGGTCGCCGTCCGAGGGCAGCGGGACGATCTCGCCGGAGGCGATCCAGGGCGCGAACAGGGTCAGGATCGTCTCCTCCCACTGCCAGGGGTGGACGGGCAGCAGCAGGTAGTCGTCGGCGTCCGGGCCGAGGGCTGCGCGCAGCGCGTGCACGTCGTCCAGCTCGCGGGCGTACAGCTGCTCCGGGTGTTCCAGGCCGGGCACGCCCCGGTACTCGGCGAGCCGGCGGTGGACGGCGATCCAGGGCAGCGGGCGCGGGCTGCGGGCCTCCGGGGTCCAGCGGGCGGCGTCGCCCGCGGAGAAGCCGATCCGGCCCTTGTTGGGGACGATCCAGGGGTGGCCGCCCTGCCGGCCCTCCAGCGCGGTGTGGTCGAGCTCGGCGAGTTCGGCGGCGGTGAGCGCGGTGGCGAGCTGGCGGGCGTCGGAGGTCAGGGTGGCGGAGAGTTCGCGGATCAGGTGGGCGGTGGTCTCGCCGCGCATGCCGAGGGTCTGCCAGGCGTACGGCAGGAAGCGCAGCGGGTCCAGTCCGTCCGGGCGGGAGCAGTAGATCGAGTCGGGCTCGACCTGCCAGCCGTCGTAGGCGCCGCGCCGGGCGGTGAAGCGGTACTCGACCTCGGGCAGCTTCAGCAGGTACTCGCCGTCGAGGGCCCCGGGGACGGGTTTGAGCAGTTCCTCGTAGGCGAACTCGCCGAGCATCTTGGCGAGCAGGGCGCGGCCGGCCCGCTGCCAGTGCCCGGCGGTCAGGTGCGGGGGTAGGTAGAGCGGCGGTTCAGCGGCCGACGGTTGCGGCACGGGTCAGCTCCTGGGGGCGGGGGAGGACGGGGGTCTGTTCGAGGGGTGCGGGGACGGGCGATGAGGGGACGGGCGGCGCGGGGACGGGCGGCGCGAAGCCGGTCCAGGCGGTGCGGTCGGGCAGCCGGTGGACGGTCCGCCCGGTGACGGCGTTGAGGATCACGGCGGCGCGGTGGGCGCCGAGTCCGAGGTCGGGGGTGCCGACGCCGTGGGTGTGCAGTTCGGCGTTCTGGACGTAGAGGCCGCCGGTGAGCCCGGGCCGGGTGGCGACCCGGTGGTCCAGGTCGACCCGGTAGCGCCCGGCCTCGTCCCAGTCGATGAGGTCGGCGAGCGGTTCGAGCGCGGCCGGGCGGGCGGCCCGGTAGCCGGTGGCGAGCACGACGGCGTCGGTGCGCAGGAGGTGCTCGGCGCCGGAGTCGGTGTGCCGGCAGTGCAGTTCGAGGCCGCCGCAGGGGCCGGGACGGGTGTCGGTGACGGCGGTGCCGGGGGTGATCTCGACCGGGGCGGTGTCGATCGGGCGGCCGATGGTGCGCTCGTAGAGGTGGTCGTGGATCTCGGCGAGGGTCTCGGCGCTCGCGGCCTTGTGGAGCTGCCACTGGGCGGTGACCAGGGCGTCCCGGACGGGTCCGGGCAGTCCGTGGAAGTAGCGGGTGTAGTCGGGGGTGAAGTGCTCCAGGCCGAGCTTGGAGTACTCCATGGGTGCGAGTGCCCGGGTCCGGGTGAGCCAGCGCAGCCGGACGCCGTCGCCTTCGTGGCGGCGGAGCAGGTCGAGGAAGACCTCGGCGCCGGACTGCCCGCTGCCGACGACGGTGATGTCCCGGGCGCCGGCCAGGTCGGCGCGGCGGTCCAGGTAGTCGGCGGAGTGGAAGGCCCGCGGGTGGCCGGCGAGGCCCGCGAAGGCCTCGGGCAGCACCGGGCGGGTGCCGACGCCGAGGGCCAGGTTGCGGGCCCGTACGGTGGACCGCCGGCCGGTCGCGGTGTCGGTCAACTCGACCCGGTAGCAGGGGTCCTCCCCCGGCGCGGCGGCCCAGTGCAGGGCGGTGACCTCGGTGCCGAAGCGGCAGTTGGCCAGCCGCTCGGCGGCCCAGCGGCAGTAGTGGTCGTACTCGCGGCGCGGCAGCTGGAAGCGCTCGGCGAAGTAGAACGGGAACAGCCGGTCCTGCTCGCGCAGGTAGTTGAGGAAGGACCACGGGTTGGTCGGGTCCACCAGGGAGACCAGGTCGGCGAGGAACGGCACCTGCATCCGGGCCCCGTCCACCAGCATCCCGTGGTGCCAGCGGAACTCCGGGCGCTGGTCGCAGAAGAGGGTGCGCAGGCCGGGGACGGCGTCGGCGAGCGCGGCGAGCGAGAGGTTGAACGGACCGATGCCGACGCCGAGCAGGTCGTAGGGCGGCGGCGATGCTGGGGTGTCCACGGGGTGTCCTAGGCGGGGTCGGGGCCGGGCGGATCGGTCGGGGCCGGGGCGGTTCGGGGCCGGGGGATCGGGGGCCGGACGTGGGAGGGGCCGGGCGGGTCGGCCTGGGCGGTCGGGTCGGGGCTGCGCGGGCCTCGCGGGTCGGCGCTACGCCGCCCGGGGTGCCCGGACCCGCACCATCAGGGCGGCGCGCTTGTCGGGCAGGTCGAGTTCGGCGGCCGCCCGGAACCCGGCCCGTTCGAAGGCCCGGACCGAGCGCCGGTTGCGGACGTCCGGTTCGGCGACGACCCGTTCGCAGGCCGGGCGGCGGCGCAGGATCCGCTCGGCGAGCGCGGCCAGCAGGACGGCCCCGAGTCCCCGGCCGCGGCTGGCGGCGGGGCCGAGCAGCAGGTGGACGCCGGTGTCGTGCGGCCGGGCCGGGTAGTGCGCGGCCAGCGGGTCGAGGTCGGCGCGGTAGACCTCCCAGTAGCTCATCGGCTCGCCGTCGAGCAGACCGAGGCAGGGGACGCTGCGGCCGTCGCCGTCCAGCTGCGCCCGGACGTGCCGGCCGGTGGTCTCCGGCGGCCCGGCGAGTTCCCAGAAGGCGGCGACCTCGGGGTCGTTCATCCACCCCACGAGCAGCTCCAGGTCGGCGGGCAGCCGGACCGGGCTGAGCCGGAACTCGCCGGCCGGGGTGGGGATCGCGCCCCACCCGGGCAGGTCGTCCAACATCAGCCACCCGCCACCGGGTTGGGGATGTCCACGTAGACGGACTGGCTGGCGACCGGACCGACCAGTTCGTCCATGCCGTTGATCCGGGTGAGCAGGTTGGCCTTGCAGGGCAGCGTGGGCGCGTCCAGCAGCAGGCCGGGCAGCGCCGAGCCGGTGGCGGCGACCCGCGGCCCGGCCAGGAACCGGCGCAGCGCGGCCAGCAGCACCGTCTCGTCGGCCAGTCGCTGGGAGCCGAGGGCGCCGATCAGGCCGAGGACGTGGTTGATGCCGAGGTAGTAGGCGAAGTGGTGGTCGATGACCGGGTCCGGCAGGAAGGTGTCGCTGTCGGCGCCGAGCCCGGGCAGCCGGGCGGTGAGCCGCTCGGCGGCGCTCTCCCGGTAGTAGTAGCCCTGGTTGTCGCGGTAGCGGCCGCCGCTCGGCCAGCCGTCGCCGTCCAGCAGGACGAGGCTGTTCTGCTGGTGCGCCTCCAGGGCGATGCCGCCCCGGCCGTCCAGCCACAGGATGGGCAGCACCACGGCGTCCAGGTAGCGCAGGAACCATTCGGCGGCCACGGTCGGCAGCGGGCGGCCGCAGCGCGCGGCGAGCGTCCGCAGGGTGTCGCCGAGCCGGGAGGGCACGGTGTCGCCGGTGCCGAGCGGCTGTTCGGCGACCAGTCCGGCGACGCACAGCGCGCGCTCGGCGGGTGCGAAGGGCTGGGCGCGCAGCACGGTGTCCAGGCCGCCCGGGTCGCCCAGCGCCGGGTGGTCGACGCCGATCCAGGCCGGGTCGCGGACGATGTCGAAGCCGGGGTGGGCGGCCCGCCACTCGGCGGCCAGCCCGCGCTCCAGCAGCCGGTGCATCTCCAGGCCGCGGTGCAGTTCCTTGCGCAGGTTCTCCCGGCGGGAGTTGGTGATCCGCAGGCCGAGCGAGAGCTTGAGCATCCAGGGGGTGCCGGGCCGGTAGACGGTGCGCACCGAGGAGGTGGGGTGCCAGGGTTCGCCGGCCGGGCCGAGGTCGTGCAGCAGCCCGTCGGCGAGCAGCGCGGCGACGGCCGGGCGGTGGGCGAGTTCGCGGGCCTGCCAGGGGTGCAGGGGCAGGGCGGCGGTGCCGGGCGGCAGGGCGAGGCGGCCGTCGAGCAGACCGGCGGTGAGCCGGTCGGCGCTCTCGGCGACGGCGGATCCCGCGGCGAGCAGCTCGCGGTCCACGGCGTACCAGTGGAGTTGGAAGGAGCCGTGCAGTTCGGGCGAGTAGGCGGCGCTCTGTGCGGGGCCGAGTCCGTCGCGGCTCTTCGGGGTGGGGTGCAGCGGGTGGCCGAGCAGCAGGGACTGCTCGGCGGCGAGGAAGTGCGAGCGCTCCGGCCCGCCGGGCACGGCGTCGGTGCGGCGGTGGGCGAGGATCTCGGCGGTGCGGACGACCGAGTCGGCGACCCGGGCGGCGAGGTCGGCGACCTGCCCGGGGTCGGGTCGCTCGGCGGCCGCGGCGGCGAGCAGCGCGGCGGCGGTGACGGCGTCCACCGGGGCGTCGGCCCCCTCCCCCACGACGCCGCCCGGGCCGGCCGCGAGGGCGGCCGGGCCGAAGCGGTGCCAGCCGCCGGGCGACCAGTAGCGGACCGGGGCGGTGAGCCGGGCGGCGCCGCCGAGGACGGCGATCCGCAGTCGGCCGTCCGGGCCGGGCCGGGCCCCGGTCTCCCGCGTCCAGCAGCGCAACAGGGCTTCCACGGCGGCCTGTTCGGCGGCGACGGCGGGATCGGGGTGCAGCAGCGGGTCGGGCCCGGGCTGGTGCTCCTCGCGCACGGGCTCCGCCGGCTGCGGCGGTTCGGGCGGGGCTCCGGTGAGGGCGGTGCTCAAGGCTGCTCCTTGGGGCGCGTGGGGGTGCGGACGCGCACTGTGGTGGAGGGGGTCGGCGGGCACTCGCACCGTCGCGTCAGGTAAGGGTTACCTATCCCTGATGGGTGATCACAAGGACGGCTCACTCGTCCGGGTGAAGATCGGGGATTGTCCACCATCGGGGCGAAATGCCCTGCTGTGCCAACGAGTCGACCGGTCCCGCGTCACGGATCGGTGACCTCCGGGCGGGCCCGCAACCGGGGGGCGGACACGGCCGTCCTCGTCCGCGATGGAAGACTCCAGGACGGCGGGCCCGCCCACCGCGGACCGGCCGCGCACGGACGACCCGGCACCGGACGGGCCGGCACGACCGGTCGGCCCGGGACAGCCCGACCGGGCCCGGCACGGACCGACCCGGCAGACCCAGCACAGACCGACCGAGCAAAGACCGACCGAGCACAGGGGGAAGCGCACAGATGCCTACGATCCACCGGTCAGCCCTGGCCGCCGCCGTGGTCGCCGGAGCCCTGCTCGCCGTGAGCGCCTGCGGGCCGGACGGCCCGGCGGGCGACGGCGGAGGCAGCGCCGCCCCGCCGCCCTCCTCGGCCGCGGCGAACGGCGGCAGCGGCGCGGGCGGCGTGATCGGCGGGATCACCCTCCCGTCCGGCCTGCCGACCAGCCTGCTGGAGGGCCTGCCCAGGACCTGGGACGACCTGAAGAAGTGGAAGTTCGAGGACTGGGACGCGTGGGCGTCCAAGCACGTCTTCGACAACCCGGTGGTGAAGGACTTCTGGGACCCGGACAAGATGGGCGACTCCAAGCCCGCCGACCCGGCCCCGCCCGCCACCAAGCCCTCCCCGGCCACCCCTGGGCCCGCCACCGACGACGGCGTGACCGACCCCGAGCCGCCGGTGGTCAACGCCGTCGCGCTGCCCCGCCCGTACACCAAGCAGCCCTCCGGCAAGGTGTTCTTCTCCGCCAAGGGCGGCCGCGGCAACTGCTCGGCGACGGTGATCGCCGACCCGCAGCACCCGGGAAAGAGCAACCTGGTCTGGACGGCCGGCCACTGCGTGCACGAGGGCAAGGGCGGCAGCTTCTACAAGGACCTGGTGTTCGTGCCCGCCTACAACAACTCGGGTGCCTCCAGCGGCGGCAAGCGCGCGCCGCTGTCCGAACTGGCCCCGCTGGGCACCTGGTGGGCCGACCAGGTCACCACCTCGCCGCAGTGGATGGTCGAGGGCGGCGGCACCGGCGACGCCGCCAACCAGTACGACTTCGCCGTCATGCGCGTCCACAACCAGAACGACACCGGCAAGTCCCTGGAGGAGACGGTCGGTTCGGCCGTCCCGGTGTGGTTCGACGCCCCGCGCGACAAGCTGAACGTCTCGGCCGTCGGCTACCCGCTGCTCAAGCCGTTCGACGGCCAGGAGCTGTACAAGTGCGACGGCGGCAAGCCGACCCGGCTCTCCTTCGACGCCAAGCGCCCGTCGATGCTCACGATCGGCTGCACCATGACCCAGGGCTCCAGCGGCGGCGGCTGGTTCGCCACCATGCCCGACGGGAAGACCGCCCTGGTCAGCAACACCTCGATCGGCACCCAGGACCACACCTCGCTCAGCGGCCCGTACCTGGAGACGGTCGCCAAGCAGGCCCTGGACTGGATCTCCAGGAAGCAGTAGCCGCCACCGGGGGGCGGAACGGAAACACCAGCACAGCACGGGGGACGATCCAGCATGCCGAGGAACACCAGCCGGGGGCGCCGCGCCAGGACGGCCGGCGCCGCACTGTTCGCCGCGACCGCCCTGGCCGCGGCCGCCTGCGGCCCGGACGGCCCCGCCCGGCCGGTCGCCCCGCCCCCCGCACTCCCCACCTCCGCTCCCACCAGCCTGGGCGACCTGACGGGCTGGAAGCTGGAGGACTGGACGAAGTACGTCGCCGACAGCAGGTTCAGCGACGAGGCGGCCCCGGGCTTCTGGTCGGCCGCCCGGATGGACGCCGCCAAGCCCCGGCCCACCCCCGAGTACTCGCTCACCGCCCCCGCCGCCCCCGGCGTCGAACGGGACGCCCCGCCCGCCGCCGTCCCGGCCCAGCCCCAGCCGCACCCGTACGGCCAGGCCACCGCCGTGGTCGGCCGGCTCTTCATGACCACGCCGCAGGGCGACGCGGCCTGCTCCGCCACCGTGGTCGCCGACCCGGTCAACCCCGGGCGCAGCAACCTCGTCTACACCGCCGCGCACTGCCTGCACGACGGCAAGGGCGGCGGCTGGCTGAAGAACCTGGTCTTCGTGCCCGCCTTCAACCGGGACGGCCAGGCGAGCCGCGGCAAGCCGCACACCGACGCGCAGAGCGCCCCGTACGGCCGGTGGACGGCGGTGCGCGCACTGGTGTCGCCGACGTGGCTCCAGGAGAGCGGCGTCGGCGCCCACAACCAGTTCGACTACGGGATCCTCCGGGTGCGCGCCGAGAACGGCTCCGGCACGTCCCTGGAGGAGACGGTCGGCGGGTCGGTCCCGATCTGGTTCAACGCCCCGCGCGACCGGATCACCGCGGCCGCCGCCTACGGCTACCCGGCCGAGCGGCCCTTCGACGGCACGGAGCTGGAGCACTGCGACTCCCCGGCCCCGCCGGGCCGGCTCTCCTTCGACCCGACCCGCCCGCCGATGTACGTGATCGGCTGCGCCATGACCGCCGGATCGAGCGGCGGCGGCTGGTTCGTCACCAGGGACGGCAAGCCCAACCTGATCAGCGTCGGCGCGATCGGCGACCGCAGTCCGGCCGGGTACCAGGCCGGCCCCGCGCTGCAGGACCAGGCGAAGCAGGCCTTCGACTTCTTCGCCAAGAACGTCCGGTAGCCCCGGCCTGCGGCCGCCGCCGGGGGCCGCAGGCCGGTGCGGGTACGCGGAAGGGCCCCGGACCGCTGCGGTCCGGGGCCCTTCGTACGCTTCCGCGTCAGCCCTGCAGGGCCACCGCGAAGTGCTCCAGCTCGGCGGCCAGCTCGGCCGGCACCTTGGCGTGCAGCAGCGTGCCCTCGCCGGTGTGCTCGGTGGAGAGCAGCTCGCCCTCCGCGTGCACCCGGGAGACCAGCGCGCCCTGGGTGTAGGGCACCAGGGCCCGCACCTCGACGGCCGGTCGCGGCAGCTCGTCGTCGATGAGCTTGAGCAGCTCCTCGATGCCCTCGCCGCTGCGGGCCGACACCACGATGGCGTGCGGCTCGCGGCGCAGCAGGCGCTGCAGCACGTGCGGGTCGGCGGCGTCCGCCTTGTTGATCACCACGATCTCCGGCACGGCCTGCGCGTCGACCGAGACGATGACCTCGCGGACGGCGGCCAGCTGGGTCTCCGGCTCGGGGTGCGAGCCGTCCACCACGTGCAGGATGAGGTCCGCGTCGGCGACCTCCTCCATGGTCGAGCGGAACGCCTCGACCAGGTGGTGCGGCAGGTGCCGGACGAAGCCGACGGTGTCGGCCAGGGTGTAGACCCGCCCGCTCGGGGTCTGGGCGCGGCGGACCGTCGGGTCCAGGGTGGCGAACAGCGCGTTCTCCACCAGCACGCCCGCGCCGGTGAGCCGGTTGAGCAGGGAGGACTTGCCGGCGTTGGTGTACCCGGCGATGGCCACCGACGGCACCTGGTGGCGCTTGCGCTCCTGGCGCTTGGTGTCGCGGCCCTTCTTCATGTCGGCGATCTCCTTGCGGAGCTTCGCCATCTTCTCGCGGATCCGGCGCCGGTCGGTCTCGATCTTGGTCTCGCCGGGACCACGGGTGGCCATGCCGCCGCCGGACGAGCCGGAGCCACCACCACCCATCTGCCGGGACAGCGACTGACCCCAGCCTCGCAGCCGCGGCAGCATGTACTGCATCTGCGCGAGCGAGACCTGCGCCTTGCCCTCCCGGGACTTGGCGTGCTGGGCGAAGATGTCCAGGATCAGGGCCGTCCGGTCGACGACCTTGACCTTGACCACGTCCTCCAGGTGGATCAGCTGGCCGGGGGTGAGTTCACCGTCGCAGACCACGGTGTCGGCGCCGCTGGAGGCGACGATGTCGCGCAGCTCCTGCGCCTTGCCGGAGCCGATGTAGGTGGCCGCGTCGGGCTTGTCGCGGCGCTGGATGACGCCGTCCAGCACCTCGGAGCCGGCGGTCTCGGCGAGCGCGGCGAGCTCCGCCATGGAGTTCTCCGCCTCCTCCAGCGTGCCGTCGGTCCAGACGCCGACGAGTACCACGCGCTCCAGGCGGAGCTGGCGGTACTCGACCTCGGTGACGTCTTCGAGTTCGGTGGAGAGGCCGGCGACCCGGCGCAGGGCGGCTCGCTCGCTGCGGTCGTACTGGTCGCCGTCGTAGTGGTGGCCGCGGTCCTCGTCGATGGCCGCGAGGTCCTCGTCCATGAGGGCTTCCGCCCGCAGACCGTCGAAGCGGCGCGGAGCGTCGGCGTGGTCGCGGGTGTCGAACGTGGAGGTCATTCTGTCCTTTGGCTCGCTGGTACGGGTGGCTCGGGGGACCGCCGAACGGTCCCCTCAGGAGTCTGCCCAGCTGCCGCCCCGGCTACCGTCCGGGCGGGGTGAGCTACCCCTCGGGTCCTCGGGTGACACCCGGGGCTCCTGTGCCCTGGGAACGCCGCGGACCGGCCGTGAATTCCCCATGATGGTCGCACGCCCGGCGCGGACCGGTCATCCCCATTTCCCCGCAGGACCGCCCGGCCCGGGGCGGGTCGCCTCCGACCGCCCTCCGACGGCCTTCCGAGCCGTCCGGGGGGCGGCGCCCACCCGCCCTCCGGGCCGTACGCCGGCCGGCGCCTACCCGCCCTCCGGCCCGTGCGGACGGCTGACGTCGAACACCCCGGAGACCCGCAGCATCGCCCGCATCAGCCCCGGCAGCGCGCCCGGCTCGGGCAGCTCGACCGTGTAGGTGTGCCGGACGCGTGACTCCTGCGGCGGCTCGACCTCGGCCGACACGATGCCGACCCCCGCGGCGGAGATCGCCGCGGTGAGGTCGGCCAGCAGTCGGGGCCGGTTCAGCGCCTCGGCCCGCAGGGTGGCGCGGTGCCCGGCCGCCGGGGCGTCCTGCGGCTGCCAGCGCACTTCCAGCGCGACCCGCCCGTCGGCCCGCATCCGCTCCCCCGCCGGGCAGCCGGTGCGGTGCACGGCCACCGCGCCGCCGCGGATCGGGTAGCCGGCCACCTCGTCCGGCGGGACGGGCGTGCAGCAGCGCGCCAGCCGCACGGTCACCCCGGGCCGGCCGGCCACCGCGACCGGGGCGGCCCGCTTCTCGGCCGTGCGCCGGCCGGACGGGGCGGGCTGGGCCGCGGCCGGGCCGGTGCGGACCGCCGGCAGCCGGGCCGGCGGGTCGGCCAGCCACCGCTCGATGGCCAGCCGGGCGGCGGGGGTGCGGGCGTGCGCGAGCCATTCGGGGGCGGGGCCGGAGGGCTGGCCGCCGCCGGCCGGGAGGGTCTCGGTGAGCACCGCGATCAGGTCGCCGTCCTCCAGCACGGTGGAGAGCGCGCTGAGCCGGCCGTTGACCCGGACGCCGATACATCGGTGGCCGGTCTCCTCGCCGAGCAGGTAGGCCGCGTCCACACAGGTGGCGCCGGCCCTCAGCTGAAGCGTTTCGCCGCTCTCCGTCACCACGGTGATCTCGCGGTCGCCCGCGAGGTCGGCGGTGAGCGCGGACCAGAAGGCGTCCGGGTCGGGGGTCTCCTGTTGCCACTCCAGCAGTCGGCTGAGCCAGCCGGGCCGGGCCGGGTCGGTGCGGTCGAGCTCGTCGGCGTCCTGGGCGGCGGCGGCCGGGGACGGGTCGCCCAGCGCGACCACCCCGGTCTCGGCGACGTCGTGCATCCGGCGGGTGCGGACCAGCACCTCGACCACCGCGCCGCCGCTCAGCGCCACGGCGGTGTGCAGCGACTGGTAGAGGTTGAACTTGGGCGCGGCGACGAAGTCCTTGAACTCCCCGGGCAGCGGCGTCCAGCAGGTGTGCAGTTCGCCGAGCACGGCATAGCAGTCCGCGTTCTCCTCGACCACCACCAGCAGCCGTCCGAAGTCGGCCGGGCGGGGCCCCTGCGGCCGGCCGTCCGGTCCGGGCGCGCCGGACCGCCTGAGCAGCACCCGGTGCAGCGAGACGCAGTGCCGGGGCCGGACGGTCACCTCGGCGGCCACGCCGGCCTCGGCCAGCTGCCGGGCCAGCTGCTTGGCGAAGGGCTCCAGCACGGTGTCCGGCCCCGCCTCGTGACCGGCCATCAGGGCTCGGGTGCGGGCGTGCTCCTCGGGGTGCAGGGTGGCGAAGACGATGTCCTCCAGCTCCGCCTTGAGCACCTGGATGCCGAGCCGTTCGGCCAGCGGGATCAGCACGTCCCGGGTGACCTTGGCGATCCGCACCTGGCTGGCCGGCTTCATGTGCCGGATGGTGCGCATGTTGTGCAGCCGGTCGGCCAGCTTGATCACCATCACCCGGACGTCGTCCCCGGTGGCGACCAGCATCTTGCGGAAGGTCTCCGCCTCGGCGGCGGCGCCGAAGTCGACCTTCTCCAGCTTCGTCACCCCGTCGACCAGGTAGGCGACTTCGGGCCCGAAGCTCGCGCCCACCTGGTCCAGCGTCAACTCGGTGTCCTCGACGGTGTCGTGGAGCAGCGAGGCGACCAGGGTGGTGGTCCCGGCGCCGAGTTGGGCCAGGATCATGGTGACGGCCAGCGGATGGGTGATGTACGGCTCGCCGCTCTTGCGCTTCTGGCCGCGGTGGCTGGCCTCGGCGAGCCGGTACGCCCGGGCGAGCAGGCCGAGGTCGGCCTGCGGGTGGTGTCGGCGGTGGACCCGGACGAGCGGTTCCAGGGCGTCCGGCACGAGCGGCCGCCCGGTGGCCAGTAACGCGGCCCGTCCGGCCCGGCCGAGGGCGGCCAGGCCGAGCTCCCCGAGGGGCCGCCTGGCCCCGGCCTGCCGTACGGTCGTCGGCTGCCCCGTCAGGGACTGCCCGGCTTCGATGGTCATCGGCACCTCCGGCAACGTCGCCGGGCGCCCCTCCAGAGGGGGTGATCCTGCTACCCCTCCCAGGGGTGATCGACCCGGTGGTCCATGCTACCGAGCAGAGCACGTTCCGCGACGCCGTGGTTCCCGTCCGCGACCGGTATCACCCGATCGGGGGGATTCGTCACCGCACGAAGTGGGCAAACCGGGCCGTCAGCCGCGGCGTACGGACTCCCACCAGCGCCCGTCCAGCCGTCCCTCGGCCACGATCACCGCCGGCCCGGTCATCTCCACCCGGCCGTCCGGGTGCTCGGTGATGACCAGTCGGCCGCCCAGCACGTCCACGGTGTACGCGACGGCCTCGCCGGTGACGGCCGGGTCGACGCCGTCCCGGCGGATGGCGGCCACCGCGACGGCGCAGGCGCCGGTGCCGCAGGAGCGGGTCTCGCCCGAGCCGCGCTCGTGCACCCGCATCGCGACGTGCCGCGGCCCGCGGTCCACCACGAACTCGACGTTGACGCCCTCCGGGTAGACGCCCTCGGGGCTGGTGAGCGGCGCGTCGAGCAGCTTCCCGGCCTGGTCGAGGCTCTCCACGAAGGCCACCGCGTGCGGGTTGCCCATGTTGACGTTCAGCGCCGGCCAGCGCCGCTCGCCGACCGCGACCTCGATGCCGTCCGGCCCGGGCAGCCGGGCGCGGCCCATGTCGATGGTGACGTCGCCGGGCGTGCCGTCCTCGGCGGCCTCCGCGACCGTCGCGGTGAGCACCCCGGAGCGGGTGGCGACGGCCAGCTCGCCGGGCTTGGCCAGGCCGGCCTCGACCAGGAAGCGGGCGAAGACCCGCAGGCCGTTGCCGCACATCTCGGCGATGCTGCCGTCGGAGTTGCGGTAGTCCATGAACCACTCGGCCCGGTCGGCCATCCCCGTCGCGGCCGGGTCGGCGGCCGAGCGCACCACGCGCAGCAGCCCGTCCCCGCCGATGCCGGCCCGGCGGTCGCACAGCGCGGCGACGGTCTCGGGACCGATCTCCAGCGCGCCGTCCGGGTCCGGGACGATGACGAAGTCGTTCTGGGTGCCGTGCCCCTTGAAGAAGGGGATGCCGCCGTGCTGAGGAGAGGATGCGCTCACCCTCCCGATGGTACTGAGCCGGGCGGAGGTGCTCAGCGCAGGTAGGCGACCCGCCAGACGGCGAGCGCGCACGCGGCCAGCGCGATCAGGGTGTAGACGACGATCGCCTTCCAGCCGGCCCGCTGCCCGGAGCCCCGGCGCGGCAGCCCCGGCCACGTGTAGCCCGCGTGCCGGGCGGCCATCGCGCCCCAGCCGACCGAGGCGGCGGTGAGCAGCAGCCCGAGCATCCCGACCATGGTGGCGCGCGCGCCGGCCGAGCCGAACGCGAGCGGGAAGGCGAACATCAGCGAGCCGAGGGTGCCCATCAGGGCGATCGGCAGCGTCTGCCACCAGCGCAGCCGGCGCAGCGGGCGGATCTCCCGCTCGTGCACCGCGCCGCCGGGCGGGGTGCGGGTGTCCAGGGCGGGCACCGCGGCCGCGTACGAGGTCGGCGCCTCCAGTCCGGTCAGCACGGGGAGGTCGCCCATCGTCGACTCGTCGAACTCCTCGGCCGGCGCGGTGACGCTCCCGCTCTGACCGGGCTCGGGGCCGGTACCCGTCGACACACGGCCTCCCCTGACTGTTCGACACGAGCGGACTCGCGGCCGGGCACGGTCGGCCCGTTCGGCCGACCCCTATGGCATCGATGATGGCATGTCCAGGGGGGCGTTCCGGGCCTGACCGGGGTCGGCGGGTGATCCGTGGCCATCACGTGATCGGGCCGTGACCGCCGGTTCGTCCTGCACGCCCACCTGCGCGCGCAGGTGCACCGCCGAATTGGCCGGAACCCGTCCTAGACGGCCGGAACTCCCTGACGCTCGATCAGTTCGAGGGAGCGTCCGAGCAGCTCGACGGGGTCGGTGCCGGCCGGTCGGGAGAGCCAGCTGATCCGGTCGTCCCGGCGGAACCAGGACTCCTGGCGGCGGGCGAAGCGCTTGGTCGCCCGGACGGTCTCGGCCCGCGCCTCGTCCTCGGTGCACTCGCCGGCGAAGTGGTCGAGCACCTGCTGGTAGCCGAGCGCCCGGGAGGCGGTCCTCCCGTCCCGGAGCCCCACCCGCTCCAGCGCCCGGACCTCGTCCAGCAGCCCGGCCTCCCACATCCGGTCGACCCGGAGCGCGATCCGCTCGTCCAGCTCGGGGCGCGGCACGGCGACGCCGATCTGCACCGCGTTGTACACGGCGGTGTTGCTCGGCAGGTTGGCGGTGAACGGCTGCCCGGTGATCTCGATGACCTCCAGCGCGCGGACGATCCGCCGCCCGTTGCCGGTCAGGATCGCCTCGGCGGCCGCCGGGTCCAGCTCGGCCAGCCGCCGGTGCAGCGCGTACGGGCCGGCCTGCGCCAGCTCGGCCTCCAGCCGGGCCCGCACCTGCGGGTCGGTACCGGGGAACTCCATCTCGTCGATCGCCGCCCGGACGTACAGCCCGGAGCCGCCGACCAGGACGGGCGTGCGCCCGGCGGCCAGCAGCCGGTCGATCTCGGCCCGGGCCAGCCGCTGGTACTCGGCCACGCTGGCGGCCTCGGTGACGTCCCAGACGTCCATCAGATGGTGCGGCACTCCGCCGCGCTCGGCCTGGGTGAGCTTGGCTGTGCCGATGTCCATGCCCCGGTACAGCTGCATCGAGTCGGTGTTGATCACCTCGCCGTCGAGGCTGCGGGCGAGGGCGACGGCCAGGTCGGACTTGCCGGCGGCGGTCGCGCCGACGATCGAGATGACACGCGGGGTACGGAGGCTGCTCACCGTTCCAGTCTCGCAAAACCCCCGCGGCGCCGGTGACCGGGCTGCCGCTCGCCCGCCGCCGCGCGACGACATGACCGGTCCCGGGACCGTTTTCCGGCCGTTTCCCCAGGTGATGCCCGGTTTGCGAACGCTTCGCGGGGTACGGACGTTGTGCAGGGGACGGGGACCGACGGACGACAGGGAAGGGTGAGACCGCCATGGGTCTGATGGACAACCTCAAGGGCAAGGCCGAGGAGCTCAAGGAGAAGGCCAGCGAGCTGGCCGGCAAGCACAGCGACCAGATCGACCGGGCCGTGGACAAGGCCGGCGGCGCGATCGACAAGGCGACCAAGGGCAAGTACAGCGACAAGATCGAGCACGGCGCCGGCAAGGCCAAGGACGCCGTCGGCGACTTCGCCCACAAGCCGAAGCCCGGCGAGCCGGGGCAGCCCCCGCAGTCGTGATCCCCGTCAGGACCAGGACGCCACGAAGTACCCGACCCCGTACGGCGCCTCCTGGTAGCCGAGCCGCCCGGTCAGGCCGGCGCCCTCCGCGGCGCCGGCCAGCACCTGCCAGGGCGCCCGTCCCTCGGCCTTGAGCTCGGCGGCCAGGCCCGCGTCCAGCCCGGCCAGGGCCGGCAGATCGGCCGAGCCCAGGGCGGCGGCCAGCGCCGCGTCGAAGCCCTCGGCCCGCTCGTCCAGGTAGCCGGGCGCCTTCACCGAGCGGCAGGCGCTGCCGTCGCCGAGCACCAGCAGGGCGACCCGGTCGGCGAGCCCGGCCAGGCCCTGGCCGAGGCCGAGCATCCGGTCGGCCGGGGCGTCGGCGGGCACCGCGCAGGCGTGCGTCGGCAGGGTCACCCCGGCGCGCTCGAGCAGCCAGGCGCCGACGGTCAGCGAGGGCGCCAGCTCCGGCCCCTCGACCCGCTCCCCCGGCAGCTTGGCAACCAGCGGCACCCCGTAGCGGTGGAAGGAGCCGGCCCCGCCCTCGGTCCACACCTCGGCCTCCGCCCCGGTGCCGACCACCACGACCAGCTGCGGCCCGGCCGCGACCAGCGCCGCCAGCGCCTCGTCGCAGGCGGCGCGCAGCGCGTCCAGCTCGGTCGCCGCCCCGGCGGCGACCTCCGGGACGAGCAGCGGCGGACAGGGGCACACGGCGGCGGCTACCAGCATGTGGATCACTCTAGCCAACGACGACGGCGGCCCGGCGGGACTCGGGAGTCCCGCCGGGCCGCCGGTACGGGCAGCGCGTCAGTCGCCGCAGCAGGCCCCACCCGCCGGCGCCGCCGGCGACAGCGCGGCCGGGGCGCCGACGGACGGCAGGCCGAGCATCACGCCGGCCGGCTTGGCGGCGGGCTTGGCCTGGCGCTTCTCCCAGGCGTCACCGGCCCGGGTGCGGCGCACCGCGAGCGCCGGGCCCTCGGCGAGCAGGTGGTGCGGGGCGGCGTAGGTGATCTCGACGGTCACCATGTCGCCCGGGCGCACCGGCTCCTCGGGCTTCGTGAAGTGCACCAGGCGGTTGTCGGGCGCCCGGCCGGAGAGCCGCCGGGTCTGGTCGTCCTTCTTGCCCTCGCCCTCGGCGACCAGGATCTCCAGGGTCCGGCCGACCTGCTTCTTGTTCTCCTCCCAGGAGATCTCCTCCTGGAGGGCGATCAGCCGGTCGTAGCGGGCCTGCACGACCTCCTTCGGCACCTGGTCCTCCATCTCCGCCGCCGGGGTGCCGGGGCGCTTGGAGTACTGGAAGGTGAAGGCGTTGGTGAAGCGGGCCTCGCGGACGACGTGCATCGTCTCCTCGAAGTCCTCCTCGGTCTCGCCGGGGAAGCCCACGATGATGTCGGTGGAGATCGCCGCGTCCGGCATCGCCTCGCGGACCGATCCGATGATCCCGAGGAAGCGCTCCTGGCGGTAGGAGCGGCGCATCGCCTTGAGCACCCGGTCCGAGCCGGACTGCAGCGGCATGTGCAGCTGGTGCATCACGTTCGGCGTCTCGGCCATCGCGGCGATCACGTCGTCGGTGAAGTCGCGGGGGTGCGGCGAGGTGAAGCGGATCCGCTCCAGGCCCTCGACCTGGCCGGCGGCGCGCAGCAGCTTGGAGAAGGCCTCGCGGTCGCCCAGGTCGGAGCCGTAGGCGTTGACGTTCTGGCCGAGCAGGGTGACCTCGATGACGCCCTCGTCCACCAGCGCCTCGATCTCGGCGAGGACGTCGCCGGGGCGACGGTCCTCCTCCTTGCCGCGCAGCGCGGGGACGATGCAGAAGGTGCAGGTGTTGTTGCAGCCGACCGAGATCGAGACCCAGGCGGCGTACGCGGAGTCGCGGCGGGTCGGCAGGGTGGAGGGGAAGGTCTCCAGCGACTCCAGGATCTCGACCTGGGCCTTGCGCTCGATCGCGGCCCGCTCCAGCAGCGCCGGCAGGTGCCCGATGTTGTGGGTGCCGAACACCACGTCGACCCACGGGGCGCGCTTGACGATGGTGTCGCGGTCCTTCTGGGCCAGGCAGCCGCCGACGGCGATCTGCATGCCCTGGTGGCGGCTCTTGACCGGCGCCAGCTGGCCGAGGTTGCCGTACAGCTTGTTGTCGGCGTTCTCGCGCACCGCGCAGGTGTTGAACACCACCAGGTCCGGGTCGCCCTCGGGCCCGGCCTTGACGTAGCCCGCCTCCTCCAGCAGCCCGGACAGCCGCTCGGAGTCGTGGACGTTCATCTGACAGCCGTGCGTGACGACCTTGTAGCTCTTCAATCCGCTCTCACCGCTCACCAGACCAGGGTACGGGCAGCCGCACGGCGCTTTTCCCGAAGCTTCCCCGTCCCGTCCCGGGAGCCTCCCCAGCCCTTTCACCGAACATTCCCCGTCCCGTTCCACTCCCGTTCGGCCGGAGCGCCTGGCAGTATCCCTGCATGACCCCCACCACCCCGTCCCGCCTCGGCGCCGCCGTCCGCACCGCGGCGCGCAGCCCGCTGTGGCGGACGGTGCTGGTGCTGGTGCTGCTGGTCGCCGGCTTCGGCGGCTGGTGGCTGTCGGCGGGCCGCTCGCCCGGGTACCCGCGCGGGGAGATCCGCTTCGCCACCGGCGTGCAGCGCGGCGTCTACGACCGGTACGGGCAGCTGCTGCAGGCGCACGTCTCCGGGACGATGCCGGGGGTGCGGCTGGCCCTGGACAACACCGAGGGCTCGATAGAGAACCTCAACCGGGTGATCACCGGCCGGGACACCTTCGCGATCGCCACCGCCGACGCGGTCGCCGACTACCAGGGCCCGGGCAAGGACCGGCTGCGGGCGATCGCCCGGCTCTACGACGACTACCTGCAGCTGGTCGTCCCGGCCTCCTCCCCGGTGCACCGCACCGCCGACCTCAAGGGCCTGCGGGTCGGCGTCGGCCTGCCGCAGTCCGGGGTGAACCTGGTGACCAAGCGGCTGCTGGCCGCGGCCGGGCTGGACCCGGAGCGCGACATCGTCCCGGTGCCGAAGGGGGTCGGCGAGGCCGCCGACGACCTGCGCGCGGGCGAGCTGGACGCGTTCTTCTGGTCCGGCGGCCTGCCCACCAGCGCGCTCACCGACCTCTCCGACCACGTCAAGATCCGGATCGTGCCGCTGAGCGACCTCTCCGAGGCCCTGCACAGGGCCGAGGGCGGCGGCACCGACGCCTACCGGGCGGCCACCATGCCCAAGGGCACCTATCCGAACGCCGAGCCCACGGACGCCGTGGCCACGGTGGCCGTGCCCAACCTGCTGATCACCCGGAACGACGCGGACCCGGACCTGGTCGAGGGCATGACCCGCGCGGTGATCGACAGCCGCGACCAGATCGGCGCCCAGGTGCACGCCGCCCAGCTGGTCGACCTGCGCACCGCCGTCTACACCGACCCGCTCCCGCTGCACACGGGCGCGGCGCGCTACTACCGCTCGGTGAAGCCCTGACGGTGCCCGAGACCTGACGGCACCCGGGCCGTTATCGGAGCCCCCGGGCCCCAACGGCACCCGGCCCGTTACCGAGCCCCCGGCCCGGGACGGCGCGGGCCGCCGGGCCCGGCTACTTCTCCGGCCGCGGCACCGCGAGCGTCACCGCGAGCCCGGTCGGCTTGACCGGGGCGAAGCCCAGCGAGCCGCCGCCGGCCGTCAGCAGGGTGCGGGCGATGGACAGGCCGAGCCCGGAGCCGTCCACGTTCTGGTGCCGGGGGCTGCGCCAGAAGCGGTCACCGGCCCGGGACAGCTCGTCCTCGGTGAGGCCGGGACCGGCGTCGGTGACGGTGACCGCGACCTCGTCCCGGCGCACCGCGACCCGCAGGCGCACCTCGCTGCCCGCCGGGCTGAACTTGAGCGCGTTGTCCACCACCGCGTCCAGGGCCGAGCCGAAGCCGATCGGGTCCGCCATCCCGATCGCGAGCGCCGGACCGTCCCAGCGCAGTCCGATCCCGCGCTGCTCGGCGACCGGCCGCCAGGCGTCCACCCGGGCCAGGGTGAGCTCGGCCAGGTCGGTGCGCTCGGGTCCGGGGCGGGCGTGCTCGGCGGTGGCCAGCCCGAGCAGGTCGTCCAGCACCCGGGCCAGCCGGGTGCCCTCCTCCCGTACGCCGCTGAGCTCCTCCTCGTGGCCCTCGGGCAGCTCCAGGCCGAGCACCTCGACCCGCAGCAGCAGCGCCGAGAGCGGGTTGCGCAGCTGGTGGGAGGCGTCCGCGACGAAGGCCTTCTGCTGGTCCATCGCGAGCACCACGTGGTCCGCCATCTCGTTGAACGAGCGCGCCAGGCGCTGCAGTTCGGGCGGTCCGCCGCCGGGGGCGACCCGGGCGGCCATCCGGCCGGTGGCGATGTCGTGGGTGGCCCGGTCCAGGGTGCGCACCGGGCGCAGCACCCACTCGGTGAGGCGGACGGCCAGCAGTACGGCGACGATCATCGCGGCGGCCTCGCCCGCGACCAGCACCAGCCACTTGTGCAGCACCCGGGTGCGCAGCGCCCCGGTGGGGGACTCGCTCAGCACCACCGCGACCACGTCGCCGTCGCGCACCACCGGGGCGGCGACGGTGATCGTCCGGTCCGGGGTCCACGGCCAGACCTGCGGCGGGTTGTGGCTGCGCCGCCCGTCCAGCGCCTCCTGGAAGGCCTGGGCGCCCCAGCCGGCGGCGGGCACCCGCCAGTCGGCGGGCGCCGCGGCGATCGGCAGGCCGTCGCGCTGGAAGATGCCCAGGCGCACGCCGTAGAGGTCGAAGTAGCGGCGGACCTCGGCGTCGATCGAGTGCTGCCGGCTGAGGTCCCCGGGGGCGGGTTCCGGATCGCCCTTGCGCGCCGAGTCGGCGGCGCCGGAGGTGGGCAGGTCCTGGGCGAAGCGGGCGGCGTCGTCGAGCCGGTCGACGACGACCCTGGTCTGCTCGGCCGCCGCGACCGCCGCCGCGAGCGGCAGCCCCAGGGCGGCCAGGACGCAGAGCATGAGGGCGATCAGGATGCCGAGCAGGCGGGTGCGCACGTGCGGTCAGTGCTCCGCGGGGGCGTTCGGGGCCGGGTCCGCCGCGGCGGGTGCCGGGGACTCGGGGATCAGGCGGTAGCCGACGCCGCGGACGGCCTCGACCAGGCCGGGCAGCGCGAGCTTGTTGCGCAGCGAGCCGATGTGCACCTCCAGGGTGCGCCCGTTGCCTTCCCAGCCGCTGCGCCAGACCTCGCTGAAGATCTGCTCGCGCCGGTAGACCACGCCCGGGCTCTGCGCGAGCAGGGCGAGCAGGTCGAACTCCTTGCGGGTGAGCGGCACGTCGCGGCCGTCCACGCTGACCCGGCGGCGCTCCCGGTCGATCCGGATGCCGCGGGACTCCAGCGGGCCGCGCTGTTGCGGCACGGTGTCGGGCGCGGGCACCGACACCGAGGAGGGCGCGGTGCCGCGGCGGGCCACCGCGTGGATGCGGGCGAGCAGCTCGCCCATGTCGTACGGCTTGGTGACGTAGTCGTCGGCGCCCAGGTTGAGGCCGTGGATCCGGGAGCGGACGTCGGCGCGGGCGGTGACCATGATCACCGGCACGCCGCTGCCGGCCCTGATCCGGCTGCACACCTCGAAGCCGTCGCGATCGGGCAGCCCGAGGTCGAGCAGCACCACCCGGTACGGCTCGTTGCCGTCCGGCACCAAGGCGTCGAGGGCCTCGTGCCCGCTGCGGGCGTGCCGGACCTGGAAGCCGTGCCGGCCCAGTACCGCGACGAGCGCGGCGGCCACGCGTTCGTCGTCCTCGACGAGCAGAAGTCGCATCCTGTTCTCCTCCTTCCCCCACGTGATCACCGATGATCGCCGGACCGATCGATCCGGTCCCGGTCCTGCGCAGTATGGGCCAGCGGGCGGCCATGCGCCAGGTTCGACCGCGCACCGGGCCCGTGGGGGACGGGGAGCACCGGCACGGATTCCCGCTGTCACATGCCCCGTCGACGCGTTCGCGAACAGTACGTACCGGGCGTGTGGCCGTTTCGTGATCCTCAAGTTCCGCTCAGATCGGCTGACGGCGCGCGGTCTCGGCTCCTATGGTCGGCCCACCGGGGGCTGCGGCTCCGCCGGTCGCGGCTCCCGGATTCGCACCACCATTGCCTCCCACGGGAGTTGAGACTTCTCAGGTAGGCACGATCCGATACAGAGGGAGCAGGCGCGATGACCGAGAGCCCGGTCCAGGACTCCACCCCCGCAGCCGCCCCGCTGGTCGTGCTGAACAACGTCAACAAGCACTACGGCGCGCTGCACGTCCTGCAGGACATCGACCTGCGGATCGCCCAGGGCGAGGTGGTCGTGCTGATCGGCCCGTCCGGCTCGGGCAAGTCCACGCTCTGCCGGACGATCAACCGGCTGGAGACCATCGACTCCGGCACGATCACCATCGACGGCCGACCGCTGCCCGCCGAGGGCAAGGAGCTGGCCCGGCTGCGCGCCGAGGTCGGCATGGTGTTCCAGAGCTTCAACCTCTTCGCGCACAAGACCGTGCTGGAGAACGTGGTCATCGGCCAGGTCAAGGTACGCAAGGTACCCCGCCCGCAGGCCGAGAAGACCGCCCGGGAACTGCTGGACCGCGTCGGCGTCGGCGCGCAGGCGGACAAGTACCCGGCCCAGCTCTCCGGCGGCCAGCAGCAGCGCGTGGCGATCGCCCGCGCACTGGCCATGAAGCCCAAGGTGATGCTCTTCGACGAGCCCACCTCGGCGCTCGACCCGGAGATGGTCAACGAGGTGCTGGAGGTCATGCGCCGCCTGGCCGCGGACGGCATGACGATGGTCGTGGTCACCCACGAGATGGGCTTCGCCCGCTCCGCCGCCAACCGCGTCCTGTTCATGGCCGACGGCAAGATCGTCGAGCAGAACACCCCCGATGCCTTCTTCACGGCGCCGCGCTCCGACCGCGCCAAGGACTTCCTCTCGAAGATCCTGCACCACTGACGCTTCGAGACCACGCGGGGCCGCCACCGGCAACGGTGCCGATCGGCCCTGCCCGCGCACGACTTCCAGACTCCAGAGCCCGGTGGAAACCGCGGCCCAGCCCCAGGAGAACACCCTCATGAGGACTTCCCGCACCCTCGCCGTCGCGCTCTGTGCCGTCGCGCTCACCGCGACCGCCGCCTGCGGCAAGGACGGCAGCCCCGGTGCCGCCGCCAGCGCGAGCAACGCCCCCAAGCTCCCGGCCTACACGGTCAAGACGGACGTCAAGATCGACTCGCCTGTCATCGCCGAGGCCAAGAAGCGCGGCCAGCTGATCATCGGCGCCAAGGCCGACCAGCCGAACCTCGGCTGGGAGGACGTCGCCAGCGGCGACCGCAGCGGCTTCGACATCGAGGTCGCCAAGATGATCGCCGCCGACCTCGGCTTCACCCCGCAGCAGATCAAGTGGCAGACCCTGGTCTCCTCGCAGCGCGAGCCCGCCATCCAGAAGGGCCAGATCGACTTCTACGTCGGCACCTACAGCATCAACGACGAGCGCAAGAAGACCGTCTCCTTCGCCGGCCCGTACTACATCGCCGGCCAGGACCTGCTGGTGAAGCAGGACAACAGCTCGATCACCGGCCCGGAGAGCGTGGGCGGCAAGAACGTCTGCACCGCCACCGGCTCGACCTCGATCAAGAACATCCAGCAGTACAACCCGAAGATCACGCAGTTCGACACCTACTCGGCCTGCGTCGAGAAGCTCCTCTCCGGCGAGGTCGACGCCGTCACCACCGACGACGCCATCCTCAAGGGCTACGCCTCCAAGTACTCCGGCAAGCTCAAGGTCGTCGGCAAGCCGTTCACCAAGGAGAACTACGGCGTCGGCCTCAACAAGGACGACGCGGTGCTGCGCAACGCCATCAGCGACGCCCTGAAGGCCCACGAGGACAACGGCGACTGGAAGAAGGCCTACGACGCGACCCTCGGCGCCTCCGGCTCCGCCGCGCCGGACGTCCCGGCCCTCGACCGCTACTGATCCACCCTCCGCACGACATTCCCGACCCTGATTGAGAGGAGGGCCGCCGGATGGGGTTCCTGTTCGAGGACGACAACTTCGCGTTGTTCCGCGACGGCTTCCTGCAGACGATCGAGCTGAGCGCCCTCAGCGCACTGCTCGCCCTGCTGCTGGGCACCCTGCTGGCGGCCTTCCGGGTCTCCCCGGTGCCGGTCCTGCGCGCCTTCGGCACCGCCTGGGTGACGATCTTCCGCAACACCCCGCTGACCCTGCTGTTCTTCGCCGTCACCTTCGGCCTGCCGCCGCTCGGCGTGCACTTCAGCCACCTGGCGTTCGCGGTGCTGGCGCTCGGCGCGTACACCGCCTCGTTCGTCTGCGAGGTGATCCGCTCCGGCATCAACACCGTGCCGCTCGGCCAGGCGGAGGCCGCCCGCAGCCTGGGCATGACCTTCGGCCAGACGCTGACCCTGGTCGTCCTGCCGCAGGCCGCCCGCACCGTCCTGGCCCCGATGAGCAGCGTGTTCATCGCCCTGCCGAGGAACTCGGCGATCGCCGGCGCCTTCAGCGTCCCCGAGCTGTACAGCGCCCAGCAGACCTTCTCCGAGCGCGGCTACTCGATCTTCGCGATCTTCTTCTGGGTGGCCTGCGCCTACCTGCTGATCAGCGCGACGGTCGCCACGTTCTTCCGCTTCCTGGAATCCCGACTGGCGGTGGCCCGATGAGTGTCTTCCAGCGCACCGCGACGGCCAGTGTCCTCTACGACACCCCCGGCCCCAAGGCCCGCTCCCGCTACCGCCTGTTCGGCGTCCTCTCCCTGATCGGCGTCGCCGGCCTCCTCTGGTACGTCGTCACCGCGCTCGCCGACAACGGCCAGTTCGACGCGGAGATGTGGGACGCGTTCCAGTACAACACCGTCCAGCAGATGATCCTGGACGGCCTGCTCGCCACCCTGAAGGCCTTCGGCCTGGCCGCGGCGTTCTCGCTCACCCTGGGCGCGCTGCTGGCCGCCGGGCAGCTCTCCGACCACCGGCCGGTCCGCTGGGTCTGCGTCGGCTTCGTCCAGTTCTTCCGGGCGATGCCGCTGCTGATCCTGATCGTCGCCCTCTACTACGCGTTCTTCGCCAAGGAACCGATGTGGGCCCTCGTGCTCGGGCTCACGCTCTACAACGGCTCGGTCCAGGCGGAGATCATCCGCAGCGGCGTCAACGCCGTCCCGCGCGGTCAGGGTGAGGCGGCGTACGCCCTGGGCATGCGCAAGACCCAGGTGATGAGCGGCATCCTGGTGCCGCAGGCCGTCCGCACGATGCTGCCCTCGATGATCGGCCAGCTGGTCGTCACCCTCAAGGACACCTCGCTCGGGTACATCATCACCTACAACGAGCTGCTGTTCATGGGCAAGAAGATCGCCAGCCAGCCGCTGAACGCCGCCGGGTTCCCCTACATCCCCGTGGTGCTCGTGATCGGCCCGATCTACATCATCATGTGCCTGCTGCTGACCGCGCTCGCGCGCCGGATCGAGGCACGTGGTCGTCGCGGCGCGAACCGGCGCACTTCAGCTGCTGCTTGACGGACACGCAGGTGAACTGTTGCATTGCTCTTCGTGACACCTCCCGGGAGCATCCACGCGGCATATGCGGCAGCGGTAACTGACGCCGGCCGATCGGCCGGTTCGTGCCCGGAGGTCCCCTCATGGACCCGGTGATCGTGGTCGGGGCCGGACCGGTCGGTCTGGCCCTGGCCCTCTCCCTGGCCCGGCACGAGGTACCGACCATCGTCCTGGACGAGGGCTCCGGGCTCTGCCCCGAAGGCCCGCGCAGCCTCGTCATCGGCGCCGACAGCGCCACCTTCCTGACCCGGATCGGCTACCCGCGGGCCGTCTCGGACTCCGCCCTGTGGGACTCCTTCACCATCTGGCGGCGCCGCCAGGAGGTGCTGCGGATCGACCTCACCGACTCGCCCACCTTCCACCTCCCCCAGCACCGCCTCCAGCGCGGCCTGCGCGACGCCCTGACCGGCACCCCGCTGATCAAGCTGGTCCCGCTCAACCGGGTCGTCGAGCTCGAACAGGACCGGGACGGCGTCAGCATCCGCACCGTGGGCACCCAGAACGGCGCCGCCACCTGGTGGCGCGGCAGCCACCTGGTCGGCTGCGACGGCGCGAGATCCACCGTCCGCAAGCTCCTGAAGATCCGCTTCCCCGGCCGGCCCGCGGTCGACCGCAACGCCATCGCCACCGTCCGGGTCGACCTGCCCTTCGACGGCGCCCGGCTGCACCGCGAGCCCCCGTGGCGGGGCGACCGCGAGGCCTCCGCCCGTCCGCTGCCGGACGGCGTCTGGCGGCTCGACTGGCGGCTGCCCCCGGGCCGCCCCGCCCCCACCGAGACGGTCGACCCGCACGCCACCTGGCCGGGCATCGTCACCGGCGACACCCTGCTCACCCGGGTCACCTCCACCCTCACCGGCTGGTGCGGTGAACTCCCCCGCTTCGAGCTGCTCGCCGCCGCCGACCACACCGCCCAGCAGCGCCTCGCCGCCCGGTTCCGGGTCGGCCGCTGCTTCCTGGCCGGCGACGCCGCCCACCTGCACGGCGCGCTCGGCATGCAGAACCTCACCGACGGGCTGCGCGACGCCGACAACCTCGCCTGGCGGCTCGCCCTCGCCTGGCACCTCCACTCCGGCGGCCCACAGCCCGGCGGCTCGCTGCTGGACGGCTACGAGGCCGAACGGCGCGGCGCGGTCGGCGCCCGGCTGCGCGCCGTCGACCAGTCCATGCCGCTGCTGCGCCCGCTGCGCGGCTGGCAGCAGACCCGGCGCTCGCTGCTGGTCGGCGGCTTCCGCAAGCACGCCCCGCTGCTCGCCGACGGCCAGCTCGGCACCGGCCGCTTCGGCGGTGCGCCCGCCTACCCGGCGGCGCCCTCCGGCGTCCCCGGGAGGGTCCCGGTGCAGCGCGGCGCGCGCGGCACCACCTCACTCAGCGAGCTGCTGCCCGCCACCGCCCCCGGCGTGCTCGTCCCGGACCTGCCGGTGCTCGCCACCGACGGCACCCCCGACCACCTGCACGCCCGCCTCGGCGCCACCTTCCTGCTGCTGCTGGTCGCCCCCGGCACCGCCGTCTGGTCGTCCGAGCACTGGCTCGGCGCCGGGCTGATGCCCCGGCTCGCCGAGGTCGCCGCCGCCCTGCCGGTCCCCGCCGAGGTCCTGGTCACCGAGGACTACCCGGGCGCCGGCCCGCACACCGTCCTGCTGATCCGCCCCGACGGCCACCTCGTCGGCGTCACCCAGGGCGCGGTCGCCGAGGACCTCCTCGCCCTCGCGGACGGCGCCCGCGGCGGCCCTGCCACCCTCGCGCCGGCCCCGGAAACCGAGGCCGAGCCCGGAGCCGAACCCGAACCCCGGCCCGCCGGGCGGCACGCACCGCAGCAGGTCGACAGCCCGAGCTAGCGCCGCCGTCGGGCCCCCGCCCGCGGGGGTCCGACCTCCTGACGGCGAACGGACCCGAGGACCGACCGGCCGAGGCCTCCGACTGCTGTCCCGCCGGCCCCGCCATCCGGCCGGCACGCCATCCCGTCGGCCCGCTAGCTCGCCACCGCCGTCGCGCGGCTCTCGCGGACCACGGTCACCCGGATCTGCCCGGGGTAGGTCAGCTCGGCGGAGACCTGCCGGGCGACCTCCCGGGCGATCAGCTCCGCACCGAGGTCGTCCACCGCGTCCGGGCGGACCATCACCCGGACCTCGCGGCCGGCCTGCATCGCGTAGACGTCGGCCACGCCCGGGTGCGAGCGCGCGATCTCCTCCAGCCTCGCCAGCCGCCGGGCGTACAGCTCCAGCGACTCCTTGCGTGCCCCGGGCCGACCCCCCGAGCACGCGTCCGCGGCCTGGGTCAGCACGGCCGTCACCGTCTCGGGCTCCACCTCGTTGTGGTGGGCGGCGATCGCGTGCACCACTTCCGGGGACTCCCCGTAGCGCCGGGCCAGTTCGGCGCCGACCGCCGCGTGGCTGCCCTCGACCTCGTGGGTGAGCGCCTTGCCGATGTCGTGCAGCAGCGCGGCGCGCCGCACCGGCTCCGGATCCACACCGAGTTCGGCGGCCATCATCCCGGCCAGGTGCGCGGACTCCAGCAGGTGCCCGAGCACGTTCTGCCCGTACGAGACCCGGTAGCGCAACGAGCCCAGGGTGCGGACGAGTTCGGGGTGCATCGCGCCGACCCGGGCGTCCAGGAGGGCGTCCTCGCCGGCCCGGACGCAGCTCAGGTCGACCTCCGCGCGACTGCGCTCGTGGAGCTGCTCGATCCGGGTCGGGTGGATCCGTCCGTCCTCGACCAGACGCTCCAGGGTGAGCCGGGCGGTCTCCCGGCGGACCGGGTCGAAGCAGGACAGCTGCACCGACGCCGGGGTGTCGTCGACGATCAGGTTCACCCCGGTGACGGCCTCGAAGGCGCGGATGTTGCGGCCCTCGCGGCCGATGATCCGGCCCTTCATCTCCTCGTTCGGCAGCCGCAGGACGCTGACGGCGGTCTCCGCGGTCTGTTCCGTCGCGAGCCGCTGGATGGCCCCGGCGAGGATGGACCGGGCCCGGCGCTCGCCCTCCTCCTTGGCCTCACGTTCGATCTCCCGGACGGTGACCGCGGCCTCCAGCCGGGCCGAGGCCTCGGCCTCGCGCAGGAGTTCGGCGCGGGCCTGCTCAGCGGTGAGAGCGGCGGCCCGTTCCAGGGCGGCCGCCCGGCGGATCACCAGCGCCTCGGCCTCGGCCCGGGAGCGCTCCGACTCGGCCGAGCGTTCGGCCAGGTCGTCCTCCCGCCGACGGAGCCTGCGCAGCTCCTCGGCCAACTGCTCCTCACGGAGGGCGAGTTCGGCCCGCTGCCGGGCGGTCTGCTGCTCGCCCCGGTGCCGGGCCCGCTCGGCCTCGGCCAGCGTGCTGCGCCGCTCCGCCCGGAGCCACCTGATGACGAGCCCGGCGAACACCACGAGCACCGCCAGGAGGAGGGCAGCCGAACCGGCGATCACCGGCAGCGGGCCGCTCGGTCCGGCGCCCACCGAGATCGTCATGCCGCCCACTCCCCGTCCCCTGCGCGGGCCGCCGTCCGGAGGCGCCCCGGGCACTGAAGGCGAGGCTAGGTGGGGGTCACGAAACGGTCAAGACTTGGCCTGGTCACCACCAAGAAGCCCACGAAACTGCCACTACTCCCACTCGGTTTCCGACTGGTCGCCAAGCTCCTCGTCCAGCGCCGGCTCCTCGTCCAGCGCGGCGCGCACCACCCGGAACGCCAGCCCCTCCGAGTAACCGCGCCGGGCCAGCATGCCGACCAGCCGCCGGGTGCGGACCTGCCGGTCCAGCCCACGGGTGGACCGCAGCTTGCGCTCGACCAGTGCCCGGGCCGCGTCCGTCTCGTCGTCGTGGTCGAGTTGGGCGACGGCCTGCTCGACCAGGTCGACGGCCACCCCCTTGGTGCGCAGCTCCTGGGCCAGCGCCCGCCGGGACAGGCCCCGGACGGCGTGCCGGGACTCCACCCAGGCGGCCGCGAAGGCCCCGTCGTCGATCAGCCCGACCTCTTCGAGCCGGGTGAGCACCTCGTCGGCGACCTCGTCCGGGATCTCCCGCTTGCGCAGGGCGTCGGCGAGCTGCTTCCGGGTCTTGGCGGCGCCGGTCAGCAGCCGTAGGCAGATGTCCCGGGCGCGGGTCTCCGGGTCGACCGATTCCTCGGCCTGCTTCCGGGAGGTACGACCGGCACGCTCCCGGCCGAACAGCCCGCCCCCCGGCAGTCCACCACCCGCAGGGCCCTCGTCCGCCGGCCCCTCACCCGGCACCCCATCCGGCGGTCCCTCGGCGGAACGCCCGCGCCGGGTACGGCCCCGGCGGGCGCCGGAGCGGGAGGTCGAGGCGGCCACACCCCCGTGACCGGCCGCCTCATCCTCGCCCTGGTTGTGCTCCACGGTCGCCGGCACGGGGCCGGGCAGGCCCGCTCCGGGCTCCTCGGCCGCCAGGGCCGAGCGCCGGCGACGGCGGCCGGAGGGCAGTTCGGAGGCGGAGACGAGCCCGAGCGCCTCGACCGGGACCTCCGCCGGCCCCGGCCCGGGCGCCGCGCCGCGCACCGCCCGGGCCGGGGCCCGGTCGAACTCCGGCGCGAGGCCGGGTGTCCGCTGCGCGGCGGACGGCCGCTCCCGCCGCCCCCGGCGGGGGCGCGACGGCGCGGGAGGCTCCGGCGCGGGCTCCGGCTCCTCCGCGACCGCGGCGAACCAGTCCGGCGGCCCGTGGTCGTCGTCCTCCGGGCCCGCCGGGCCGCCGCCCACCGTGTCGTGCTGCGTCAACGGCTCAGGCCTTGGCCGCCGCCGTCTTCTTCGCCGCGGCCGTCTTGGCGACGGTCGCGGTGATCGGCTTCGCGGCTGCGTCCGCCGCGGCGTCCGCCTCGCCCGCGGCCGGCTCCTCGGTCTTCGGGCCGATGCCGAGCTTGCCCTTGATCTTCCGCTCGATCTCGTCGGCGAGCTGCGGGTTGTCCCGCAGGAAGTTGCGGGCGTTCTCCTTGCCCTGGCCGAGCTGGTCGCCCTCGTAGGTGTACCAGGCGCCCGACTTGCGGATGAAGCCGTGCTCGACGCCCATGTCGATCAGGCCGCCCTCGCGGCTGATGCCGACGCCGTAGAGGATGTCGAACTCGGCCTGCTTGAACGGCGCGGCGACCTTGTTCTTGACCACCTTGACGCGGGTGCGGTTGCCGACCGCCTCGGTGCCGTCCTTCAGGGTCTCGATGCGGCGGATGTCCAGCCGGACCGAGGCGTAGAACTTCAGCGCCCGGCCGCCGGTCGTGGTCTCCGGCGAACCGAACATCACGCCGATCTTCTCGCGCAGCTGGTTGATGAAGATCGCGGTGGTGTTCGACTGGTTCAGTGCACCGGCGATCTTGCGCAGCGCCTGGCTCATCAGGCGGGCCTGCAGGCCGACGTGCGAGTCGCCCATCTCGCCCTCGATCTCCGCGCGCGGGACGAGCGCCGCGACCGAGTCGATGATCACCAGGTCGATCGCGCCGGAGCGGATCAGCATGTCGGTGATCTCCAGGGCCTGCTCACCGGTGTCCGGCTGGCTGACCAGCAGGGCGTCGGTGTCCACGCCGAGCTTCTTCGCGTACTCCGGGTCGAGCGCGTGCTCCGCGTCGACGAAGGCGACCGTGCCGCCGGCCTTCTGGGCGTTGGCCGCCAGGTGCAGGGTCAGGGTCGTCTTGCCGGAGGACTCGGGGCCGTAGATCTCGACCACTCGGCCGCGCGGGATGCCGCCGACCCCGAGGGCGACGTCCAGGGCGGTCGACCCGGTGGAGATCACCTCGACGGGCTCGTTGGCCTTCTCGCCGAGGCGCATCACCGAGCCCTTGCCGAACTGCCGCTCGATCTGGGCGAGCGCGGTCTCCAGGGCCTTCTCGCGGTCCGTACCTGCCATGGCTTTTTCCCTCGGGTTCTGTGCTGTGCGCTTCATCGTCATCGACGCTAGCGCGTCCCACTGACAAACGAGCCCGACGGGCTCGGCCTGTGGAAAACTCTTGGCCGGAGAGTACAAAGAACATCTGTTCGATTCAAGCGTCGCACGTCCGCGCGGTGGCGCCCCGGGTCTCACCCCCAGGGCGCCGCCCCGCCTCACTCCCCGTCCCCGCCGACCATCCGCCGCAGCCGCCGCGCCGCCTCCCGGCGCAGCTCCCGCCGGGCCCGCCGCTGCTCGCCCCGGTCGATCCGGGGATCGGTGGCCACCTCGTAGCGCCGCACGTACGTCCCGACGAAGCCCTGCAGGGTCGCCGCCGCCGGGATCGCGATCAGCGCGCCCACCGCGCCGAGCAGCGCCGCGCCCGCGATCACCGCGCCGAAGGCCACCGCCGGGTGCACGTCCACGGTCCGCGCGGTGATCCTCGGGTGCAGCAGGTAGTTCTCGACCTGCTGGTAGACCACCACGAAGACCAGCACCCAGAGCGCGTCCACCGGCTCCACGGTCAGCGCCACCAGCACCGGCAGCGCCCCGGCCAGGTACGTCCCGATGGTCGGCACGAACTGCGACATGACGCCCACCCAGATCGCCAGCGCCACCGCGTACGGCAGGTCCAGCAGCGCGAACATCACCCAGTGCCCGGCGGCCGACACCACCGCGAGCAGCGCCCGGGAGTAGAGGTAGCCGCCGGTCTTGGCGAGCGCGATCTCCCAGGCCCTCAGCACCTCGCCCTGCTTGGCGGGCGGCAGCAGCGAGCAGACCGTCCGGCGCACCCGCGGCCCCTCGGCGGTGAAGTAGAAGGTGAACAGCCCGACCGTGAAGGCCTGGAAGAGCCCGCCGATCACGGTGGAGGAGACGCCCCAGACGTTGTCGGCGGCCTGCTGGGCGTAGTTCTCGATGGTGCCGGAGTCCTTGAGCAGCCGCTCCTGCAGCTCGTCCAGCGAGAGGTCCTGGTGGAAGGTCCGGTTGACCCAGCCGATCAGGTTGTCGAGCAGGTGCGGCAGGTCTCCGGCGATCTTGCCCACCTGGTCCACCAGCAGCGTCCCGAGCGCCGCGAGGAACCCGGCCACCGCGACCCCGACGGCGACGAACACCAGGAAGGTGCCGACCCCCCGGCGCACCCCGCGCGCCGCCATCCGGTCGACGGCCGGCTCCAGCGCGAGCGAGAGGAAGAACGCCACGAGCAGCATCACGAAGAGGTCGATCAGCTGCCGGAAGGCCCAGTCCGCCAGCTGGAACAGCCCGACCAGCACGAGGAACAGCACCATCGCCCTGGGCAGCCAGCGCGGCATCCCGCCGCCCCACAGGGCGCCGCCGCCCTCCCGCTCGCCACCGCTCCGGGCACCGTCGGCGGGCCCTCCGGCGGCCCGCGCACCGTCGCCGTCCCGCGCACCCCCGGCGGCCCGCACCACCCTGTCCGAATTCTTCTGTTCTGCGCTGCTTGTCACCGGGACAGTCTGTCCCATGCCCGGAGGACCGGAGAGGATCCCGGGCGTCAGCGCAGCAGCGTCGAGACCCCCTGGGTCTCGCAGACCACCCGCCAGACGTCCTTGGCCTCCCAGCCCGCCTCCAGCGCCTGGCGCACCGTCCGCCCGCCCAGCTCGCTCATCACGTGGTCGCTCGCGAACGACTCCGCGTACGTCTCCCCGAAGTGCGCGTGCATCCGTCGCCAGAACTCCGTCAGCCTCATGCCCCAAGTATCCCGGACCGCCCGTCGGCGCCCCGGGCCGGCCACCGCCCGGCCGTCGGCGCGCACCGACCTCGCCCGCCCTCGCCCGACCTCCGCCCGGTGCGGCACCAGGGCTCACCGCGGCAGGGCCAGCATCCCCGCCCCGAAGTACTGCCGGTCCCCGCAGGCGTACGGACCGGACGGGCAGCCCGCGGCCGCCGTGTTCGCGAGCAGGGCCGCCAGCGCGTCCGAGCCGAAGTCCGGGTGCAGCGCGGCCGCGACCGCGACCGCGCCGGTCACGTGCGCGGCCGCCATCGAGGTGCCGGCGAGCGCCGCGTACTGGCCTCCCGGCCAGTCGGAGACGATCGCGTTCTGCGGCCCGCCGTCCGGGTCGCCGCCGGGGGCGGCCAGCGACACCCGACCGCGCCCGAAGTTGGTGTAGGCGGACGGGTGACCGTCCCGGTCGACGGCGGTGACGGTGACGACGCCGGACAGCTCGCCGGGCAGCCGGACGCACTCGGTGCCCAGGTAGCGGGTCTGCGCCGGCCCCGAGACCCGGTCGTTGGGGCTTCGCTCGTCGACCCGGGGGGCGCCGAGGTCCTGCGCGTCGTTGCCCGCCGAGGCGACCACCACCGCGCCCTTGCTCCGGGCGTACCCGGCGGCCCGTCCGACGGCGGCGGTCAGCGCGGCCTGGTCCCGGTCCTCGGGGCAGTTGTACTTCCACGGGTCCGCGAAGTAGCTGTTGTTGATCGCTTTGGCACCGTGGTCGGCGGCCCAGAGCAGCCCGCAGACGATGTTCTCGGTGTAGTACTGTCCGAGCGGTCCGAGCAGCCGGACGGCGGCGATCCGCACGCCCGGCGCGACCCCGGTGACACCGTGGCCGTCCCGGACGGCGCCGACGATCCCGGCGACGTGGGTGCCGTGGCCGCTCTCCCCCACTCCGGGGTCGGGCCGCCAGGCTCCGGTGCGGGCGTCGGGCCGGCCGTCGGCGCAGGAGGCGGAGGCCTTCGGGTCGACGGCGGCGCGCAGGTCGGGGTGGGTGTCGTCCACGCCGGAGTCCAGCACGGCGACCAGCACCCGGTGCAGCGCCTCGGGGGCCGGCACGCCGCCCGCGGGGGCGCTGTTCGGCGCCGGGGAGGCGTCGCCGACACGGAAGGCGGTCGCGCCGAGCATGGCGAGGTTCCAGGCCCCGCCCTCGGCGGGGTCGGGGACGGTGGCGGTGCCCGACCCTGCCGCCCGGTCGTCACCGGCGCGGCCGGCGCCGCGGGCGTCCGCACCGGCGGTCCCGCGCCCGCCCCGGTCCGCGCCCGCCGTGAAGTCCCCGGCCCCTTCCACCGCCCGGGGCGGCGCCACCACCGGCGCGGTGCGGGTCGCACCGACGGCGGCGATCCCGGGCCGACTGCGCACCTTGTCCGCGAACCTCCCGGTCGCGTACGTCAGGACGGCCCCGATCTGCGGGTACTCCTGCACCACCTGCCCGCCCGCCGCCCGGCTCTCCGCCCCGGCCCGGGCCGCCCCGGACGCGTCCTCCCGCTCGGCCAGCACGAGGTAGCTGAGGTAGGGCCGGCCCGGCCCGGACACGGACGGGACGGCCCCGCCCGCCACGAGGGCCGCGAGCAGCATCGCGAGCAGCGCCCGGGCGGGCCCGCGGGCCCGGCGGCGCCGGGGGGCGCGGGCGGCCCTGCCCGGCGGGTGCGCCTGCGCCATCGCACGGTCTCCGCTCGTCGTTCCGGTGGGTCACGGATGGATCAAGCTTCCGAATCATCACCATATGAGCGGATTGTCGTTTCTGCCCCCTGGCTTGCACCCCCACCGGAACCCCTCCCTCCCACCGGCGCCGCCCGCCTCCCGGGACCGCCCCGCCCGACCGCCCGCCCCGCGCCGGTTGTCAGTCCCACCCGGCACCATTGGGGGCATGGCGCCCCAGCACCCGACCCCGCCCGCCGACGA
The DNA here is from genome assembly GCF_040302665.1 of Kitasatospora sp. NPDC097691. Classification (NCBI taxonomy): domain Bacteria; kingdom Bacillati; phylum Actinomycetota; class Actinomycetes; order Kitasatosporales; family Streptomycetaceae; genus Kitasatospora; species Kitasatospora sp. NPDC097691. The sequence continues at coordinate 23,019 of NZ_JBEORY010000017.1, read as the reverse complement.
CCCGCTCGCCGGCTTCGCCCCGGCCACCCGGGCCTGGTTCACCGGTGCCTTCTCCGCCCCCACCACCGCCCAGGCCGAGGCCTGGCGCGCCATCGGGCGGGACACGGACGTCCTGGTGGTCGCCCCCACCGGCTCCGGCAAGACGCTCGCCGCCTTCCTCTCCGCCCTGGACCGGCTCAGCAGCACCCCGCCGCCGGCCGAGACCAAGCGCCGCTGCCGGATCCTCTACGTCTCACCGCTCAAGGCCCTCGCGGTGGACGTCGAACGGAACCTGCGCGCCCCGCTGACCGGCCTGCGCCAGGCCGCCGTGCGGCTCGGCCTGCCCGAGCCCGAGGTCCAGGTCGCCATCCGCTCCGGCGACACCCCGGCCGCCGACCGCCGCCGCTTCGCGACCCACCCGCCGGACATCCTGATCACCACCCCCGAGTCGCTGTTCCTGCTGCTCACCTCCGCCTCCCGGGAGGCCCTGCGCGGCGTGGACACGGTGATCCTGGACGAGGTGCACGCGGTCGCCGGCACCAAGCGCGGCGCCCACCTCGCGCTCACCCTGGAGCGGCTGGACGAGCTGCTGGACCGCCCGGCGCGCCGGATCGGCCTGTCCGCGACGGTCCGCCCGGTCGAGGAGGTCGCCCGCTTCCTGAGTCCGCAGCGCGGCGCCGTCGTCGTCCAGCCCCCCGCCGACAAGGACTTCGACCTCTCGGTGGTCGTCCCCGTCCCCGACCTGGACGACCTGCCCGCCGCCCCGGCCACCGGCGGCGCCGCCGACAGCGACCCGCAGCGGCAAGCCTCGATCTGGCCGCACGTCGAGGAGCGGATCGTCGACCTGGTCGAGGCGCACCGCTCGACCATCGTCTTCGCCAACTCCCGCCGCCTGGCCGAGCGCCTGTGCAACCGGCTGAACGAGATCGCCCACGAGCGCGCCACCGGCACCGTCGTCCCCGGGGCGCACGCCCCGGCCCAGCTGATGGGCGGCTCCGGCGCCGCCAAGGGCGCCCCCGCGGTCATCGCCCGGGCCCACCACGGCTCCGTCTCCAAGGAGCAGCGCTCCCTGGTCGAGGAGGAGCTGAAGGCCGGCCGGCTGCCCGCCGTGGTCGCCACCTCCAGCCTGGAGCTGGGCATCGACATGGGCGCCGTCGAACTCGTCGTCCAGGTCGAGTCCCCGCCCTCGGTCGCCTCCGGCCTGCAGCGCGTCGGCCGGGCCGGCCACCAGGTCGGCGCCGTCTCCACCGGCGTCTTCTTCCCCAAGTACCGGGGCGACCTCGTGCAGTCGGCGGTGGTCACCGAGCGGATGCGGGCCGGCCGGATCGAGGCGCTGCGCATCCCGCGCAACCCGTTGGACGTGCTCGCCCAGCAGCTGGTCGCGATGACGGCCCTGGACGCCTGGCCGGTGGACGAACTGCTCGCCGTGGTCCGCCGCGCCGCGCCCTTCGCCACCCTCCCGCAGTCCGCCTTCGACGCCGTCCTCGACATGCTGGCCGGCCGCTACCCCTCGGACGCCTTCGCCGAGCTGCGCCCGCGCGTGGTGTGGGACCGGGTGGCCGGCACCGTGACCGGCCGCCCCGGCGCCCAGCGCCTGGCCGTCACCTCCGGCGGCACCATCCCCGACCGCGGCCTGTTCGGCGTCTTCATCTCCGGCAGCGACCCCAAGAAGGGCGGCGGCAGGGTCGGAGAGCTCGACGAGGAGATGGTCTACGAGTCCCGCGTCGGCGACGTGTTCACCCTGGGAACCACCTCCTGGCGGATCGAGGAGATCACCCACGACAAGGTGCTCGTCACCCCCGCCCCCGGCATCCCCGGCCGGCTCCCGTTCTGGAAGGGCGACACCCTCGGCCGCCCGCTCGAACTCGGCCGCGCCCTCGGCGCGTTCACCCGCGAACTGGGCGCGCTCCGGCCCGAGGCCGCCACCGAGCGCCTCAAGCGGGCCGGGCTGGACGACTGGGCCGCCGCCAACCTGCTCGACTACCTCGCCGAACAGCGCGCCGCCTGCGGCCACCTCCCGGACGACCGCACCATCGTGGTCGAACGCTTCCGGGACGAACTCGGCGACTGGCGGATCGTCATCCACTCCCCCTTCGGCGCCCAGGTGCACGCCCCCTGGGCGCTCGCCCTCGGCGCCCGGCTGCGCGAGAAGCACGGCCTGGACCCCCAGGTCATGCACGCCGACGACGGCATCGTGCTCCGCCTGCCCGACGCCGACCTGCTCTCCCCCGACTTCGACTTCGCCGCCCCCACCGCCCCGTCCTCCCCGGCCGGTTCGGACGACGCCCCGGTCGGCGCCGACGCCGCCCTGTTCGAGCCCGGCGAGATCGAACAGCTGGTGACCGACCAGGTCGGCGGCTCCGCCCTGTTCGCCTCCCGCTTCCGCGAGTGCGCCGGCCGCGCCCTGCTGCTGCCCCGCCGCAACCCCGGCCGCCGCACCCCGCTGTGGCAGCAGCGCCAGCGCGCCGCCCAACTCCTCGAAGTGGCCTCCGAGTACGGCTCGTTCCCGATCGTCCTGGAGGCCGTCCGGGAGTGCCTGCAGGACGTCTTCGACGTCCCCGGCCTGGTCGAGCTGATGGGCGACCTCGAATCCCGCGCCGTCCGCCTGGTCGAGGTCACCACCCCCGAACCCTCGCCCTTCGCCCGCTCGCTGCTCTTCGGCTACGTCGCCCAGTTCCTCTACGAGGGCGACTCCCCGCTCGCCGAGCGCCGCGCCGCCGCGCTCTCGCTGGACTCCCGGCTGCTGTCCGAACTCCTCGGCCAGGCCGAGCTGAGCGAACTGCTCGACCCCCGGGTGCTCGCCGAGCTGGAGGCCGAACTGCAGCGCCTCACCCCCGAGCGCCGGATCAAGGACGCCGAGGGCGTCGCCGACGCCCTGCGCCTGCTCGGCCCGCTCACCGAGGCCGAGTTGACCACCCGCGGTGCCGAACCGCTCTGGGCCCTGGAGCTGGAGGCCGCCCGCCGGGTGATCCAGGTCCGGATCGCCGGCGAGCAGCGCTGGGCCGCGATCGAGGACGCCGGACGGCTGCGCGACGCGCTCGGCACCCCGCTGCCGGTCGGCGTCCCCGAGGCCTTCACCGAGCCGGTCAAGGACCCGCTGGGCGATCTGATCGCCCGCCACGCCCGGACCCACGGCCCGTTCACCGCCGCCGAGGCCGCCGCCCGCTACGGCCTGGGCAGCGCCGTCGTGACCGGCGCCCTGCACCGCCTCACTGCCGCCGGCCGCCTGGTCCAGGGCCAGTTCCTCCCACCCGTCGCCCGCCACCACCCTTCGCCGGAGGCGCTTCGCGCTGCCCCTCTCGACCACACCGCCCCGGAGTGGTGCGACGCCGAGGTGCTGCGCCGCCTGCGCCGCCGCTCGCTGGCCGCCCTGCGCCAGGAGGTCGAGCCGGTCCCGCCGCGCGCCCTGGCCGCCTTCCTCCCCCAGTGGCAGCACCTGGCCGGCCACCGGCTGCGCGGCCCGGACGGCCTGCTCCGGGTGGTCGAACAGCTCCAGGGCACCGCGCTGCCCGCCTCCGCCCTGGAGAAACTGGTCCTCCCGGCCCGGCTCGCCGACTACTCCCCCGGCCTGCTGGACGAGTTGACGGCGGCCGGCGAGATCGGCTGGTGCGGCGCCGGGGCGCTGCCCGGCAAGGACGGCTGGCTCAGCCTGCACCTCGCCGAGAACGCCCACCTGCTGCGGCCCGAGCCCGTCCCGCCCGCGCTCACCCCGCTGCACAGCGCCCTGATGTCGGTGCTGGCGGGCGGCTACGGCCTGTTCTTCCGACAACTCGTCCAGCAGCTGCCGGAGGAGACCCCGGAGCCCGAGGTCGTCGAGGCCCTCTGGGACCTGGTCTGGGCCGGTTACGTCACCAACGACACCCTCGCCCCGCTGCGCGCCCTGCTCGGCTCCGGCCGGACGGCGGGCGCCACCGCCCACCGCGCGCCCCGGTCCACCCCGCGCGGCCGCTACGGCACCGCCGGCCGCGCCTTCGGCCGCCCCGGCGCCCTGCGCAGCGGCCCGCCGACGGTGGCCGGGCGCTGGTCGCTGCTGCCCGCCCTCGCCGCCGACCCGACGGTCCGGGCCACCACCCAGGCGCAGAACCTGCTGGACCGGCACGGCCTGCTCACCCGGGGGGCGGTCGCGGCCGAGCGGGTGCCCGGCGGATTCGCCGGGGTCTACCGGGTGCTCGCCGCGATGGAGGAGCGCGGCCGGGCCCGCCGGGGCTACTTCGTCGAGGGCCTGGGCGGCGCCCAGTTCGCCATGGAGGGCGCGGCCGACCGGCTGCGCTCGGTCAACGGCCGGTTGGAGCGCACCGGGGCCACCGAGTGGCCGGCCGCCCCGGCCACCGAGCCACCCCAGACGCTGGTGCTGGCCGCCGCCGACCCGGCGAACGCCTACGGCGCCGCCCTGCCCTGGCCCGAGCCGCCCACCGCCCCGGGCGGCAAGGAGTCCACGGCCCACCGCCCGGGCCGCAAGGCGGGCGCGCTGGTGGTCCTGGTGGACGGCGAGCTGGCGCTGTACGTGGAGCGCGGCGGCAAGTCCCTGCTGGCCTGGCCGGAGGACGAGGCCACCCGGGCGCTCGCGGCCGGGGCACTGGCCGCCGCCGTCCGCGGGGGCGCGCTCGGCAGCGTCACGGTGGAGCGGGCCAACGGCGAGCCCGCCCTCGGCTCGGACCTCGGCCGCGCCCTGGAGGAGGCCGGCTTCCACGCCACCCCGCGCGGCCTGCGCCTGCGCCCGTAGACCGGCGGCACGTCCGCCCCCGGACACGACGGAGGCCGCGGGGTCCAGGACCCCGCGGCCTCCGGCCACGTTCGATCACCCGATCGGCGGCGGCTGTGCCTCCACCGGCCGTACCGCTTCCGCGCTCCGGGGACGGGCCGGTCCGGTCGCGTTCCGGTCGGCGTGGACCGGGATGAGACCGAGGCCCCAGCCTCCGGCCGCGAGCAGCCCCAGCGCCGCGCCGTCGACCGCCTGCCCCCGGAGGACCAGGAGCCACCAGGCGAGCCCGGCCGCCACCGCCGCCAGGACCCACCGCACCGGACGCCGTACCCGGAGCAACAACCGCGCCCGCGCCCGTATTCGGGCTGCCGGGCGCGTCATCGCGTCTCTCCGCACGATCGCCCTCCCTTCGCTCGCCCCGGACGGCGATGCCCGGGTCGAGGCCGGGATCAGGCGGCGACCACGTCCATCGCGGCGGCCTTGGGCGACATGTTCGCCCGGTCGGTGCCGGGGGCGGGCAGCGGAACCGGTTCGAGTACCGGCCTCAGCAGATCACCTTCGGAGAGGGTGGCCATCGCCGCAAGTTCGGCGAGCGACAGTTCGTCGCTGACCTCGCGCATGACCTCGGACATCCGGACGTCGAGTGCGTCGCAGATGGCGGAGAGCAGCTCCGAGGAGGCCTCCTTCTGTCCCCGCTCGACCTCGGAGAGGTATCCGAGCGAAACCCTGGCGGCCGCCGACACCTCGCGGAGTGTGCGGCCCTGGCGCTGGCGCTGCCGACGCAGTACATCGCCCAGTAGGCGACGGAGCAGGATCATCGGTGCCTCCCTCCTCGGACTGCGGATCGAGATGTCACGCCCCCACCGTACCGCCTTGCCCGCTTCGCGTGCGGGGACCCTGGTCGTGTTCACTCTGGGCTGCAAGGCTGTCCCCCTCCTCGTTCCGGTGTCGTACCGGGGTTCACGGGCCCCTCGTGGTACCCGACTCGGGCCACCCGGCCACCGTCACGCAACTCGTTCGCCACCTGGTTTCTGCCCAACCAGGCTGTTGGATGTAACACGATCCTCCAGGTGTGCCATACCCGGGCGCCAGATCGGCAGATCTCGGTTCGGTGGAGATCCGTCGGAGCGGGCCCCTAACGTGCGAGCCGACCGACGAGCAGCTCCAGTGCGGCGGTCACCGCTCCGTGACGGATTGTGGCACGACCGCCTGACAGCAGTGGCGAACTGACCAGAGTTCCCCCCGGGCCGGCGACCGCCAGGTGTACGGTGCCCACCGGCTGTCCGTCCTGCGGGTCCGGACCGGCCACCCCGGTCGTCGCGAGCCCGTACGTGGCCCCCAGCAGCCCGCGCACGCCCTCGGCCATCTGCCGGGCCACCACCGGGTGGACGGGCCCGTGGACGTCCAGCAGGCCCTCGTCCACCCCGAGCACGGAGGCCTTCAGCTCGGTCGCGTACGCGGTGACCGAGCCCCGGAAGGTCGCAGACGCCCCGGGGACGTCCACCAGCGCGGCGGCCAGCAGACCGCCGGTCAGCGACTCGGCGACGGCCAGCGTGCCGCCCTCGGCCCGCAGCGCGGCGTGCGCCCGCTCGGCCAGCCGGTAGTCGTGCTCCGCCACCCGGTCTCCCCCGTCGCTCAACGGCCCGCGCGTTCCGCGGCCCGTCCCTCGCGGCGCAGGCGCAGCGCCTGTCCGACGTAGTCCAGCGCGGTGCCGACGGTCAGCAGCACCGCCAGTCCCATCAGCACGGCCCGCCCGGTGGCCAGCCACCCGGTCAGGGCCAGGACGTACATGCCGACCGCGGTGCCCTGGGTCAGCGTCTTGAGCTTGCCGCCGCGGCTGGCCGGGATGACCCCGTAGCGGATCACCCAGAACCGCATCAGCGTGATGCCCAGCTCGCGGGCCAGGATCACGATGGTGACCCACCAGGGCAGGTCGCCGAGCAGGGAGAGGCCGATCAGCGCGGAGCCCATGATCGCCTTGTCCGCGATCGGGTCGGCGATCTTCCCGAAGTCGGTGACCAGGCCCTTGCGGCGGGCCAGTTCCCCGTCGAACAGGTCGGTGATCATCGCGATGGCGAACGCGGCCCAGGCGACCGAGCGCCACTTGGGGTTGTGCCCGCCGTCGGCGAACAGCAGCAGCACGAAGACCGGCACCAGCAGCACCCGGATCATCGTGAGCACGTTGGCGATGTTCCAGACCCCCGGGGTCGCCGGCGCCGCGGCCACCGGCCTGCCCGGGTGTGCCGCGGCCGGGGCGCCGGGCCCCTTGGTCATTCCCCGGCTCCCGGGACCAAGCGGACCCGCACCTGCTCCAGCGCCTCGGCGATCAGGTCGACGCCTTCGCTGGCGACCACCTTGGCCCGCCAGAACTGCCCCACCTCGGGGGCCTCGACGCCCTCCAGCGTGGTCAGACCGTCGGTCTCCGGGGCCTGGTGGGCGGCCCGGCCCTCGACCACGCCGTCCTCGATCGACTCGATCAGCACCTCGACCTCGGTGCCGATCCGCTGCTCGGCCCGCTGGGCGGTCATCTCCTCGGCCAGCCGGCTCAGCCGGTCCAGCCGCTCGGCGATCACATCGTCGTCGAGCTTGCCGTCGTAGGTCGCGGCCTCGGTGCCGTCCTCGTCGGAGTAGCCGAAGACGCCGATCGCGTCCAGCCCGGCGTGGGTGACGAAGCGCTCCAGCTCCGCGAAGTCCTCCGCGGTCTCGCCGGGGAAGCCGACGATGAAGTTGGACCGGGCGCCGGCCTGCGGGGCCTTGTCGCGGATGGTCCCCAGCAGCTCCAGGAACTGGTCGGTGGAGCCGAAGCGGCGCATCCGGCGGAGCACGGCGGGCGCCGAGTGCTGGAAGGACAGGTCGAAGTAGGGCACCACGTCGGTGGTCCCGGTCATCGCGTCGATCAGGCCCGGGCGCATCTCGGCCGGCTGCAGGTAGGAGACCCGCACCCGCTCGACGCCCTCGATCGCGGAGATCTCGCCGAGCAGCGTCTCCAGCAGCCGGATGTCGCCGAGGTCCTTGCCGTACGAGGTGTTGTTCTCGCTGACCAGGACGATCTCGCGGACGCCCTGCCCGGCCAGCCACTGGGCCTCGTGCAGCACGTCGGAGGGGCGGCGGGAGATGAACGAGCCGCGGAAGGCCGGGATGGCGCAGAAGGAGCAGCGGCGGTCGCAGCCGGAGGCGAGCTTGACGGAGGCGACGGGGTTGTCGTCCAGCCGCTTGCGCAGGGTGCGCGGGCCGGAGGCCGGGGCGAGGCCCTCGGGCAGGTCGGCGATCGGCTCGGCGGCGGCCTCGGCGCCGTGGCCGGGCAGCGCGACGGCCTCGGCGGCGGACTGCCGCTCGGCGGGGCTGATCGGCAGCAGCTTGCGGCGGTCGCGCGGGATGTGCGGGGCGTGGTGGCCGCCGGAGAGGATGGTCTGCAGGCGGTCGGAGATGTCGGCGTAGTCGTCGAAGCCGAGGACACCGTCCGCCTCGGGCAGCGCGTCGGCGAGCTCCTTGCCGTAGCGCTCGGCCATGCAGCCGACCGCGACGACGGCCTGGGTGCGGCCGTGCCCCTTGAGGTCGTTGGCCTCCAGCAGGGCGTCCACGGAGTCCTTCTTGGCGGCCTCGACGAAGCCGCAGGTGTTGACGACGGCGACGTCCGCTTCGGCGGCGTCGTCGACGAGCAACCAGCCGTCGGCTTCCAGTCGCCCGGCGAGTTCCTCGGAGTCCACCTCGTTGCGGGCGCATCCGAGCGTGACAAGGGCGACAGTACGGCGTTCAGGCATAGGCCCAAGATTAACGCGCGGCCTCCGGTGCCGTTCGCCCCGGAGGCCGCGTGCCTCGATTCGGCCGGTCGTCACCGGTCCCCGCCGACCCCTGTGGTCAGCCCGCCTGCGGGTCTCCGGGGGTGTACGTGACGTGCACCACCTGCCCATCCTTGCCGAGGAGACCGAGGTCCTTGCCGTTGACGTACGCGTGCACGGCCCCGCCGTTCCCCAGCACCAGCTTGATCTGCTTGGGGTCGGTGAAGGTCTGGTCCTGGCCGTCGCTGATGTTGTTCTGGAACAGCGACTTGCCGCTGCCGTCCATCGCCGAGACCCAGCTGGTGCCCTCGGCGACCAGCTTCACGGTGACCTTGTCGGCCGGGACGGCGGCGATCGCGGCGGCGCTCGGCGCGGGCGCCGGCGGCTGGACGGTGGGCGTCTCGACGGGGGCGACCGAGCCGGTGCCGGAGCCGCTGGGCAGCGGCGCACTGGCGGAGCCGGTGGTGCCGTGCCCGTCCTTGCCGCTGACCAGGTTGAAGCCGATCAGGGCGACCACCGCGACGATCGCGGCGACCATGGCGGCCGCCCAGTTCGGCCGGCCGCGGCTGGGCACCTTGATCGGGCCGCTGTCGATCAGCTGGCCCGCCGGGCGCTTGGCGGCGGGCGGGCCGCCGTGCGCGGCGTCGTAGCGGGCGACCAGCTCGTCGCCGTCCACGCCGACAGCGCGGGCGATCAAGCGGATGTGCCCGCGGGCGTAGAAATCGCCTCCGCAACGGCCGAAGTCGTCCTCCTCGACGGCATGGACGATCGGCACCCGGATGCGGGTGGCGGTACTCACCTGGTCCACGGTGAGGCCCGCGTCGATCCGGGCGGCGGACAGCACCCGGCCGATGCTCGGGGCATCGGCCGCCTGCGCCGCGTCGTCGGTCGGTTCGACGGACGACGGGGCGTTCTCGCGATCGGAGGACTTGCCGATGGTCACGGGGCACGCCTTTCGAGCGGATGGCCACCTGCTGGGGAACAGTCTAGGGGCGTGGGCGGATCGTTTCTCAAGCGGAACGGGACCGAATGCGTGCACCCGCTCCGCCCGGGGTCCGGCGACCCGCTGAGCGGTCGTCAACGGAGCCGCACGCGGAGCCCCCGGGGTTCGCTTTCCGGCCTGTGACGCGGTGTACGGACGTTCGGTTCCCCGCACCGCGCCCATCCTCCTCCGAACGAGTGACCCCCCGTCCGGGGCGCGGGGGCGTCCGGCGCACCGGGCCACTCTGGACCCGGGCCCGTCAGCCCCGCAGGGTCACCAGCACCCCGTCCAGCTCGTCCGGCTTCACCAGCACGTCGCGGGCCTTGGAGCCCTCGCTGGGGCCGACGATCCCGCGCGACTCCATCAGGTCCATCAGCCGCCCCGCCTTGGCGAAGCCGACCCGGAGCTTGCGCTGGAGCATCGAGGTCGAGCCGAACTGGGTGGAGACCACCAGCTCGGCCGCCTGGACCAGCAGATCCAGGTCGTCGCCGATCTCCTCGTCGATCTCCTTCTTCGGCCCGGCGCCGACCATCACGTCGTCCCGGTAGACGGCGGACAGCTGGTCCTTGCAGTGCTGCACCACCCTGGCGATCTCCGCCTCGGTGACGAACGCGCCCTGCATGCGGATGGGCTTGCTCGCCCCCATCGGCAGGAAGAGCGCGTCGCCCTTGCCGATCAGCTTCTCCGCGCCCGGCTGGTCCAGGATGACCCGGGAGTCGGCCATCGCGGAGGTCGCGAAGGCCAGCCGGGACGGCACGTTGGCCTTGATCAGACCGGTGACCACGTCCACCGACGGCCGCTGGGTGGCGAGCACCAGGTGGATGCCGGCCGCGCGGGCCAGCTGGGTGATCCGGACGACGGAGTCCTCGACGTCGCGCGGCGCGACCATCATCAGGTCGGCCAGCTCGTCGACGATCACCAGCAGGTACGGGTACGGCCGCAGCTCCCGCTCGCTGCCCGGCGGCGGGGTGACCCTGCCGGCCCGCACCGCCGCGTTGAAGTCGTCCACGTGGCGGAAGCCGAACGCCGCGAGGTCGTCGTAGCGCATGTCCATCTCGCGGACCACCCACTGGAGGGCCTCGGCGGCCTTCTTGGGGTTGGTGATGATCGGCGTGATCAGGTGCGGGATGCCCTCGTACGCCGTCAGCTCGACCCGCTTGGGGTCGACCAGCACCATCCGCACCTCGTCCGGGGTGGCCCGCGCGAGGATCGAGGTGATCAGGCAATTGATGCAGGACGACTTGCCCGCACCGGTCGCGCCGGCCACCAGGATGTGCGGCATCTTGGCGAGGTTGGCCATCACGGTGTGGCCCTCGACGTCCTTGCCCATGCCGACGACCATGGGGTGGGTGTCCTCGGCGGCCGTGCGCGAGCGCAGCAGGTCGCCGAGGTTGACCATCTCGCGGTCCCGGTTGGGGATCTCGATGCCGACCGCGGACTTGCCCGGGATCGGGCTGATGATCCGCACGTCCGGGCTGGCGACCGCGTACGCGATGTTCTTGGCGAGGGCGGTGATCCGCTCCACCTTGACGGCCGGGCCGAGCTCGACCTCGTAGCGGGTGACCGTCGGGCCGCGGGTGAAGCCGGTGACCCGGGCGTCCACCTTGAACTCGCTGAAGGTGCCGGTGAGCTGGGCGACCACCTCGTCGTTGAGGGCGCTGCGGGCCTTCGCGGGGCCACCGCGCTCCAGCAGGTCGAGGGAGGGCAGCGCGTAGCCGATGCCCTCGCCGAGCCGGAGCTGCTCCATCCGCACCGGCGCCGGGCCGTGCTCCTCGGGGGCGCCCGGGCCGCCGCTGCGGGCGGCCGGGACGGCGGGCTCCTCCGGCGGTGCGGTGTGGTCCTGCACCTGGTGCATCATGTCCGCCACCGCGGAGGAGGCGGGCACGCCGTAGACCAGCGCGCCGTCCAGGTCGGCGGCCGCGCCGGCGGCGAGGTCGCGGGTGGCGTACGGGTCCAGCGGCTCCTTGTCCAGGGAGACCCGCACGGCCTCCGCCGGGTCGTCCGCGTCGGCGGGCCTGCGCCGGCGGCGGCGCCGGCGGGCGGCCACCTCGTCCGTCGGGTCGTCACCACCGGTGTCCACGGTGAACGGCAGCGCGTCGGGGTCGGCGTCCTCCGGCGGCTCGGTGGACAGCTCGCGCTCCGGCGTACGCCCCCTGCGCAGCTCGTCCTCCGGCCCGGGCTCGACCACGCCGAGCCGTATGCCCATCCACCGGACCCGCTCGCCGATGCGGTTGACGGGCGTGGCGGTGACCACCAGCAGGCCGAAGAAGGCCAGCAGCAGGAGCAGCGGCACGGCGAGCGCCGGCCCCGCGGCGGCCATCATCGGGGTGGACGCGGCCCAGCCGATGATGCCGCCGGCCCCCCTTATCCGGGAGGCGCCGCCGCCCATCATGGGCGCCCCGCAGCCGATGTGGACCAGACCGAGGACGCCGACCAGCAGCGTGCTCAGCCCGATCACGATCCGGCCGTTGGCCTCCGGCAGCTCCGGGTGGCGCCAGAGCCGGATCGCGATCGCGGCCAGCAGGAACGGCACCAGCACGTCGAGCCGGCCGAACAGCCCGGACACCACGGCGGTGGCCGCCTCGCCCAGCCAGCCCTGCGGGCTGAACCAGGTGCCGGCGGCGGTCACCAGCGCGAGCGCGAACAGCAGCAGCCCGACGCCGTCCTTGCGGTGGGCCGGGTCGAGGTTCTTGGCACCGTCGCCGAAGCCCCGGAAGATCGCGGCGATCGGGCTCGCGATCGCGTTGAGGGCGCCCATCAGCACCGACCTGGACGGCGTCGCCGGCGGTGGCGTCGACCTGGCCGCGGCCTTCTTCGCGGGAGCCGCCTTCTTCGCCGCCGCCTTCTTCGCGGGCGGCTTGCCCGGGGCTTTCGCCGCGGCCTTCTTGGACGGTCCCGGACTCGACTTACGTGCTGCGTTCCCGGGCGTGCGAGTGGCCATGGGTCAGCAGCCTACCGGGGTGGACCACCGGTGCACATGTGCCCGAGCCGGGGTGCCCGGACGTGTCGCAGACACACCGTCACGCTGACCGGGATTCACCCGGACGCCGCACGGAACCACCCTGACGGGTGAACGTACGGCAGCGGATCAGGAGCTTCCGGGACGCATCGCGTCCAACGCCCGGCGCAGCGCCACCAGCTTGCGCTCCAGGTGCCCGGCGGTCGCCGCGACCCCCGCGTCCTCGCCCCCGTCCAGCTGCTTGCCGAGCGCCTCCGCCTGCTCCTCGACCGCCGCCAGCCGCGCGGACAGCTCGCCCAGCAACGCCCCGCCGAGGGCCGGCTCGCCGCCGCCCGCCTCCAGCTGCAGCCGCAGCAGCGAGGCCTGCTCCTTCAGCTGGCAGTTCTTCACGTACAGGTCGACGAAGACGGAGACCTTGGCGCGCAGCACCCACGGGTCGAACGGCTTGGAGATGTAGTCCACCGCGCCGGCCGCGTAGCCGCGGAAGGTGTGGTGCGGGCCGTGGTTGAGCGCGGTCAGGAAGATGATCGGGATGTCCCGGGTGCGCTCGCGGCGCTTGATGTGGGCGGCGGTCTCGAAGCCGTCCATCCCGGGCATCTGGACGTCCAGCAGGATCACCGCGAAGTCGTCGGTGAGCAGCGCCTTGAGCGCCTCCTCGCCGGAGGCGGCGCGCACCAGCGTCTGGTCCAGAGCCGAGAGGATCGCCTCCAGCGCCAGCAGGTTCTCCGGTCGGTCGTCGACCAGGAGGATCTTCGCCTTCTGCATCAGGGCTCGCCCTCCTGTCGCCTGCCTGCCGCCCGGTGCAGGCACCCGCGTGCTCCCCACCGCTACCCCGGTCATGCTAGCCGCACCCCCTCGCCCGGCACATCGCTCCGTCGTGACCGATCCGGAACGGCGCACAGCCAGTGCTCCGGCGCACGCTCAGCAGGGCGTCGCCATCCGGTCACTGTTCGCAACGATCGGTGACCCTACCGGGTTCCCGGGCCGGTCCGCCAGCAAACCGACCGACCGGGAGGCGTGAACCCCGGGGCCCGCGACGGGGTTCACGCCTCTCCTGCTTCCCGCGCACCCGCCGGAACGCCCCCGGGCACGGCCGGGAGCACCCCACCGCCCGCTCAGCCGCGGTCGCCGCTCAGCCACTCGCTCATCACCGTCAGCAGGTGGTCGGTCTCCACCGGCTTGGTGATGTGGTCGGTGGCACCCGCCTCCAGGGACTTCTCCCGGTCGCCCTTCATCGCCTTGGCGGTCAGCGCGATGATCGGCAGGCCGGCGAACTGGGGCATCCGGCGGATCGCCTCGGTGGTCGCGTAGCCGTCCATCTCCGGCATCATGATGTCCATCAGGACCAGCGCCACGTTCTCGTGCTGCTCCAGCATCTCGATGCCCTCGCGCCCGTTCTCGGCGTACAGGACGGTCAGGCCGTGCTGCTCCAGCACGCTGGTCAGGGCGAACACGTTGCGCACGTCGTCGTCCACGATCAGTACCTGCTGGCCGTCGAAGCGCCGGTCGCCGTTGACCGGCCGGGGCTGCACGGGCTCCACCGCCCGCGGCCCGGCGGCGCTCTCCAGGGCGGCGCTGCGCCGGCGCTCCACGGCGCCGCGACGGCGCTCCTCGGCCAGCTCGCGGACCTCCTGGGCCCAGTGGTCGGCCGGGTTCTCGCCGACCGGCACCGGCAGTCCCACCGGGGTCACGCCGACCGAGGCGCGCGGCGCCTGGGCGCCCGCCGCGGACTGGCGCTCGCCCGGGCGCGGCTCCCCGGTGGCCTCCGGGGCCTCGGTGCGCAGCGGCAGGTAGAGCGTGAACGTGGAGCCCGCACCCAGCTCGCTCTCGGCGTGGATCTCGCCGCCGAGCAGCCGGGCGATCTCGCGGCTGATCGACAGTCCCAGGCCGGTGCCGCCGTACTTGCGGCTGGTGGTGCCGTCGGCCTGCTTGAAGGCCTCGAAGATCTCCCGCAGCTTGTTGCCGGGGATGCCGATGCCGGTGTCGGAGACGGCGAAGGCGATCAGGGCGTCGTCCGGGTCCTGGATCGAGCCGGACTCCAGCAGCCCCTCGCGCACGTGCGGCGGGACGTCCGAACCGGCCAGGCTGATCTCGAAGTCCACGGCGCCGGCGTCGGTGAACTTGACCGCGTTGGAGATCAGGTTGCGCAGCACCTGCTGGAGCCGCTGCTCGTCGGTGTGCAGGGTGACCGGCAGGGCGGGCGAGACCCGGACGGCGAAGTCCAGGTTCTTGTCCAGCGCGACCGGCTGGAAGGTCGCCTCCACGTAGTCGACCAGCTGGACCAGGGCGATCCGGGCCGGGCGGACGTCCATCTTGCCGGCCTCGACCTTGGACAGGTCGAGGATGTCGTTGATCAGCTGGAGCAGGTCGGAGCCGGCGCCGTGGATGGTGTCGGCGAACTCGACCTGCTTGGGCGAGAGGTTGCCCTCGTTGTTGTCGGAGAGCAGCTTGGCCAGGATCAGCAGCGAGTTGAGCGGGGTGCGCAGCTCGTGCGACATGTTGGCGAGGAACTCGCTCTTGTACCGGGAGGCCAGCGCGAGCTGTTCGGCGCGCTCCTCCAGGACCTGGCGGGCCTCCTCGATCTCGCTGTTCTTGATCTCGATGTCGCGGTTCTGCTGAGCGAGTTGCTCGGCCTTCTCCTGCAACTCCTCGTTGGTGCGCTCCAGTTCCTCCTGCCGCGCCTCCAACTCAGCGGACCGCATGGAGAGTTCTGCGGTCAGGCGCTGGGACTCCAGCAGCAGGCCCTCGGTCTTGGTGTTGACGCTGATGGTGTTGACCGTGACGCCGATCAGGTCGGCGATCTGGTTCAGGAAGTCCAGCGCGACGGTGGTGAAGGAGCTGAAGGTGGCCAGCTCGATCACCCCGAGCAGCCGGCCCTCGAACAGCACCGGCAGCACCACGATGTGGGCCGGAGAGGCCTCGCCGAGGCCGGAGGCGATCTTGAGGTACCCGGGCGGCGCCTCCTTGAGGATGATCGCCCGCTTCTCCACCGCGGCCTGGCCGATCAGCGACTCGCCGGGGCGGAAGGTGGTCGGCATCGCCCGCCGCTGGTAGCCGTAGCTGCCGATCAGGCGCAGCACGGTGTCGTTCTCGTCGTCGTCCTCGGTGATCAGTTCGGCGGTGCGACCGGCCGGCTGGGCGAGGAAGAAGGCGCCGTGCTGGGCGGAGACCACCGGGGTCAGCTCGGTCATGATCAGCGAGGCGACCGCCTCCAGGTCCCGGCGGCCCTGGAGCAGGCCGGAGATCCGCGCCAGGTTGGTCTTGAGCCAGTCCTGCTCCTGGTTGGTGCGGGTGGTCTCGCGCAGGTTGGCGATCATCTGGTTGATGTTGTCCTTGAGCTCGTCGAGCTCGCCCGCCGCGTCGACGTCGATCCGCAGGCTCAGGTCGCCCCTGGTCACCGCCGTGGCGACCTGCGCGATCGCGCGCACCTGCCGGGTCAGGTTGTTGGCCAGTTCGTTCACCGACTCGGTCAGGTCCTGCCAGGTGCCGTCCACCCCGGGCACCCGGGCCTGGCCGCCGAGCCGCCCGTCGGTGCCCACCTCGCGGGCGACCCGGGTGACCTCGTCGGCGAACGCGGAGAGCTGGTCGACCATGGTGTTGATGCTGGTCTTGAGCTGGAGGATCTCGCCGCGCGCGTCGACGTCGATCTTCTGCGAGAGGTCGCCGCGGGCGACCGCGGTGATCACCAGCGCGATGTTCCGCACCTGGCCGGTGAGGTTGTTGGCCATCAGGTTGACGTTGTCGGTCAGGTCCTTCCAGATGCCGGCCACCCCCGGCACGCTGGCCTGGCCGCCCAGGGTGCCGTCGGTGCCGACCTCGCGGGCCACCCGGGTCACCTCCACCGCGAAGGAGGAGAGCTGGTCGACCATGGTGTTGAGGGTCGCGGCGAGCGCCGCCACCTCGCCCTGCGCGTCGATGGAGATCTTCTTGGAGAGGTCACCGCGGGCCACCGCGCCGGCGACCTCGGCGATGTTGCGCACCTGACCGGTCAGGTTGGACGCCATGAAGTTGACGTTGTCCGTCAGGTCCTTCCAGATGCCCGACACCCCGCGCACCCGCGCCTGGCCGCCCAGGATCCCCTCGGTGCCCACCTCCCGGGCCACCCGGGTCACCTCGTCGGCGAACGCCGACAACTGGTCGACCATGGTGTTGACGGTGGTCACCAGCTCCAGGATCTCGCCCCGGGCGTCGACGGTGATCTTCTTCGACACGTCGCCGCGCGCCACCGCCGTGGTCACCTCGGCGATGTTCCGGACCTGGCTGGTCAGGTTGTTGGCCATCAGGTTGACGGAGTTGGTCAGGTCCTTCCAGATGCCGGCCACCCCCGGCACGCTGGCCTGGCCACCGAGGATGCCCTCGGTGCCGACGTCCCGGGCGACCCGCGTGACCTCGTCCGCGAAGGCGCCCAGCTGGTCCACCATCGTGTTGATGGTGTTCTTCAGCTCCAGGATCTCCCCACGGGCGTCCACCTGGATCTTCTGCGACAGGTCGCCCTTGGCGACCGCGGTCGTCACCTGGGCGATGTTGCGCACCTGGTCGGTGAGGTTGTTCGCCATGAAGTTGACGTTGTCGGTGAGGTCCCGCCACACCCCGGCCGCCCAGGGCACCTGGGCCTGACCGCCCAGCCGGCCCTCGGTGCCCACCTGGCGGGCCACCCGGGTCACCTGCTCGGCGAAGCCGGAGAGCTGGTCGACCATCGTGTTGATGGTGTTCTTCAGCTCCAGCATCTCGCCGCGCGCGTCCACCTCGATCTTCTGCGAGAGGTCCCCGCGCGCCACCGCCGTGGTCACCTGGGCGATGTTGCGGACCTGGCCGGTCAGGTTGTCGGCCATGAAGTTCACCGAGTCGGTGAGGTCGCGCCAGACCCCGGCCACGCCGGGCACCTGGGCCTGACCGCCCAGCCGCCCCTCCGTCCCCACGTCCCGGGCCACCGCGGTGACCTGCGCGGCGAAGCCGTTCAGCTGGTCCACCATCGTGTTGACGGTGTTCTTCAGCTCCAGCATCTCGCCGGCCACCTCGACGGTGACCTTGCGGGACAGGTCGCCCTTGGCGACCGCGGTCGTCACCTGGGCGATGTTGCGCACCTGCGCGGTCAGCCGCCCGGCCATGGTGTTGACCGAGTCCGCCAGGTCCTTCCAACTGCCCGACACGCTCCGGACCTTGGCCTGACCGCCGAGCTTGCCCTCGGTGCCGACCTCACGGGCCACCCGGGTCACCTCGTCGGTGAACTCCGAGAGCTGGTCGACCAGTCCGTTGACGGTCCGCCCGATCTTCAGGTACTCGCCGCGCAGCGGGTGGCTCACCCCGTTGCTGTGCAGCGAGCGCAGCTCCATCTTCTGGTCCAGGTCGCCCTCGGCGATCGAGGTCAGCACCCGGCCGACCTCGGCCATCGGGCGGGCCAGGTCGTCGATCAGCGCGTTGCAGTTGTCGACCGCCGCCATCCAGGCGCCCTCGCCCGCACCGGTCTCCAGCCGCTCGTTCAGCCGGCCCTCGCGGCCCACCGCCCGCCGGACCCGGGCCAGTTCACCGGTCAGGTGCTGGTTGCGCTCGGCGACCTCGTTGAACACCGCGGCGATCTCCGCCAGCGGCCCGTCGCCCGGGATCGTCAGCCGACGGCGGAAGTTGCCGTCCCGCATCGCGGTCAGCGCGGACAGCAGCTTGCGCAACTCGGCGGGCTCCGCGCCCCGGTTGTGGCTCACTCGCCGGCCGGCCGCGTTCCGCGGCGCGGTCCCGGAGCGGCCGCCGCGCTGGGCGGGCGGCGTCGTACCGGTTGCGTCCTTGGTGGCCGAACTCAACGGGCCCCTCCCACATCGTGAACTGTCCGGTGACCGCCCGTGCCGGTGCGGCACGCGCCCGGGCACCGGCCCGGCTGGGCTGCGTACCGGCGGCCTGCGGCGCACCGGCACCCACACGACCGTACTGCCCGTACCGGTCATCGCGGACCCCCCAGTCTGGCAGCACTGGCGCCCGGCGCACGGCCGGTTGCGCACGGTTGGTGCCGCACCGTCCGAAACAGGTGGGCAGAATCACCCTCTGGTGCCTGTTTCGGCTCCCGGCCCCCACGGGGAACCAAGCGGAAAGTAGGGTGGAGCGCTGCACCGGGCCACGACCCGACCCAGCGCCGCCGCTCACCCGACGGCGCGCACGGGGAAGTCGGCGCCGCACCCCGGACAGCCAGCGCAAGAGCAGCAGAGGAGAAGTGGCAACGTGGTCACCGCGCGCGCAGCCGCCACCTTCGCCCCCGACGGCCGGTCCGCGGCCGCCGCCCGGGGGTTCGTCCGGGACGCGCTGCTCGGCTGGGGCCTGCCGGAGGTCGTCGACGACGCCATCGTGCTGGTCAGCGAACTGGTCACGAACGCCATCGTGCACGCCGGCACGGCCGCCGAGGTCTGCTGCCTGCGCGAGGAGGAGACCGTCCGGATCGAGGTCACCGACCACCACCCGGAACGCGGCCTGCCCTCCCTCGGCGACGGCCCCGTCACCGCCTCCGACCGCTACGCCGACCCCGACGGCGAGGGCGGCCGCGGTCTGCTGATGTGCTCCGCCCTCGCCGAGCGGTGGGGCGTCGAGTACGCGGCCGGCCGGAAGACCGTCTGGTTCCGCCTCCAGCTGCCCCCACACGTGCTCGGGACCCGCTACGCCGTTCCCGCCACGCCCGGCAGCGACCTGCCCAGCAGCGCCGGCCCGGTGCACGTCGCCGTCGTCCAGATCGACGAGGACGGCCGCGTCCTGGCCTGGAACCCGGACGCCGAGGCCCTGTTCCGGTACCCCGCCGCCGCCGTCCTCGGCCGGCCCTGGGCCGACCTCGCCGTCTGGCCGCAAGCCCCGGGCCGCGGCCTCGGCCTGACCGACACCCTGCGGCTGGCCCGCTGGGAGGGCGGCTACGGGATCCGCCGCCAGGACGGCCGCGAGGTCGAGGTGTACGGCGTCCAGGTGCGCGTGCGCGACACCGAGGGCGTCCCCTCCACCCTCTGTCTGCTCGTCCTCGAACCCGACCGCGCCGTCCTGCGCTCCCCCGCCCGCGCCCTGCCCGGCGAGCGGCCCGACCAGACCGGCCCCCGCCTCGACCTGATGGCCGGCGCGGTCGCCACCGACGACCTCGACACCCTGCTGCAGCGCACCGTCGAACGCGCCCGCGACCTGCTCGACGGCGACGCCGCGTACCTGCTGCTCACCACCGACGACGAGACCGAGTTCGAGGTCCGCGCCGCCACCGGCCTCACCAGCGGAAACCGTCGGCACGCCCGCTTCCCCGTCGAGACCGGCAACCGCTACGACTCCGCCCGACTGCCCTCCGTCCACGAGGACCTCACCGCCCGCCCCACCGGCCTGCCCCTGCTCTCCGACAGCGGCATGCGCTCCCTGCTCACCGTCCCGCTCAAGGTCGAGGGCCGGCTGATCGGCTCGCTCGGCATCGCCGCCACCGCGCCCGGCCGCTACGACAACGAGGACGCGCTGCGCCTGCAGTTCGCCGCCGACCGGGTCGCCCTGGCCGTCGAGAGCACCCGGCTGACCGAGCTCGAACGACTGCGCCGCGGCTCGCTCTCCTTCCTGGTGGAAGCCTCCGACCTGCTGGCCGGGACGCTCGAACACGAGCAGACCCTGGCGCTGATGGCGCAGATGGCCGTCCCCACCCTCGCCTCCTGGTGCGCCGTCTACACCACCGCCGACCACACCTCCCCGGCCCGGCTCGCCTTCGTCCTGCACGAGGACGAGGACCGCATCGACCCCCTGCGCGACCTGCTCGACAAGACCCCCGTCCCCGAGGCCGGCCCCACCCACGGCGTCCGGTTCTGGACGGCGCCCGCCGACACCGCCGCGGCCGGCGGCCTCGGGGACAGCCCCGAACTCGCGGGTCTGCTCGGCGAGACCGTCGTCATCGCACTGACCGCCCGCAACCGCGTCATCGGCCTGCTGGCGCTCGGCGTCCCGGCCGGCGTCCGGTTCCGCCAGGAGATCCTCGAACTCGCCGAGGACCTCTCCCGCCGCGCCGCGCTCGCCCTCGACAACTCCCGCCTCTACTCCGAGCGCACCGCCACCAGCCAGGCCCTGCAGCGCAGCCTGCTGCCGCCGGACCTGCCCGAGATCCCGGGCGTCGAGGTGGACGTCTACTACCAGGCCGCCGGCGAGGGCAACGAGGTCGGCGGGGACTTCTACGACCTGTTCACCATCCGCGAGGGCACCTACGGATTCGCCATCGGCGACGTCTGCGGCACCGGTCCCGAGGCCGCCTCGGTCACCGGCCTGGCCCGGCACTCGCTGCGCCTGCTCGCCCGCGAGGGCCTGGACGCCCCACAGGTGCTCCGCCGCCTCAACGCGGCCATCCTGGACGAGGGTTCGCGCAGCCGCTTCCTGACCCTGCTCTACGGCGAGCTGACGCCCCGTCCGGACGGCAGCACCGAACTCTCCCTGGTCTGCGCCGGGCACCCGCTGCCCCTGCGGCTGCGCACCGACGGCCGGGTCGACCGCGCCGCCACCCCGCAGCCGCTGCTCGGTGTCATGGACGACCTCGACCTGACCGCCGAGACCCTGGTGCTCGCCCCCGGCGAGGTCCTGCTGTGCGTCACCGACGGCGTCACCGAACGCCGCGAGGGCCGGCGGATGCTGGGCGACGACGGCCTCGCCGAGGTGCTCACCGGCTGCACCGGCCTGACCGCCGGCGCCGTGGCGGCCCGCGTCCAGCGCGCGGTCGAGCGTTTCGCCCCCGAGCCGCCGTCCGACGACATGGCGATCCTGACCCTGCGGGTGCCCAACCAGCGCCAGCCGTGAGCGTCCCCCAGCCGACGCGGTAACTGACGCAGTCACAAATTGTTATCTTCACAAGGGTACAAGCGCCCGACGTCGGGTAGACCGATCTCACCGGGGAATCCCCCCGGCGGGGACGTGACCAGCGGGCTCTCCGCTGGCCCATCATTCTGACCGCAGCCCGCGCACGCTCACAGCCGTGCGCCCTCGGCGCGGTCGCGCGCATCCACTCGTCGAAACCACACCACAGCGTCACTGCGCCCTGCGCGCGCACAGAGTGAAAGGAGCCTCCGGTGAGCAACGACGCTACCGGGGCAACGAACGCCCGCTCCACCGGGGCCGACGCGGGTAACCTCGGCTACCTCGCCCTCGGCCTGACACTTCTCGCCTACGGTCTGCTCTCCACCGGCATCCTGCACGGCGCCGGCGTCGGGGACGCAGCCCACCTCGCCCACCTGCTCGGCGGCGTCACCCTCTTCATCGCGGGCCTCTGGCAACTCCGCGGCGGCGAGGGCTTCACCGGCACCGCGTTCACCAGCCTCGGCGCCTTCTGGGCGACCTGGTCGGCGGCTGGCGGGGCGGGCAAGAACGCCGCCGGCCTGTTCCTGCTGCTGTGGGCCCTGCTCGCGCTCACCCTCACCGCGGCCGGCTGGGGCGGCGGGCAGCTCAGCCGTGCCGTCTACGGCCTGCTGACGCTCTCCCTGCTGCTCTCCGCGATCGCCACCTTCGGCGGCTACAGCGGCCTGGCCAAGCTCGCCGGCTGGGTCGCGGCCCTCTCCGGACTCGCCGCCTGGTACTGGGCCACCTCCGCCCTGAGCAACGGCTCCTGGGGGAAGGTCGCCCTGCCGGTCAAGTGACCTGCCGGGTGGCCTGACGCGTCAGCCGACCTGCTCCAACCGCTCCTCGGCAGTACTGCGGGGTCGGGTCCCCGTCTCGACGGAGGCCCGGCCCCGCCGGCGTGCCGCCAACGCCAGGACGGCGTAGGCGAACAGGAGGATCACGACGGCGACGATGCCGTCGGCCCAGAAGTGGTTCGCCGTCACGACGACCACCGCGACCGTCAGCACCGGATGCAGCACCATGACCCACCGCAGCGAACTTCGCGACACCCGGATCACCGCGACCGCGGCCAGCACGCACCAGGCGACGTGCACCGAGGGCATCGCGGACAGCTGGTCCGCCACCACCACACCGCCGACCGCACCCCCGTACACCGACTGCCCGTACTGCGCGGCTACGTCGACGAAGCCGCTCTCCGGCAGCATCCGCGGCGGCGCCACCGGGATGAACTGCACCAACAGACAGACCGCGGTCGTGATCACCACCGTGTTCCGCACCCAGGCGTACCGCTCCCGGTGCCGCACGAACACCCAGAGCAGGACCGCCAGCATCACGGCGAAGTGCATGGCTGCGTAGTAGTAGTTCGCCAGGCGCACCACCACCGGGTACGGCGTGACCGCCGCCTGCCACGAGGCCTCGTCCGGCAACCCGATCACCTGCTCGGTGTGGTGGATCCAGCTCGCCCGGTCCACCGCGTGGTCCGCACTCATCACCGACAGGTGCCCGACCAGCTGCCAGAGCGCGAACAGCGCCAGCAGCGTGCCGGCCTCCCGCAGCAGCGCCGACAGCGACGGCTTCCGGACCCTCGACGCGACGTACGCGCCGGCGTAGAGGCCGGCGGCGGCGCCCCCGGCGGACTGCCAGGTCAGGGTCAGGTTCTGCATTGGCAGAGGGTAACGCAAAAAGCCCCCTTCCCGGACGGGAAGGGGGCTTTTTGGAATGATTGTTCGGCGGCGTCCTACTCTCCCACAGGGTCCCCCCTGCAGTACCATCGGCGCTGTGAGGCTTAGCTTCCGGGTTCGGAATGTAACCG